>JBAWBE010000535.1:0-6704 GCA_049589635.1 Terriglobales bacterium
CAATAAAAGTTTCCGACGCGAATGGGGAGGCGTCGGATGCCGACGAAGACGCGCTGAGCGCAAGCGGCGATCAACCGCCGTCAGATTTAGATGGCTCCAAGCGCGAGGTCCGTGGATCGAAGCTCGAGGCTTCTTCCGCTATCTATTCCAAGTTCCGCAACCGCGTGATGTTTCCCATCGCAAACGAACAGGGGAAGGTCATTGCCTTCACTGGCCGCACGCTGGCGACCGACGAAAAAGCCGGCCCGAAGTATCTGAATTCTCCCGAAACCAAGATTTATTCGAAGTCGCGCGTGCTCTTCAACCTCGACCTTGCTAAAGAAGCGATTCGAAAGCTGGACTACACGATTCTCGTCGAAGGGCAAATGGATTGCATTTCCGTCTTCGCGGCGGGCTTCCATAATGTGGTCGCGAGTTCCGGGACCGCATTCACGGAGCTGCAAACCAAACTGCTCGGCCGCTTCTCCAAGAACATCATCGTGAACTTCGACCCCGACACCGCGGGCGCGCGCGCCACGGAACGCACGCTTGGATTATTGGTGGAGGAGGAATTCAATATTCGAGTGCTGTCACTGGAGACAGGATTCGATCCTGATCTTTTCATCCGCCGCAAAGGAAAAGACGCCTATCGGGCGAAGCTGAAAAATCCGCAGAAGTACTTTGACTATCTGATTGATCGGGCGCGAGCACAGTTCGGGGCGCGCAGCCCAGAGAGCAAAGTCAAAGCGGTCAATCATCTTCTGCCCCACATTCAGCGCGTGCCGAGCCGGATTGTGCGCGATGAGTTGGCCATGGAGATTTCTCAGAAGCTGGGAATCGATTCGGCCGTGCTGCGGCAAGAACTCAAACATACGGCTACAAATCGCTCGGCCAGCGCAGTTAAGGAATCTTCAGTGGCTCAGATCACCGGGGCCGAGCGGGTGCTCATCCGCGCGCTGGCGTCAGCCCGGCAGATGCAATCCACCGGAGAACGAACTTCGGCCCGCGACGGCACCGATGAAGAATTTGATCCCTCTCGCCAGGCCCAATATGCGCTGGAATCTGAGCGTCTCCATGAAGGGCTGGCGTCGGAGTCGCTAATTGCCGCTCTGCTTTCGAGTGGCCCGGAAAGCAGCGAGCCGCTCGAACTCGCGAAGAGCGAGGAGGACCGGCGGCTACTGGCGTCAATCCTCATGCATGAAGAGGAAGAACTGAAACCGGAGACCGTTGAAGGCGCGATCCGGGCGCTGCGCCGAATCAGCCTCCGGCGACGGCTTGAGGAGGTGCAAAGAAGCGTGTCGCGCGCCGGCCTTTCAAAAGAGGATCAACACGCACTTTTGCAGGAAAGGATCCGCCTGAAGCGGGCTTTGGCCGATCCCGGAGTGGACGAGACTGCGGGCCGTGCGAGTTAGAACCTGCCCAATTCGCGCCCAAAGATCGAGGCCTAAGAGAATCGGGCACAGGGCGAACCGGGATCGGCATTTCGCGGGCTTGGCGCCCGCGCCACGCTTGAGCGAGAAAGGGGGCTTGGAACCGAACCTGCCCCGCCGCCATCTAACAATGTAGCGGGAAAAGAGATAGCGGCTTTGCAGGGCGTTTCGCGGCTGAGGGAGGAATCCTTCAGCTACTGGCAGGCGCGACATCAAAAATGCTATACTTCTAGGGTTTGTGCGTTCTCGCACAACTCCTTACCAATCCCACCGCTGCAAGTTCGGCGTTCGCACGGCCCGTAGTTTCCAGCAGGCATGGCTTGATGGAATGGGCATCGGCGGGCGTCCTGAGGACAACCTGTTTTGGCACTTGACGATAAGTTCGACGACATAAAAAAGCTGATCGACGCAGGCAAAGAGAAGGGATATCTGACCTATGACCAGGTCAACGACCTTATCCCGCACGATGTGCACTCTCCTGAAGACCTGGAAGATCTGCTAACCACGATCGGAACGCAAGGAATCGATGTACTCGAAAGCTCGAAAGGGCCTTCGACCGATCTGGAAAAAAAATTCGAAGAAGTGGATGAGGCATCGGAGGACGTCGAACTCGACCTAACCCCCGGGGCCCTGGAAAAAACCAATGATCCCGTCCGCATGTATCTGCGCGAGATGGGAACCGTGCCGCTGCTCACGCGCGAAGGCGAAGTCGAAATCGCCAAGCGCATCGAGCGCGGTCAAAACCGTGTCCTGAAGGCGCTTTCGCGCTCTCCCATCGTGATTCGCGAACTCCTCGCCCTGGGCGAGGACCTCGAAAAAGGCGTCCGCTCCATCAAGGAGCTGGTCACCTTCGACGAAGAGGAAATCACCGAAGAGATCGTTGAAAAGCGATTGAAGGGATTTCTTGACAAGATTGCATTGCTCGACAAGGCGTACAAGAAAGTCGCGCCTCTGCAGGAAAAGTATGCCGACGTAAATGCCAAGAAGCGGCCTAAGGATCATCGCCGGTACCGCTTCAACCTGGCGCGCGCCATCGTCAAAACCTCGCAGGCGGTGCGCAACCTTGGCTTCACTAACAACGAACGTAAACGCCTGATCGAGCGCGTGAACCGCACGGTCGACGGCATGCGTTCGCTCGACCGCCAGATCCAGAACCTGGAAAAGCGCGCCGAGCAGACGCGAAGCGAAGAGCAGCGCAAGGAATACAAGAAGCAGTCGCGAGCCGTTCGCGGCGAACTCGAAAAGCTCGAAGTCGATGCCGGCCTGTTGTACCCGGAGCTCAAGCGCACACAGCGCGAGATCATCCAGGGGGACATGGACGCCGAGCAGGCGAAGCGTGAGCTGATCGAAGCCAACCTGCGACTCGTCGTTTCAATCGCGAAGAAATATACCAATCGCGGTCTGCAATTCCTCGACCTGATTCAGGAAGGCAACATTGGACTGATGAAGGCTGTCGACAAGTTCGAATATCGCCGCGGGTATAAGTTCTCGACTTATGCCACGTGGTGGATTCGGCAGGCAATTACTCGTGCAATTGCTGATCAGGCGCGTACGATTCGTATCCCCGTCCACATGATCGAAACGATCAACAAGCTGATCCGCACCTCGCGGCAGCTGGTGCAGGAATTGGGGCGCGAACCGACGTCGGAAGAAATCGCCAAGCGGATGGATATTCCGGTAGCGAAGGTCCGCAAGGTGCTGAAGATTGCGCAGGAGCCGATCTCACTCGAAACGCCGATTGGCGAAGAGGAAGATTCGCATCTGGGCGACTTCATCGAAGACCGCGCAGTGGTTTCGCCGGCAGAAGCCGTCATCAACGTCAATCTCAAGGACCAGACAGGACAGGTCCTGCGCACGCTTACGCCGCGCGAAGAGAAAGTCATCAAGATGCGCTTCGGTCTGGAAGACGGCTCGGAGCACACGCTCGAAGAAGTCGGGCAGTCGTTTGCGGTCACGCGCGAGCGTATCCGCCAAATCGAAGCCAAGGCGCTGCGCAAGCTGCGGCATCCGTCGCGTTCGCGCAAGCTGCGGGCGTTTATGGATGGCGTCAGGGACTAAGGCAAAGTTAGTATTCAGATCGAAGAAGCGGGGGCGCGAGCGATCGCGCCCTTTTTTCATTGCGCTTCGGGCTTTTCTCGGAAGATACTGCTACGGGCTAACTCGATCATGTCCGATCAACCTATCCGTTCCTTCTCTCTCTGCGTTTTTGTCTCGCTCCTAGTTGGTTTGTTTGGAATTCCAAACTGCCTGCAAGCGATCGATTTTCCGCCGCCGTCCGCGGACGAATTGAAGATGACGAGCGACCCAAAGGCTCCGGGAGCACCCGCCATTATTTTGTTTCGCGAAGTTGACCGCGACGACAATGAATCGAGTACTCATGAAGACGAGTATGTTCGCGTCAAGATTCTTACCGACGAGGGCCGCAAGTACGGGGATGTCCAGATTCCGTATTGGAAGGGTGAACTCAAGATCACGAAGTTCCACGCGCGAACGATCAAACCAGATGGCTCGATCATCAACTTCGATGGGAAGCCATTCGACAAGACGATCGTAAAAGCGCGGGGAGTGAAGGTTCTGGCAAAAACGTTCGCCATGCCTGAGGTCACGGTCGGCTGCATCGTCGAATATTCTTACCGCAATGAATTCAGCTCAGAATATGTTTTCGATTCGCACTGGATTATCAGCGATGAACTGTTCACCAAAAGTGCGACGTTTTCGCTAAAGCCAGCTGCGCGCTTCCAACTCAAAGTGCACTGGAACGGATTGCCGTTGGGCGTTCGCCCGCTGCAGGAGAGGCGCGATATCCATCTTGAGGTGCATGACATACCTGCGTTCGTAGTTGAGGATTTCATGCCGCCCGAGAACGAGATGAAGGCCCGAGTTGATTTCACTTACGCCCTTGCGACCGAGACGGATTCTGACAAGTTCTGGAAGTCGTTCGGGAAGATTTGCGAGTCCTGGCTGGATGAGTACATCGACAAACGCAAGGCCATGGAGCAGGCCGTCAGCGAGATCGTTTCTCCCAGTGATTCAAACGAATTGAAGATCGAGAAGATCTATGCCCGTGTGCAGCGAATCCGCAACATATCATTCGAGGAAGAAAAGACCGCGCAGGAGGAGAAGCGCGACAAGGAGAAGTGGCCCAAAAACGTCGAAGAGGTGTGGAAGTTGCAGCATGGAACGAGCATACAGTTGAACTGGCTTTTTTTGGCCCTCGTGCGCGCCGCCGGCATTGAAGCCTCGGGTGTTTGGGTGTCGGACCGGTCGAGTTACTTCTTCGACGCCGAAATGATGGATGGAAACCGCCTAGGCTCGAACGTTGTATTGGTGGAGCTCAATGGCCACGACTTGTACCTTGATCCGGGATCGCCCTTCATTTCATTTGGCATGTTGCCATGGAGCGAGACGGGAATCAGCGGATACAGACTCGACAAAAATGGGGGCACTTGGGTTACGACCACACTTCCCAAGAGCTCTCAGTCCGTCGTAGAGCGTAAGGCGCGGCTAAAACTCATCGACACGGGCGACCTGGAGGGGACGCTGACGGTGAAATTCACAGGATTGGAATGCTCCCGGCGCCGCGCGGAGGAGCGATTCGCCGATGACACAGCTCGCAAGAAATCCCTTGAAGATGAAGTTAAGGACTGGATCCCAGCCTCATCTGAGGTTGAACTGACGGTGGCGCCCGAGTGGAAGAATTCTTCCGATTCGATGGTCGCGATTTTCTCTCTAAAGGTACCCGGGTGGGCATCGTCTGCCGGGCACCGCTCGTTTCTGCCGATTAGTTTGTTTTGTGCTACGGAGAAGCACTTGTTCGAACACACTGACCGTGTACATCCCATCTACATCTCATTCCCCTTCGCGCGAGTGGATGATGTAACGATCGAACTCCCTCCGGGCTGGCAGATCCAGAACCTGCCTGCGCCACAAAAGAAAGACAGGGGCCTCGTTGTGTACGCGTCGGAAGCGAGCAACGAGAACGGTGGTGCGCTAAAGCTGCGGCGGACGCTAAATATGGATATCCTGCTTCTGAATGCAAAGAATTACGCCGCTTTGAGGAATTTTTTTCAGGAAGTTCGAACGCTCGATGAACAACAAGTGTTGTTGCAACCATCGAGTGCCAGCGCCAGCAATTGACCATGTGTGTCCAGCACATAGTACACGGGTTGAATTCCTCCTGGTTCCAATTTCGAAAGTGACGGTTTGCCTCGCCCTTCGGCGGCGTGGGACAACTGCTGGCTTTTTGGAGGCTTCATGGGCAAACGCGTTTTTCTTCGTTTGACGTTGGTCTTTCTGTTTCTGTCTTCTTCGCTGCTGGCCGCGAATTCCCTCGACCTCAAGGATTTCGACGCCTACGTTCAGAAGGTTATGAGCGACTGGAAAGTCCCCGGTGCGGCCATCGTCATCGTCAAAGATGGCAAGGTCGTCCTCAGCAAGGGCTACGGGTTGCGCGATGTGAAAAACAATCTGCCCGTCACGGAGCAAACGCTCTTTCCTATCGCGTCGATCACCAAGTCCTTCACGGTGGCTACGCTTGGCACCCTGGCGAGCGAAGGGAAGCTCGACTGGGACAAACCTGTGCGCGAATACCTTCCCGATTTCCGGCTCTCTGACGACGTGCTTACTGCCCGCGTGACTCCGCGCGACCTGGTCACGCACCGCACCGGCCTGCCGCGGCACGATGCGACCTGGTACCGTTCGGATCTGACTCGTGAAGACATGTACTCGCGGCTTCGCTATCTTGAACCCAACCGCGATTTGCGCCGCGAGTTCCAATACAACAACCTGATGTTCATGACGGCGGGCTATATGGCCGGCAAGCTCGCGGGAAGCACCTGGGAAGATGCGGTCTCGACCCGCATTTTCAAACCGCTCGGCATGACGAGTTCGAACTTCGATTTCGGCGCTTCTTTTAAGTCCGCAGCGGATGTGGCCCATCCCTATCGCAAAGACGATAACGAAGTGGCTCATGAAGCCCCGATTTATCCCGGCGATCCCGCTCTCGGACCTGCGGGCGCGATTGTTTCCAATCTTTCCGACATGACCCAGTATCTGCTCATGTACCTGAATCACGGCAAACATGGCGACCAGCAGATCATTTCGCAGGCTGACATTCGTCAGATGACGACACCACAGATGGTGATCCGCAGTTCGGATGTCGATCCCGAGATTGGCTACGCCAACTACGGAATGGGCCTGTTTGTTACGACATACCGTGGCCACAAGTATGTACAGCACGGCGGCAATCTCGACGGCTTCTCGCTTCTGATCTCCTTTCTACCTGACGACAACATC
>JBAWBE010000536.1:0-19209 GCA_049589635.1 Terriglobales bacterium
AAAGCACTCACGGTCGCCGAGGCTCTACTGATGATGAAAGAAGAGGTCTCGAAGGGGTGGTGGGACCCGCATATTTTTAACGAATTTGAACGGCTCGTTCGGAACGGGACGGTAGGCGTCAAGTCCCATGGTGCGATCGCCGGACTATAACGGCTCGCGTGTGGAACTGGACGGTGACTATGCGACAACGTGCCGATTAAGGAAGGTTCGGTGAAGACAGCAGCTCAATTAGGGAACTGGGTTTCAAACAGCCGGTGGCGGCTTTTTCTTCTGTTCCTGCTGCTGCTGGTCGTGCCGATTGCGCTCTTCGCATATTCGGCTAACAGAATTCTGAAACTCCAAAGTGAGACCCAGGCCGAGACTGAAAGCGGCCAACTCGCACGCATCTCTGCGTCCTTAGTTGATGAACACTTTCGTCAAACGACCATTCTTCTAGAATCCATTGCAACCCGTCGCACTCTTCGGGAAGCCTGGACAAAGAACGATCTGGATCTGGTGAAGTGGCACTTGCAAAGTGCAGCGTCGCTGCGGCCAGATTTCTCTTTTGTCAGCATGTATGACGTCGACGGAAAGATGTGCGCCATTTATCCGGCACAGCCGGCGATGATTGGCCAAAACTTCGCGCATCGCGATTGGTACAAAGGTGTAAGCCGCGACGCGCGGCCTTACATTTCCGAAGTGTATCAGTCAGCGGTTCCACCCTTCCAAATGGTCGTCGCTATTGCCGTGCCAGTCCGGGATGAGAATGGCCGAGTGGTCGCCATACTCATGGGCGCGGACAGCCTGGAGAGACTCGGCCAACAATTGGAGGAAACCAGGGTTGAAGGAGGATGGACAATTCTGTTGGCCGACCAACGGGGCGATGTGGCCGCCCGCCGAGTGAGCAAGAGCAGCGGCGACTTCCATTCAGATACGGATCTGGACGCGCGCGCTTCAGCCCAATTATTGGCCTCAGCCCGGAATCAAGATCAACACGTCGGCCACAAGATTGACAAGCGCTTTGTGAGTTATGCAACATCCGTCCAATCCGGTTGGGGTGTGTTGGTCGAAAAGCCCGCAAGCGCATTGCAGCAAGGCCTTCGGGATGTTGAGAAACGCGTCTGGCTTCTGGGATTGGTGTTCCTTGGGCTTGGATTGGGACTGAGCGTCTTCATGGGGTCGCTCTATTCTCAGCTCGACACCGGCAACCGATTCATCAAGTTATCGGTCGATATGTTTTGCATCATCGGCTCTGATGGCTTCTTCAAGAGCTTGAACCCCAGTTGGGAACGCACTCTCGGCTTTACGACGGCAGAACTCATGGCCAAACCGAGATTTGAATTTATCCATCCTGAAGATCGCGCCTTGACTGGGCGCGAAACGGATCGATTGCAAAGTGGCAAAATAACTTTTGGTTTTGAAAACCGCTATTTGTGCAAAGACGGTTCCTACAAATGGTTGCTTTGGAACGCGATCTCGGAGCCCTCGCAAAACGCGATTTACGCTGTGGCACGCGATATCACTGAGCGAAAACGCGCCGAAAGCAGGGTTTCCGAAAGCGAAGCGCGCCATCGCAAACTGTTCGAACTGAATCCAGAGCCCACCTGGATATATGACATCGACACCCTCCACTTTCTCGCGGTGAACCGGGCTGCCATCGAAACCTATGGATACTCGCAAGAAGAGTTCCTGGCGATGACGATCATCGACATTCGGCCGCCGGAAGAAGTGCCCGGGCTCATGGAAAATCTCGCGACGCTGGATGCCACGAAAAAAGAACATGGCATCTGGCAGCACCGAAAAAAAGACGGCAGCCTGATGCCGGTCGAAATTACATCATCATCATTCGAACACGCGGGCAGACCGGCGCGCTTCGTCATCGCCGTCGACATCACCGAGCGAAAATGCGCGGAGAAAGAGCGGCAAGAATTTACGGAGCGGTTGGCTGCGGCGAACCGCGAACTCGAGGTCCGCAACCGCGAAGTAGAACGGGCGACGCGCATGAAGAGCAAATTCCTGGCCAGCATGAGCCACGAATTGCGAACTCCGCTGAACGCGATCGTTGGATTCTCCGACTTACTGGCCGACCAGACTCCGGGCGAACTGAATCCCAAGCAGAAACGTTTTGTGAACCACATCAAGACCGGCTCGGTTCACCTGCTTCAACTGATCAATGACATTCTCGACCTCTCAAAGATCGAAGCTGGGCTCCTCGAATTTCACTGCGAAGACTTTCTCGTGGCGGATGCGCTGCCTGAAGTGCTTTCAACAATACGGCCGCTCGCCATGGCCAAGAGCATTCAAGTGCAAGAGCGGATTGAAACTGAGCGCGCTGTTTGCGCCGATCGGATTCGCTTCAAGCAGATTCTGTATAACTTGCTGAGCAACGCGGTCAAATTCACACCCAAGAGTGGTCAAATCGAAATTCACTGTTACGACGACGGAGCGGCGGTAGCTCTCTGCGTGACGGACACGGGCATCGGCATCAGGCCCGAGGACCAAGGCATGGTCTTCGAAGAATTCCGGCAGGTTGATGGATCGCCAGGTGAAATACACGAAGGCACTGGGCTTGGACTGGCCATAACGAGGCGACTGGTGGAACAACAGGGTGGAAAAATTCGCCTGGAAAGCGAACTGGGAAAGGGCTGCCGGTTCACATTTACGCTTCCGCGAGGCGCGACAAGAGCCGAACACTCGGTCGAGCCGCAGGAAACGGCGGTCGGCCTCGTGCAGGAGAGGGAGAATTCTCGCAAGCCCCTCATCCTAATCGTGGACGATGAAGCGCCCGCGCGAGAATTGTTGGCGAGTTATCTGGAGACGGAATATCGCGTCGCATTTGCCGATTCCGGCGTCGAGGCTGTGACTAAGGCGCGGGAATTGCTTCCCGATGCCATCACGCTCGACGTGCTCATGAAGGGAGCGACTGGCTTCGACTGTCTGGTGCGGCTGAGGGCTGCAGCTGAAACCCGCAACATTCCCGTGATTATCGTCTCCATTCTTGATCAGCAAAAAACGGGATTTGCGCTCGGAGCGACCGACTATCTTATAAAACCGCTCAACAAGTTTGCCCTTCTGGAGGCAATCAAGAAGCACGTCAGGTCACACGCAGAGCGCAGCCCCTCGATCCTTTTGGTTGACGATGACGTTAAGACGCTGGAACTAGTCGATGAGACTCTGCGTTCTGCCGGCTATGCAACGCAGAGCGTCCAGAGCGGCAAGCAGGCTCTCGAAGTGCTACGCGTGAAAGAGGTAGAGGCCGTCTTACTCGATCTCATGATGCCGGATATGGATGGCTTTCAGGTCATTGAGCATGTTCGGCGGGAACCAGCCTTGCGTGACCTGCCGATTCTCGTGATGACGGGCAAGACGTTAACCAAGGCGGACGTCGAATTGCTCCGCCAGAATACCCAAGCTTTCTTTCAGAAAGCGGGAACCTGGCAAGAGCAGCTTGCAAATGAAGTAAGAAGGATATTGCAGCGGCAGGCCGTGGCTAAGAGTGCGGGGCGAGCATGACGAGGCAGGTATGAAAAGAGTGCTAGTGGCCGAGGACAACGCCGTTAATCGTGAGTTGATTCGCGAACTCCTCGAGCTGCGAGGGTACGAGGTGAGCGAAGCCTGCGATGGTCAAGAAGCATTGCAGATGATCGAGGCGTCGCCGCCGGATATTCTGCTTCTGGATCTTGGCATGCCGAAGTTGGATGGATTCGGCGTGATCAAAAAAGTTCGCGAGAATCCTCAACTCGCAGGCTTGCCCGTACTCGCGGTCACGGCCTATGCCATGCGCGGGGACCGGGAAAAGGCTCTGGACGCTGGATTCGACGGATATGTCTCGAAACCAATCAACGCCGCGGCCCTCTCGCAGGCGATGGAAAGCCTGCTTGGCGGCTCTGTCTCCTAGTTCGTCTATCGAATCCTGACATTGTTGTTTGGAATATGGACAGCGTCCGGCAGCGCCGCTTTGCCTCTTCAGGTCCAACTCACGCGCTAACTTGCATTTAGCAAAGAAGGTCATTCCAACCGCGGTGGTATCCGATTTGCAATCCCAGGTACGGGCGCTGTCGAGGCGACCTCTATTGGGCAAACTGCTCGAGGCTATGAACAACTCCAAATCAGCGAGGAAAAGAAACAATGAACACAATCTTTCGAACCATCCTGTTGACTGCGTGCGCAGTCATCGTGTCGGGAATTGGAAACGTCACTTTTGCCGCAACCGCTACCAGTAACATGGCTGTATCCGCCAACGTTTCCGGTGACTGCACGATCGCCGCCAACCCGCTGGGGTTTGGCTCTTACGACCCTGTCACTACTAACAGTTCTGGCGGCAGCGACGCGATTACCACCACCAACTTGTTCGTGACGTGCACGGCCGACTCAAGCGCCACGATCTGGAAATGGATCTGGCGGAAAAGACAGTGGCGCCGATGACTCGAAGTGGCGTGCTTCTTAAATTCAAGACTACTCCGGTCGAGGGCGCTCTGATTCAACTCAGAACACCAGACGGATTGGATGTACCTCAGGAAGCAGAAGTCAGAGTCAACGAAGGCCCGACAACTTATCGTGTTGCATTACGCGGAGAAGTATTTACTGATATTTCGTTTCCCGCGCGCCTGGACGTGACCTGGGACGACCGCATCTGTACCGCAACGGTGGCGGCTCAATCCACTAACGAACTATTGCCGAGGATTGGTCCGATCAACTGCGAGGTGAAGTGATGAAGCCGCATCGCGCTCAACTTCTCATCATGGTGCTGTGCATTGCATGTTTCGCCACAACGGCTGATGCGGCAGTTTCCTGTGGAGTATCCACAACTGGCGTTGCCTTTGGGAGTTATGATCCGATCCTTGGGCAGAATCGAGATACCAGCGGTACTATTTCAGTTTCATGCACTGGCAACTCGGGCGATGCGGTCAGTTACAGCCTTCTTCTTAGCGCAGGGGACGGTTCGTTCTCCAGCCGGGCAATGGCGGGATCCGCAGTTCCTCTTCAATACAATCTCTACACCGACATCGCGCGGTCGCAAATCTGGGGCGACGGAACCAGCGGTACCGTCGTCGTCAGCGATAGCTACAGTCTTTCCATATCCTCTACCGTGCGGAACTATACCGTCTACGGCCGCATTCCATCCGGAGAAACAGGGCTAACGGCTGCGGCCTACAACGACACAATTGTCATTTCGTTGAACTACTAGGGCAGACCGATTCGATCCGATGTGCTGGATCGTCTTTCCCCAAAACTGTCACCGGCGGTGTCACGCTCGGCCGGATGTGACTCTCGCAACTTGAAGATTCCCTCCGCCTCAAGTTAGTCAGTTGTGGGATGGGTTGACTGAAGACTATGAGCTACAGTGACTAAATCCCGGCCGCGGGCTTTGGATTGGTAAAGGCACTGGTCCGCAATTTTGAGTAATTCTTCCGATGATGAGCCATGCTCTGGAAATGCAGCTACGCCGGCGGAGAGTGAGAGAGGGCCAAGAGCCTGATTCTTGTACCGGAGCCGAAGGCGCTTTACCTCAGAACGCAATTCGTTCGCACGGATGGCCGCGTCTTGCGAAGACGATTCAGGAAGAACAATGGCGAACTCCTCGCCACCATAGCGGCAACATATATCCGTCGAACGAAAGAATGTGCGAAAAAGATCCGCTATGGACTGAAGTACCATATCTCCGGCTGAATGACCAAAGGTGTCGTTAAATTTCTTGAAATGGTCAAGGTCGAGGAAAAGAACGGCAACGCTTTGCCTTTTGCGGCTCGCCAGTTCGAGCTCCCTGGTCAGTGACTCCTCCAGAAATCGCCGATTAAAGAGGTGAGTGAGGGGATCGCGAATCGACTGTTCCCGAAGTGTTTCTCGCAGTCGCAGGCTGGCAACCGAAAGGGCAATCTGCGATGACGCGCTAATGGCCAGTTGCTGGCGAGGATCCCGAAAAGTCTGTGTGGAAGAATCACAACCCATTTCTGAAGGGTCGAATTCGAGATGAAACACTCCAACTGTGTTCCCCTGTGCGACCATCGGCACACACAGAGATTCAGGGCCTGATTTCTTAGTCAGGTGCTGGCAACTGATGCCGCGTCCCGGAGAGTCGCTCCAGTGCGGTTGACCGCGACGGAGCGCCCAACATTCATCCGGCAGAAAGGTCGATTCTGAAGTGTTTGTCGCACCCCATCGGGCAGCCGTCTCGACAAGGTTTCTCGATGATCTGAATAGGTACAGCGCTCCAGAACGCGCCTCCGGAAAAAGCTTCTGTATTGAGTCGGCGACGACGGTACAAGCATCCTGAACATTGCCACTACATTCCAGCAGAGACCCCATTTCATTCAAATAGCTCATCTGTCTGGTGCGGAGCTCCAATTCCTTGACTAGTTGATTCAATGACTCCGCATGCTGTCGCTGCGCCTCGGTTGCCTTGATTTGCTCCGAGATATCCTGATAGATCAGATAAGCTCCCCGCACTTGATTGTCTAGTAGCAACGGAACGCCATGGAACGCCAAATCGAGAGTATTTCCATCCTTCCTTCGTTGCCGTACAGTCGTGTGTACCGCGTTTCCCGCGAATACCTGCGGAATCACTGGTACGGAACCCTTGGCCTGGCCGTCGGCTGTCTCGATATTTCCGAGATCGATGGAAGCGAGTTCGTAGCGGTCGTATTGGAAGAGTTTTTCGAGAGCCGGATTCGCCAGCTCAACCGACCCTTGCCGATCAAGAACAGCGATTCCGAGCGGGCTATTTTGTATAAGCAGGTCTAAGTAGGTGTTCCGTTCATCCAGATTGATGGCTAAGCGATGCCGCTCGCTGACCTCAGATCCTACGATCAATCCCACCCCGGACAGCACGAGCATGAGCAAGCCGACTTGTGCAAACTGACCCGGAGTTGGGGGAAACACGTGCATGGCGACTACAATTCCAAAATTTAGCGCCAGGAGTCCGGTAACAACCCGCCGGATTCCTTGCCGCATCGCGATCCAGATGATCGGAATGAAGCATAAGTAGAAATGATCGTAGCGTCCATCCGTGGTCCCGAACATGACCCAGAGGACCGCTAACATTGTCACAATCTGTCCGCCCGCTTCCGCAAACTGGGGAAGAAGGAGTCTCTTTGCGCGTGATCGAGCTATGACAGGCTGCTCTTGAAACGGCTCCGATGAAAGCCAATTCCGAACATGCGGAAAAACATGAACCAGAAGAAACGGCGCAATGCCCACCAATCCGATGGCATCTCCCAGGAACCAGCCTATAGCGGAAGACTTAATCTCGCTCACGGCGATGCTTCGATCCGCAATAAGACAGGCGACGCCAATGAACGTCGCGACCGTCGCAGCGGTCGCACTTACCAATACATACCGGATCACATCGCGGCGCCGACGAAGGCCCAGATCGATTTGCAAGGGGCCGCGGAGTATGTATGCCGCCGAGCCATAACAAGCCGCAATCCCGGCGGCATCGATTGTATTGCTGAAGGACCAGGCCGGCCCGGCGTACACGACCATGCCGGCGAGGGCGTCAGAAGCACAAACGAGAAGCGCATACCAGGGACTGACTCCTAACATCAGAGCCATGCCGAGGCCGATCGCGGGATACCAGGCGACAACGCCCATACGGGAAAATAAAACTACCTCGGGCCGGTTGAGCAGAAGGTATAGCAATACGAAGGTAAGGGATAGAAGAGTGTGGCGAACGATGAGGAGTCGAGAATGCATAAACAGAATCTCACTTCTCCGTTGACGCTCCCAAAGCGATGGGGACGTCTCCCGGTTCGTGCCTCCTCAATGGCATGAACATTAGTGTATCTTCATGTGAACATAACTCTTAACTGTTTGTTTAGGATTCAACCTGCTTGCAGTTACTTTGGTGCTTAGTGAATGATATCTGTCCGTTCTTTTAGGTAACGAAATTGTCACGCCCTTTCGCCTTCGCTCGATTCCTCTTGAAGTCCGGTCGCATGCCCAACCTTATCCGAGGAGCACAAGTTACCGTCCCTGACATAGTTAGGTGGCTGCTACAAAGAGCTTGTTACTCATTAGCCCCACAACTGCCCTGCGGAGTGCGCTCATGTCAGTCCGTAGGCCCGCAGAGACTGACGCCGATCAAAAGCGATAGGTTGCGGAGCCCGGATGTGGTGCTCCGTTCGCGTGACCTTCATCGTGATTGGGGCAGGGAAATGGCCGGACGCTCGGCAAGCCGCTTCCCTAGATGGTCATATTGCGACTCACCTTCGGCTATGCGAATTCGCCAGCGGTAATTTGAATCAGAATCCGACATGGTCCGGGCTGTCAAAACGACGCTGCCTGCGGCCAAATGTGGCATGTTGAATCGTGCCGGTTTTTCTCGTAGCCAGCCATGGGACGTGACCTTGGTGACACTCCCCCAACGTGCACTGGGTCCGTACGCCGCGCTCGCGATATAATTTCTGTCGACATCATGTCCGGTTCACGCTACGCGCTGGTCAGTTATGTTCGCAATCCTGTGGGTGAATTTGTCGAAAAGCTCCGCCAGGAGCTGCATCCGGCGATGTCTCACATGCCCGCGCACTTGACGATTCTTCCGCCCCGCGAGCTGCATTCCAGCGAGGCGGCCGCGCTCGAGTTTCTGGGAGACATCTGTAGCCACGTTATTCCTTTCGATGTTGAACTCGGCGACGTGGAGACTTTTCTTCCTACCACTCCCACGGTGTTCATTCAGGTGAAGCGCGCTGCGTATCGCATGCGCGAGCTGCACGATCAGTTCGAAAAGACGCTTCAGTCCAAGGAAATCTGGCCTTACATCCCGCATCTGACAATCCTCAAGACGGAACTTGATGAAGAAGCGCGGCGGGCGGCGGTCGTGGCGCGCGAGCGCTGGGCGCGATTTAACGGCAAACGGCAGGTTCATCTCGATGAGTTGATGTTCGTCCGCGAGGCGGATGGGCACTGGCAGGATCTCGCTCATCTACCCTTGGGACGGGGCCAATTGTCCTCGAAATCGTAAACAGTCCCTTTTTGTGCCCCAGCAAAACCCCTCAAAACCCGGAACCGGCGGGCAATTTGCGCCCTCGAAAGTTCATGTACTTCTCCGTGGTTGCTAATGGGAATAGCAGGATTACCATAGATTTACGGGCTCGAAAGCAGCGCCGGATCCCAGGCTGCGGTTATCGAAATACGATCGATGAAGATCTGAAAACGGTCGACAGATGTCGATGGATAAAGACAGAAGTTGACCGTGCAAGATCGGAAGAGTGCTTATGCAAATTGGGGTTTACGGATCCGGCTATCTTGCCACTGTCATCTCTGCGTGCCTCGCCGATTTCGGCACGCCCGTCTGCTGCTGTCACGCCGACAACACGCAGATCATGGAAGTCGCCAAAGGCAATATTCCTTTTTTCGAAAAGAATCTCCAGGAAGTAATTCGGCGCAATGTGCGCTCGGGACGACTCGCGTATTCCGCCGACCCGGAAGATCTGGCGCGCAAGGCGCAGGTTATTTTTCTCGCCGAAGATTCGGCTGAAGGGCTGGAAGAACTTGTCGTGCGCCTGGCACGCTCGGCCGGACGCTTTCAGGTTTTGTCTGTCGTCACGCCCGTGCATGTAGGCTCAACCTCGCGCCTTGAAAAAGCGCTTAAGGCAAATGGACTGAAAAGTCTTCTGGTTTGCCAGCCCATGTTCTTTACCAACGGCTGCGCGGTAGAAGACTTCAACTGGCCGGATCGCATCATTCTCGGCACCGCGTCAAGCGAGGCGGTAAGTTCGCTGAAGCAAATTTTCCATCCCCTCGTGATGCGCGGCGTTCCTGTGCTGGTCACGAACTTCGAAACGGCCGAACTGGCGCGCGAAGCGACCACTGCTTTTGTGGCCACCAAGATTTCTTTCATCAACGAGATTGCCAGCCTTTGCGAGCACGTGCACGCCGACGCAGTTAGCCTTTCGCTGGCACTTGGGCTCGACAAGAAAATTGCGCCGCGCTGCCTGCAGCCAGGCGCCGGCATGGGCGGAATCTTTGCGCAGAGCGACATGGATTCGCTCACCGAACTCGCGCAGGAAAACCGCGTCGATCTGAAGATTCTGAATGCTGCCCGCGACGTCAATCGAAACCTGGTGCAGCGCCTGATGCAGAAAGTATCCGGCGCACTCGAGAACTTGCAGAACAAAGATGTCGGCATTCTCGGTCTCGCCTTCAAGCCGAATACTAATTCGGTCGCGGGATCGGCCTCCGTACAACTGGCGCAGAACCTGCTTTCCAAGGGCGCGCGCGTTCGCGCCTACGATCCGGTGGCGATGTCCGAGGCGAAGCTGCAGTTGAACGGCACCGTCAAGTATTGCGAGTCCGCCTACGGGGCGGCTGAAGGAGTCGATGCCTTGGTGGTGGCGACGGGCTGGTCCGAGTTCCGGACGCTAGATTTCACCAAGATTCGCCACCTGGTGAAGCGCCCGATCATCATCGACACCAAGAACCTGCTCGACTCCTCGCGCCTGCGCGCCATGGGATTCCAGTACATGGGAGTAGGTCGATAGTCGGCCGGTAATCGAACGCGAGCACCGATCCGGATAGGACGATCCGTGTAGCGCGGACACTCCTGTCCGCGCACGCCTCAACACTCTTCCAGCCTTTCGCTGAGGCACTGTCCTCCAGCAAGTTGCTATAATCAAACTCTACGGTGGGAGTAGCTCAACTTGGTAGAGCATCGGACTGTGGCTCCGACGGTTGCGGGTTCGATTCCCGTCTCCCACCCCAATCGTACGGCCCCTCCTGAAAAGCTCGGTCTGACCGACCTCAAGTGACATTTCTGATCGGTAATTGATTGAGAGACCGTTTTGCTAGTCTCCGCCCGTGGCACATTCGGACCGAGGGTGCCGCAAAATGCAAAGCGGCGGAACTGTTTTGTTCCGCCGCTTCATTGTTCCACACACAAACCTGCCCGGTTTAGCAGTTAGGCTCTAGTGATGTTCGCCACCACCATGACCCTCACCGCCATGCTTTGCTGCGGCATGAGAAGGGGAAGGGCGTCCATGAGATGCCGACGCATGTGAGTGAGTTGTGGAAGGTCTGCCGTGGGGGCCGTCGTGGTGGCTCGCGCTGACTGCGCGTTCGTGTCCACGATTCTCTCCATGAAAGCCGCCGTCACGACGGCCAGCGACGTAACGTCCGCCACCAGCACCGTGGAAGCGATACTCGCCCCAGCCGTGGCCATAGCCCCAGCTTGCCCATGGTCCCACGCCGAGGAAGATCCCATTATGGAAGTAGCCCGGCCCGTAATACCCAACGGGGGCGCAGCCGTACGGTGAATAGTCGTAGTAGCCGTAAGAACAAACCGGCGGATTTACGCTGATGGAAATTTGTGCGTTCACCGTTGGCACAAAGGCCAAGGTCGCCAGCAAGGCTGCTGCACCAACCAGAAGCCTACTGCGGATTGCAAACTCATGAAGCACGGTTTTGACTTGCAACATTTTTGTATCCCCTTGGAACTCCCACTTCGATTTGAAAGGTGTATCCCCAGTATCAAGCCGTAGATCGGGGATAACTGATCAATACAGACCACCCGGGCAGTACTCCGGTTTTCAGAGGCGCAAGAGTTTGCCAGCGGGGGTATGTCCTAATTTGTAGTTTTTGGTTACCAATGGACGAGGCTTCGGGTTCAGAACGGCCCTCGGGCGCTGGAACGGCGGGGTTTTTCCTGTCCGGCGGACGTTTGTTTCTCGTCTTTGATAATTTGGAGATCAATAATTCGGAACGCCCCCGTGGCGCTTGTCACGAGGGCATCTTCCGCGGCGGAACATCGCAACGACTCGCGGACTGCGGCAGCGTACTTCTGGCAGATTACTCGTAGTGCAGCGCCTTCATCGGGTCCAGTCGCGCCGCGCGGCGCGCCGGCATGTAGCTGGCGAACAGTCCAACTCCGGAGAGGATCGCGGTAACGATCAGGAGCGTAGCGGGATCCCACGGTCTGATGCCGAAGAGCAAGCTGCGCAGCACGTATCCAGCCAGCACCGCGGCGATGACGCCCGCGCCGATGCCGATTGCCGCCAGCCGCGCACCATCGCGCAGAATGAGTTTGAGCACGTTGCCGCGAGGGGCGCCCAATGCCATGCGGATGCCGATCTCGCGCGTCCGCTGGCTCACCGAATAAGACACGATTCCGTACAGGCCCACTACGGCCAGCAACAACGCGGTGAGGGCGAGGACGCTGATCAGCCATGCCGGATAGCGATGCAGCGCGGCCGCAGGCGACTGGGCGATCAAGTCTTCCATGGTCTGCATCTGGTACAGAACAATGCCCGGATCGATGTCATGCACCGCCTTTTCCAGCGCGGGGCGGAGCGAGTTCGGATCGACGGTCGAACGCACCACCACCGCAAAGATCTTGCCTGGGTCCTGCGCGAATGGCGTATAGATAGCCGGCTTGTCCTCCACGTCGAGTGCTCCCTCGTGCACGTCTTGTAGTACTCCTATGACCTGACGCGGCTTCTGCTGCGCGTTATACGTGAACACGATTTGCTTGCCGACCGGATCGTCGGTGCCGAACGCCATCTTCGCAAGCGTCTCGTTGATGATTACTGTCTGCGGCGCAGTCGCGCCGTCACGTCCATCAAAATAGCGCCCCGACTTCAGCGTCGCCTGCAAGGTGTAGAAATACCCAGGGTCGACGGTGCGGCTGTTCGCTTCATACGGCCGCGGAGTCATGGGTGCGCCTACCACTCGAAACAGACTGGTGTTGCCTCCGACGATTGGCGGCGTGCTGGTCGACCCCACTGCTGACACGCCCGGTACTACCTGCAGCGCATCGATCAGGTTTTTCTCCATCACGATCGCCTCTTGGTCCAGGTTGTAGCGTTTGTTGTCGGGGAATACGAAGAACGTGGTCAGCCGGCTCACGTTGAAGCCTGCATCCACGTTCAGCAACCTGAACAAACTCTTCAGCAACAGCGCTGACCCGACGAGCAGCACGGCAGAGACTGCCAATTCCAGCACCACCAAAGAAGACCCGACTCTCCTCCACGAGCTCGCGCTCGACTGCTGCCCGCCTTCCTTGAGCGCATCGTTCAATGTGGGCGCGGACAGCCGCAAAGCAGGCGGCAAGGAGAACAGCAGCGCGGTCAGCAACGCCAACCCGGCCGCAAAAACCAGAATGCGCGGCTCGACGCTGGCGTGCAGATAAGGCATGCTTTGGCGGATCGCCTGGGGCAGTGCATCAACCATCCATCGCGTGGCGACAATTGCGACGACCATACCCACCACCGTGCCCGCCGCCGCGAGTACTACTCCCTCGGTAATCAGCTGTCGGATCACTCTCCATCTCCCCGCTCCCAGCGCCGAGCGAAGCGCGATTTCCTTGGCCCGTGTCGCCGACCGCGCCAGCAGCAGGTTGGCAACGTTGGCGCACGCGATCAACAACAGCATTCCTACGGCGCCCATCAGCACCATCAGGATAGGTTTGATCGGTCCGGTAATGAGCTCCGAGAGTGGAATGACCACCGTTCGCAGATCCTTGTTGGAATCGGGATACTGCTTCTCAAGGTTGGCGGCCAGCGCGTTCATCATGCCCTGCGCCTGCGCGAGCGAGACGCCCGGCTTGAGCCGCCCGAAGGGATGAATCCAGTGCAGGTTGCGTCGACTCAGCATGCCGTCCGTCGGACGCAGCGTGAGGTAGAGATCCACGTCGCCTCTCGGGGCGAATTGGAAATCCTGCGGCAGCACGCCGATGATCGTCGCGTGCTCGCCGCTGAGGGTCAACGATTGGCCGACGATGTCTTGTTTCCCGCCGAAGCGGCGCTGCCAAAAGCCATAGGTCAAGACCGCATACTTCGTTGATGAAGCCAGCTCTTCTCCATTCAGAAACACTCGTCCGAGGATCGGGGAGACGCCGAGGGTCTGGAAAAAATTGTCGCTCACTCGTCCGACCGGGATTAACTCCGGCCCACTCGCTCCCGCCAGGATGCTGTTGCCTCCCGTGCTGTAGGCTGCGAGCGAGCTGAACGCCTGGCTCTGTTGTTTCCAATCAAGATAGTCAGGATACGAGGCTTCAAAGCGGGAGTCGATTTGCGACTGCCGTGCGTCCCAAATCTTCAGCAATTGGTCAGGGTCACGGTAGGGCAGCGGCCGCAGCAACGCCTCGTCGATAAATCCAAAGATGGCCACATTCGCGCCGATCGCAAGCGCCAGGACCAGTATTGCGACAACAGTGAACCCCGGCCGGCGAAGCAGAATCCGCACCCCATAACGAGCGTCTTGCAGAACACCTTCCATCTAATCCCCCTGAAGGTCTCGTGTGCATAACCTCTATCGGACGCTGGCCTGCCAGAATGGTGAGCATGGTTCGCCACGGAGAATTCAACATTTGCATGCGGGAGACCCAGCTCTCTTTCATCCCTACTGGCGCGCCGTTGATCCCTACTCCGTACTCGGGTCGACGCTGGCTGAGAGCCTTCGCTCGGTGCATCGCGAGAACAATCTCGATGAGAATGACGAGAATCAGACTCGCGCGCGTCTGGACGGAAGCCGAAGTTTGCTTTATGCTCTCGGCCCATGGACCGACGAACCTTCCTTCATGGCTCCCTGGCGGGCGCCGCGACCTTGGCATTGTCAAGAACAGCACGCAGCGACCAACCCGAACTCGATCCCATATGGAGCCAGATCGAGAAGCACCACGACGAGGCCGTCCAACGGCTACAGGAATGGATCAAGCAGCCGTCGATCGCCGCTGAGAACCGGGGTGTGACCGAGGGCTGCGATCTGACCATGCGCTTTTTGCGTGACGCCGGCTTCGGCGACGTCACGAAAATACCGACTGATGGCCAGCCCGGTATCTTCGCCAAGCTCGATGCGGGCGCGCCCACGACGCTAGGACTTTACTTCATGTATGACGTGAAGCAGGTAGATCCGTCGGAATGGTCGTCGCCACCCTGGGCTGCTGCGCTGGTTGAGAAACCCGGCCTGGGAACCGTGGTCATGGGCCGCGGAGCGGTCAACCAGAAAGGGCCGGAGGCATCGTTTATTGCCGCGCTGCACGCGATCCGCGCGGCGGGTCGTAAGGTGCCCGTGAACCTTGTGCTGGTGGCCGAGGGCGAGGAAGAGATTGGGTCGCCGCATTTTCCGCAGATCGTGCGCCGGCCGGAAGTAATGGCTGCGTTGCGGCCGTGCATGGGAATCTTCATGCCGTCGGCGGAGCAGGATCTCGATGGCACAGTGACGATGACGCTGGGCGCGAAGGGCGTCGTCGAGCTTGAACTCGTTTCAAGTGGAGAACGTTGGGGTCGCGGGCCACGGCGCGACGTTCATTCGAGTAACAAGGCGCGACTCGATAGCCCGGCCTGGCACCTGGTCGAGGCCTTGGCGACGTTAGTGTCAGCGGACGGAAACGACCCGGTGATCGTGGGCTTTGCCGACAAAGCTCGACCGATGTCAGCCGCCGAAAAGACCATGATTGCAGCAGCAGCTCGCCGGCTGGATGAGAAAGTTGCCAAGAAGCAGCTGGGAGTCGAGCACTGGGTGCACGACGTGAATTTCCAGGAAGCGCTTGAATTGCTGATGTCGCGGCCCACAGTAAATATTGAGGGACTGGTAGGCGGTTACACAGGTCCGGGCGGGAAGACGATTCTTCCGCATCGCGCAGTGGCGAAGATCGACATGCGCCTCGTGCCTGACATGAAGGCGACCGAAGCGCTGGCCGCGCTCAAGGCTCATCTCGCGAAACACGGCTTTGGCGACATCGAAGTGAATATGACGGGCGGCTACGACCCGAATAGCACATCCGCCGATGCGCCACTCATTCGCGCGCAGACCGCCGTGTACAAACGCGGCAGCATCGATCCGATCGTTTTGCCGCGCAGCGCCGGTTCGTGGCCGGGTTATGTTTTTACAGACGAACCCCTGCGTCTGGCAGCAGGACATTTCGGCCTGGGACATGGCAATGGAGCGCACGCGCCGGATGAATATTATGTGATTGAGTCGAAGAATCCCAAAGTGCAGGGGATGGACGGCGCCGTGCGATCGTTCGTGGAATATCTGTACGAGGTTGCGGAAATCAAATGATCCGCCGCGACGTCGGCCGTCCTAAACGCTGATTGGAGTGCTGCCGCAGTCGGCTAGACCGCGACTTCCTTTTCCTTCGCGGCGTAGTGTGACTCAACATAGTCGTCGAGAATCTTCGTGAACTCTTCCACAATCTTGTCGCCCTTAAGCGTGGTGAACAACCGCCCATCGACATACACAGGAGCCTTCGGTTCCTCGAACGTTCCCGGCAGTGAGATGCCAAGATTCGCGTGCTTCGATTCGCCGGGGCCGTTGACGACGCAGCCCATGACAGCGACCTTCATCTCTTCGACTCCATTGTGGCTCTCTTTCCAGTGCGGCATCTGTTCGCGCAGATACGTCTGAATCTGCTGCGCCATTTCCTGGAAGAATGTGCTGGTCGTGCGTCCGCAGCCGGGGCAGGCGGTAACTTGTGGCGTAAAGCTGCGAATGCCGAGCGATTGCAGAATCTGCTGCGCCACCCGAACCTCTTCCGTGCGGTCGCCTCCAGGCGCGGGCGTGAGAGAAACTCGAATCGTATCGCCGATGCCTTCCTGCAGAAGCACGGCCATCGCCGCACTCGAAGCAACAACGCCTTTCGCGCCCATTCCAGCTTCAGTCAGTCCAAGATGCAGAGGATAACTACACCTCTCAGCCAGTCGCCGATACACGTCAATCAAATCCTGCACGCCGCTGACTTTTGCGCTAAGAATAATTTGATCCGGCCGAAGTCCCGACTCCTCAGCCAGCTTGGCCGAGTTCAGCGCGCTCACGACCATCGCTTCCATGGTCACTTCGCGCGCCTCTTTCGGTTCGTCGAGCAGGGAATTCTCGTCCATCATCTTCGTCAGCAGCGACTGGTCGAGCGAACCCCAATTCACTCCAATGCGCACGGGCTTTTGGTGCTTGACTGCAACGTCGATCATGGTGCGGAAGTTGTCGTCGTTCTTGCGTCCGACGCTGACGTTGCCGGGATTGATGCGGTACTTCGCGAGCCCTTCGGCGCATTCGGGATATTTAATAAGCAGCTGATGCCCGTTGTAATGAAAGTCGCCGACGATAGGGACACTGATACCTTGCTTGGCCAGCCCTTCGACGATGTAGGGAATCGCCTTGGCCGCATCGTCATTATTGACGGTGACGCGAACGACTTCGCTGCCCGCGCGCGCGAGCGCGGCGGTTTGCTGGATGGTTCCGGGAATGTCCGCGGTATCGGTATTGGTCATGGATTGCACCATAACTGGTGCATCGCTGCCGACGCGGACCCCGCCAATTGAGGAGGTATAGGTTTTTCGACGAATAATCTCAGCCATAGGGAATCTTTATTTTAGCAGTTTGGGGCGGTTCCCAGCACGTGGGCTGCATTGTAAGAAGCGTCGGGACTGTCTCGGTTTTCGGAGAGTCGCTCTTAGGCTGGCCAAGGGCACCATCAAAGTGGGCTCATTCCACCCTTGCATGCATTATTTCGAACACTGCTCCGGACCCCTGGTACCCGCCGGCAAAGGTTGTCCCGTAAAGATTGCCGGCGGAATCGAAGATCATTCCCGAATATGGAGAGGAGGCATCGGGCACTTTGCCGAAACTATGCAATATATCCTCGACCCAGACGGCGCCCGGCGTTCGGGATAACTTGAAAGCCACGCCGCCGTCGTAGATGCCACCAAAGGTTGAAGTGCCATAGAGGTTGCCGTCGGCATCCATGATTAAACCGGGACCCTGAGGAGACGTCCCATCTGTTCTATCGCGGCCAAAATTGTGCGCCACGGTTTCAACCCACCCGCCGTCGGCGGGATCAGGAGAGAGTTCAAACACTGTCCCAGCCGAATAATATCCCCCCCAGGTAGTCATACCGTAGAGGTTGCCCCGCGCGTCGATGACGAGATTGCCCTCGGGCTGGGCCTCTTTGTAATAGTCACGTCCAAAGTTGTGCAGAATTTTCTCGGACCAAAGGCCGCTTTTCATGGGAGTCAACTCGAACACCGTGCCGGCCCAGGTGTATGCGCCACCGGACGCAGTGGTGCCGTAGAGATTCCCGGCGGAGTCGAAGGTCAGGCCGGAGTACCACGGGTTGGCCCCATCCAATGGCCTCTCCCCAAATGTGTGGAGGATTTTTTCAGTCCACAGGCCGTTCGGGTCGGGCATCAATTCAAAAACTGTTCCTAAGGATTTTTCTGTGCCACCGTACT
Organism: Terriglobales bacterium; assembly: GCA_049589635.1. Lineage (GTDB taxonomy): Bacteria > Acidobacteriota > Terriglobia > Terriglobales > Acidobacteriaceae > Acidiflorens. The sequence continues at coordinate 18,138 of JBAWBE010000536.1, forward strand.
CGGTCATGCCATAAAGATTCCCGGCAGCGTCCAAGGTCAAGCCCCCCGCAGGTGAACAGCCGTCCGGGATTTTGGTGAACGTATGGAGCACCTTCTGGGTCCAGGTTCCACCGGGAGCGCTCGACAACTCGAACACTACCCCGCAATTGTTTGTGCCGCCCGCGGAAGTTGTGCCATAGAGATTGCCGGACGTGTCGAAGACCAGGTCTCCCAGAGGCTCCGCGCCGTCGGGGCCGCCAAATTCATACAGGACTCGATGCGTCCACGTGTTTCCCAAGGGAGAGAGTTCAAACACAGTTCCGCAGCTGCCAAACTGGCAAAAGTCACTTCCTCCCCCAAACGTCGTGCCATAGAAATTGCCGGCGGCATCGGAAATGAGCGGTCCTGCTGGACCACCGTCTTTTGAGTCACTGAAGTTGAAAATCACGCTTTCTGTCTGTGCGGATGCGATCACTGCAAACAGAGGAAGAAGGATGGATGCGAGGATGGCCGATGCCAACGCCAGTTTTGTCACATGCATAATGCGATTCCCCTTTCGCTGACACGACCGACTAACTCGAACCGGGGCGCCGTACACGACACTCTAGAACGCGAGAACTAACTCGCATGGGATAGGCCACTAACGTAATGGAAGGGATGGTCGCGGTCAAGACCCCCAGACCGAAGACCGAAACTCGGGGTAAGCGAGCGCCCGCCGGACCGGCGGGGCGCCCGTCACTCCGCTTCTTACGGCAGATGTGTTATGCCCGGCAACGTCTTCACGATGTCGTTGTAGATCACCATCACCGCGAAGAGCACCAGAAAGACAAAGGCCGCCTGGTAAATGCGCTCTTTAATGGCCAGGCTGATGTCTTTCTGCATCAGGCTCTCGATGATCAGCAGCAAAATAACTCCGCCATCGAGGATGGGGATGGGCAGCAAGTTCATGATGCCGAGGTTAAGACTAATGGCGGCGGTGATGGTGAGAAGCGGAGACCAGCCTTCTTCACGGGCAGCCGCCCCAACCGCGCTGCCGATACCAATCGGCCCATCGACCTGGCGCATCGAAACCTTGCGCTCAGCCATTTTGCGC
>JBAWBE010000537.1:0-13243 GCA_049589635.1 Terriglobales bacterium
GTCTTCGTCGACGAACGCACTATAAAAATTAACGCCGATAACTCCGCCGTTTTTGGCCACTGCGCGCAGCATGTCGTCGGTCATGTTGCGTGCATGGGTTGTGAGCGCGCGGGCCGAGGAATGCGAAGCGATCACCGGGGCTTTCGTCACGGCGATCGTGTCCCAGAAAGTTTTGTCGGCGACGTGCGAGATATCAACCAGCATGCCGAGGCGATTCATCTCCAGCACGATTTGCTTGCCGCCGTCGGTCAGGCCGTTGTGGTGCTCGACGTTGGGCTTGGTCATGTCTCCGGAGGAGTCGGCAAACTCGTTGGTGTTTGACCAGCTCAACGTCATGTATCGCACGCCTAAGCGGTAGTAATCGCGCAGCAGGTGAATATCGTTTTCGATGGAGTGGCCACCTTCGATGCCCATAAGTGCGGCGAGTTTGTGCTCGCGGTGGGCGCGCTCGATGTCGGCTACGCTGAAGGCCATCATCATGCGGTCGGGATGACGTGCGGCTTGCTCGTAGACGGAGTCGATGAGATCGAGTGTGTGGCGGGCGAAGTGGCCTTGGTTTGTTTCCGGCTCGACCCAGATGGAGAAAAATTCCGCGCCCAGGTTACCAGCCTTCGCTTTGTCGAGGCTGATGTGGCCGTGGTCGCTGGGATCGGTCGAACCAATGTCGTAGTTTTCGTCGAGGAAGCGCTGGGGTGTGTCGGCGTGGGTGTCGATGACGATGGTGGAATCTTGAATCTGGCGGGCCTTGGCGCTGACCGTTTGTGCTGATGCGGGCATGCCGAGCGCGAGGATGACGGTGAGAACCGGGGAAGAGAATCGATTAATCATAGTCGGATAGGCATTCTATACGACTCGGGCTGGCAGATAAGGTGCCGATGAGCTAAGGACGGAAAATCGAACTGCAGCGGTGACCGAGCCTGTTTACGACAGCGCGGCGAGTGCCTGCCGAATGCATTCGCCGATTGGCTGATCGGTAGAAACCACTGTTTTGGCGCGAGCGATGGGTTCGAAGCGGGCTTTCACCTCAAGATAGAGGGCGAAATTGCGGTTGGCCGCCGGATGACTGGCGTCGCGCTGCTCGTCGAGACGGCGGCGCGCGGAATCGTCGGAGCAGATGCATTCGACGATGCGGCAGGGTTGCGCAAGCTCCTCGGCAAATTCGAAGACCCGATCGATCTGGTATCGGCGCGAAAATGTGCGGCCGTCCAGGAAAACCGCGCGAGAGGGATTCTTTCGCAGGAGGAAGCGCGCGGCCTGGAGCATGATCTCCATGACGAAGTCGTCCTGTACGGTGGAGTATTCAATATCTTCGGGAGCAAAAATCGCTGAGCGGACTTCGTCCTTGCCAAGCACGCAGCCGTTGGTGCGACTCGTGAGCTCGCGCGCCAGCGTGCTTTTGCCGGTCCCAGGCAAGCCAGCCATTAGAACAATCATGAGGTGAGCGAGCGTTTAGTTCGAGGCCGCAGTCGCTTCAGCAGCTTCCTGCGGCTGGTGGGACGGAAAAATCGTCTGCGTCTGGCGCCAGTCGTCGTAGCGGTCGGAGACCATGATGTGGAAGCACCAATGACGGCGCTCTTCCTCAGGCTCAACCAGGCCGAGAGCGCGCAGATAGAAGAGGTAATACTCGACGAAACGAATCTCGTCTTTGGTCATACCTCGGCGCTGGAGGTCAACCGTGATGCCGGCCAGATGCGACGATGCAGTTTCGCCATCGGCGGGCGCGGCGTTGCGGTTGCGGCGGCGAAGTTTCTTCTGAACCTTCACGGTGCGCACGGCTGAGTTCAGCTGAATCTGAGCGTGGAAGCGGGCGTAGTAGACCTCAGAGAGATCGTTCACGAAATCGCGAGCCCAAACGCGAGCGTAACGGCGCGATGGATCAAGGCTGGGCTCGATTTTTAGGGAATCGGTCGCCTCGAACGGAACGAGTTCACCGCTCGCCTTGAGTTCTTCAAGTTGCTTGTCGTCGATGATGCGTGGAAGGGAGAGGCGGTCAATTTCCTCATTTTGCCGGAGCAGCGAATCATGAGACGGACGAAAAAGCGGATACCAAAGAATGCTTCGCATGCGGCGGAGCGGGTGACGCGAATGCGCGACGCGATGATGCGGGTCGACACTGTGCAGGGCAAAGACCGCAGGCGCGCATGTTAAGACAACGAGCAGCGCGAGCAGTTTTGGCGACCGAAATACGAAATGGCCTGTCCCTTGGGTCATAAGCCTCAGGCGTTACCAGAAAGCCAGATGGTCGCTGAGGTGCCGCAATTGTAACCCAGTGGCGAAAGTTTGTGGTAAAGCTATCGCCGTAAACTGCATTACGGAAGGGAGTTACGAGGTAACCATGTTCCATGGGTACTCGGCCCTGGACGTGGCTTTCGGGCCATTACCCCCACTCGAGAACCCGTCCAAACGCCTTATTTTCCAATGCTATTTTCTGAAGAGATCGCCGATCGCCTGCTTCATGACCTGGCCGCCCACTTCGGAAATCGATTTGGTCAGCGGAATGTCTTTCGGGCAAATCTCCACGCAGTTTTGCGCGTAGCCGCATTCCTGGATGCCGCCGTCTCCCATGAGGGCCGAGAGGCGCTCGCGCTGGAGAGCAGCGCCGGTCGGATGCGTATTGAAGAGGCGCACCTGCGAGATCGTGGCCGCGCCGACGAATCCCGTGCCCTCGGTGAATTGCGGACAGGCCTCCATGCAGCAACAGCACGAGATGCAACGCGAGAGCGGGTAGGCCGCCTCCTGCGCTTCGGCCGTCTGACGCGGGCCGGGGCCGAGGTCGTAGGTGCCGTCGACAGGAACCCACGCTTTGACCTTTTTCAGGTTCTCAAAGAGCACGCTGCGATCGACGGCGAGGTCGCGGACGACGGGGAACTTCGTGAACGGCTCGAGCTTGATGGGCTGATCGAGATGATCGAGCAGCGCCGAGCAGGCCATCCGAGCTTTGCCATTGATGATCATGGCGCACGAGCCGCACACTTCTTCGAGGCAATTCGAGTCGTAGGTGATGGGCGTAGTCTTCTTGCCGTCACGCGTGACGGGATTGGCCGCGATGTCCATGAGCGCCGAAGTGATGTTCATGTTCGGCCGGTGAGTGATTTCGAACTCCTCCCAGGTCGCGGAGGCGTTCGGGGTGAGTTGGCGTTTGATCTTGATGATTACGGTTTTGTTGTTAGCCATTAGCTTCTAGCCTTTAGCTCCTAGCTTGATTGGTTAGTGTGCGACCGAGCCACGCAACAAGTATTAAAGCCCAGACAGCGATCAGGAAATAACCGAAATCATTGTGCTTGAAAACCATCTTTGTGGCGGAGGCGATCCCAATCACAGAAGCTACGATGCCGATCAATGCGACGTGCTTGCGCAGAAACGCCGTAACCTTTTGGTAGCATTGGTGCCCGCTTTGTAATTCGCCAGACGTCATCGGACTCGTAACAAGTCTTTCCCGAAACGAAAACACGTCATAACAAAAACAACCGGGAAGGGCACGAGTTCCACTCGTGCCGATTTAGGCTGAATGAGAACTGCGGCTTTTAGCCGCTGAGGTCTCGCTCTTGAAGCCTTCACGACTCTTTTCTCCTCCCGGTACTTATTTCCTGACTTTTTGCAACTGGCATCACCGCAACTTGTTTCCCGTCGAAGAGTATGCCCGGCTGTTCCTGAAAACACTTTTTCACTATCGCCGCGAAAGCCATTATTTATTGCACGCCTTCATTCTCATGCCAGACCACGTCCACCTTCTGCTGACTCCTACTCAAGACGTCACCATCGAGAGAGCTGTCCAGTTAATCAAGGGGGGATACTCCCACGAACTCGGAGCTCTTATCGGGCGGAAATCGGAAATCTGGCAACGCGGGTTCACCGATCATCGGATTCGAGATATTCAAGACTTCGTTCATCATCGGAACTATGTTCATCAAAACCCTGTGGTTGCTCGACTCGTCGTGAATCCATCCGAGTATCGTTATTGCTCAGCTTTCCCAGGATTCAAGCTTGACCCTTGGCCCCCAGCGGCTAAAGCCGGCGTCGTTGGGGAGGCTCCGACCGGCACGAGTGGAACTCGTGCCCTTCCCGGTTTACGTAATACTTGAGTCACGTGTCACTGCGATTCCTTCAACCGGTTCGCCGAGTATCTGGCTGCTTGGCCGGCGCGACGCGAATGAAGACATTGTCCCATCGATGATGTTTGCCAGGAACCTCTCTGCCTCCACTAAATTCTTGGTTGAGCACCTCGCAATCCTGTATTCCGGCCACATCGACCAGACGCCATCCAGGAATAGGGCCTCCACTTTGTCCGCCTATTTGCCAGCAAAGCAGTCGCTCAATTCCTTTCTGAATACCGTAATCATGTGGCTCGACAATTCGTTCGTTACCTTTGTATCGGAACCCAAACAGGAGTCTGTTTTCGATTGCTGAATAAAGAAGGCGATTAGACCCTTGATTTCCTGCCATTTCGTCCCGCATACCGCCATCAATCTGTGCCTGCGACATCAATACTTCCTGGGTCTCGGCGGAATCAAACTCGCGTCGACCGCCTCGAACTCAAATTTCGGTTCATCCGCGTCCGGCGCAAAAGTCGCCTTTGTTGTCTTCATCCAGTTCTTGTCGTCGCGCTCGGGGAAGTCTGGCTTGTAATGCGAGCCGCGCGACTCGTCGCGCATCGCAGCTCCCTGCGCGATCACACGGGACAGTTGCAACATGTTGTAGAGCTGGCGCGCGAAGGCAACCGTCGTGTTCGCCCACTGCGTGCGGTCGCTCAGGTTGATGTTCTTGAAGCGGTGCAACATGTCGATGATCTTGGCGTCCGCTTCCAGACATTTCTTGTTGTAGCGGATGACCGTGCAATTGGCGGTCATCAGCTCGCCCAGTTCGCGCCAAATCAGAAATGGATTTTCGTTGCCATCAGCCTTCATCAGGCCGTCGTTGATTTCCTGCTGGCGCTTGCGTTCGGCATCGAAGTGACCATTGCTGGGAGCGGCTTGCAGGTTCTTTGCATATTGTACGGCCGCCGGACCGGAGACGAATCCGCCATAGATGCACGAGACCAGCGAGTTCGCTCCGAGCCGATTCGCGCCGTGGTATTGGTAGTCAGCTTCGCCGGCGGCATAAATGCCGGGGATGTTTGTGGCCTGCTTGTAGTCGATCCACATGCCGCCCATCGTGTAGTGCATGCCGGGGAAGATTTTCATGGGCGTGTCGCGCGGATCATCGCCGACGAACTTCTCGTAGATTTCGAGAATACCTTCCAGCTTCTTGTCGAGAATCTTGCGATCAATGTGCGTGAGGTCGAGATAGACCATCGGCTTGCGGTCGATGCCGAGGTTGTACTCGAAGACGACTTTGAAGATCGCGCGAGTCGCGATGTCGCGCGGCACGAGGTTGCCGTATTTCGGATACCACTCTTCGAGGAAATACCAGCGCTCTTTTTCTGGAATCGATTTGGGGTCGCGCTTATCGCCCAGCGTTTTCGGAACCCACACGCGTCCACCTTCCCCGCGAGCCGATTCCGACATCAGGCGCAGCTTATCTTCTCCGGGAATGCAGGTGGGATGGACCTGGATGAACTCGCCATTGGCGTAATAGCAGCCTTGCTGATAGAGAGCCGACTGCGCCGAACCGGTGCAGACGACCGAGTTGGTGGACTTGCCAAAGATAGCGCCGCAGCCGCCGGTCGCGATGATGATGGCGTCGGCCGGGAAGGTGCGGATCTCCATGGTGCGGAGATCCATGGCGCAGATGCCGCGGCAGGTGCGGGTTCCATCGAGCACGGCGGAGAGGAACTCCCAGTGCTCGTACTTTTTGACCTTGCCTTCGGACTCGTAGCGACGCACTTGCTCATCGAGCGCATAAAGAAGTTGCTGCCCGGTGGTGGCTCCGGCAAAAGCGGTGCGGTTGTAGAGCGTGCCACCGAAGCGGCGGAAATCGAGCAGGCCTTCCGGAGTGCGGTTGAACGGAACGCCCATGCGGTCGAGCAGATCGATGATGCCGGGGGCGGCGTCGCACATGTCTTTTACGGGCGGCTGGTTGGCCAGGAAGTCGCCGCCATAGACTGTGTCGTCGAAGTGCTTGTAAGTGGAATCGCCTTCCCCCTTAAGATTCTTGGCCGCGTTGATGCCGCCTTGCGCGCATACAGAGTGCGAGCGCTTTACCGGGACGATGGAGAAGAGGTCAACCTCTCCGCCCATTTCGGCGATCTTGATTACCGCGGCTAGGCCGGCGAGGCCACCCCCTACTACGATGATTTTCGGTGCTGCCATCTTTTATGAATCCGATCTGAGCTGGTCAGAGAGCTCAAATTCTTTCGAGATCAAATACTCCTCAGCGGCTGAAGCCGCCGATCAAAATCCAATCCTTACCGCAGCGCTGAAGCGCTGCGCCACCCAAACGCGTTTCCTCACTTCATCATCACGATGTTCTGTGACGAGTCCGAGTCAGGCGACTGATACGGCCTGCTCAAAAAACCGTACATGCTTGCCGCGCCCAAGCCGATTAGTCCCAGCGCCAGCAATAAGCACAAGTAGCCCAGGCGACGGCGCGCCACTTCGCCGGTCGTGATGCCCCATTTCGCGCAGAAGAGCCACACGCCATAGGCGAAATGCCATGACGCGGCGATGATTCCTACGGCGTAGAAGGCGATCATCCACGGATGCTGGAACTCTCCCTGAACCTTGGCGAAGGCCGCATTTGGATTCGTGGGCAGATGCACCCCGGTGAAGCGCAAATAATACGTGTGCTGGATCATGTAGATAAAAGCGATGATGCCCGTCCAGCGCTGCGAGGTGTAAAGCCAGTTGCCTTCCCACGGATAAGCGCTGATGTTTGAGTCGCCGCGCCACCAGATGTAGATGCCGTAGAGGCCGTGGTAGAGAATTGGAATCCAGATGAAGAAGATCTCCATCGCGAGCACGAAGGGCAGGCTGTTCAGGAACGCGACCTGCCTGCCATAGGCTTCCGGTCCGTGAAATGCCTCGAAGTTCGAGATGAAGTGCTCGAGCAGAAATGCCCCGATAGGCACGATGCCGGAGAGCGAATGCAGGCGACGCAGCAGGAACGAGTTGCCCTGTCCTGCGCGCAGTGGAGCTACGCCTGGCTTAAGGGTGGGAGCGACGGGGCTGGCAGTTGCGGCCAAGGGGAGCACTCCTTATTGGTCCAAAATAAAAAGGCGAACCTATGATTATCGGGGTGCCGTGGAATCCACGTCAAGGAGGTGTGGATGAAAGGAGCTGTGGATCACAGCGTGATGCGTGATGCTGGAGAGCAGGCGATGTTCACCCGCGTTCTCGGTTGCGCTGCCACTCCAGAAATGAGCGAAATGCCGCACCGCGATGGCTATATTTTGCTTTTTCCTCAGCTGACAGCTCGGCGAAGGCTTTGTCGATTTGCTGGAAATAGAAAAGCGGGTCGTAGCCGAAGCCGTTTTGTCCGCGACGCTGTTCGAGAATTATGCCTTCGGCAGTGCCGCGGAAGGTTGCGAGCGTTTGTCCGTCGCGCGCGGCGGCGAGCACGCAGACAAATCGCGCGGTGCGTTTCTCGGGCGGCAATCCGGCGAGTTCACGGAGGACACGCGCGTTGTTCGCTTCGTCGTCGGTGTTGCTGTCAGCGGCGTGTGGTTCTTTGTTTTGGAGTTCAGGAGCGGCGTAACGCGCGGAGTGGACGCCAGGAGCGCCGTCGAGCGCGTCGATCTCCAGGCCTGAATCGTCGGCCAGCACCAGCTCGCCAGGCGCGGCTCGACTGTATTGTTCGGCCTTTTTGCGCGCGTTCGCTTCGAAGGTTGCGCCGTCTTCGACGACCGGGGGCAGCGACGCGAAGTTCGGAAGGCTCGCGATGGTAATGCCGTGGGCGAGGGCGGCTCCAGCGAAATCGCGCAGCTTGCCGGCGTTTGACGTGGCGACCAGAATAGTGTGCGGCGTCATAAAGGTCGCTCTCGTAGTGCTTTCCGATCTAGTTTTCGACAATCTGGTGTCCGACAGTCTATCTCCCGGCAGTCTGGTGCCCGACAATCTAACTCCCGACAGTCTAGCGCTCGCCGACCGGCTTCTAATCCAGAAGACGCCAAACACCCCGAGGGTGAGCAACGAAACAATTTCTCCGGCCATGCGATCGGGTGTGCGCGCGAAACTAATGCGCACATCGTCTTCGCCAGCCGTTACAGGGATGATCATCAAGCCCGTCACCTCCGATGTTTGCGTTGGGGTCGGGTTGCCGTTGACTGTGACCCTCCATGCTGGATAGTTGAAGAGGCGCAGGGTGAGTGTCTCGGTCGAGTCGGCGCGCACATCGAAGTGTTTCTGCGTGGCACCCCACTCGACTATTCGAACATTTGCTAGCGATCCCTTTTCGTCGCTTACCTGCGGCAAATCTTTTTTGAGCTCATACGGGTCGGCTCCCGCTGGGGCGTACTCGTCGGTGCCCTCGTATCCGGTGCCGTCGGAGACCGCATCGGCCATCTCCTGAATATCGGCGGACTGATCCCACCAGGGCGGTTGGATGCGATTGCCTGCGACTAGAAGCACGGCCAGTAAAAGAACATAGACGATGGCTCGCGCAGTCCAAGTCCTGGCTGCCGATCGCGCCGGCGACCGATCTGTTGCCATCGCCAGCAGCACCGCCAACGGCGCATTTAGACACAACAGCCAGCGAAAGGGAAGTTGTACGAAACGGAACTTGGGCAGGTGCTCCCAGAGAAGGTGGCTGATGGGCAGCATGACAAAAGCTGTTGCGGCTCCCCACGATGCGAGCAACGTCCAGGCACTTCGATTACGTTCTGTGTTTCTTACCTTGCGTGCAAACCACACGGCCACTGCCAGGAGCGCGATCTCTGACGATGCCACCAGCGATACGAGCAGATTGAAGTGGTTGTGATCGACGTCGGCGAGCGTGGTAAACAGGAAATTATCGTGCGGTCTAACCCCCGGAGACATGAGTGCGGCGATGTTGACCCAGGGCTGCTCATAAATTGCAGGCAAGAGATAAAAGCCTGCCAGCCCCGCGCCAATAAGGATCGCAAGCGCAGTCTTAAGTAGTGGCCGAGCGGATCTTTCTTGTATGGCCATCAGTGCGGCGATACCGGCTACCGAGTAGTGGATCATCACTGCAGCCGGAGCATTTGCTAGCCAAGCTCCTGCAAGTGTCAGGCTGAGCCACAGAATCGGACGGATACCACCGTGCCTAAGCCGCACGAGGCACAGGAGGCTGAGGGGCACCAGAATCGCCGCCAGCAGCTCTGCGTATGCGCTGCGCCAGTAGACGATCAGCAAGTGATAGGGATTGACAGCGTAGAATGCGGCCGCGAACAGCGCGTGCGAGGGCTCAAGCCACTCCCGTGCAAGTGCATACATGCTGGCGCCCGCCGCGCTGAGCACGATCCAGCAATATGCCCCGGGCACGATCTTCCAGGGCAAGACTGCGCCGAGTGCGGCGCCCAGCGTCCATGAGGCCGGAGGATAGAAGAGAAATCGAGCCTCACCGTATCCCCAATGCGCGAGAGCCGCCCAGCGCGGGTAGAGAACACCTTGCTGCCATTGCGCGAAAACGTCCATCCATGAATTGAGGTGAAATTCGAAGTCGTGCCCGGAGGGGCTGCCGCAATAGAAAAATGGCGTGATCGCGAGCCAGCAGATGCCGGCAAGGATCAGGAAACGGACGAATGGGCGGTTGTGCAAAGAATCGACCTGTACGGTGTGGACCTTTCACGGCAGATCGGATCCCTCCCCGCTCCGGCCGCGAGCAGCAATTCTATTGCATCGGAAAATGCCAGGGAAATGAGAAGCAGGAGAGCTGATAGGGAAGTGTTGTCAAAAAGTGTCGCGAAGAAGAAAAACAGGCGGCGATTAGCGGATCAAAACAAAGAGTCAGGCACCGTCTGGTCCAATCGGCAACCCAGACGGCATCGTTCGGTAATCCATCCTAGCGAGCCGTTTGAGGCCTTCTGGCTTGCGCCTATGGCCAACGCGGCGTTACGCCGCGCCCGCCCTTGGATGTGGAACCCGAAGCTGGCGCGCCGGCTGCCGCAGCCATCGTCTTGCCATTCTCCTCCACCTCGGCCAAGACGGCGGTCTCTTCTTCATCATTTTCGGCCAGCAGAGGCGCGACCTCGCGCAGTTTTTCAGCGGCTTGCTGCAACATCTCGATCTGCTTGCCCAATAGAGCGTGCTGCGCCTGCTTGCGGCGCAATACTTCATGGATATCCTTCATAGACCCTCCATCGTTTGAATGTAGAGTTTGGACAAAGGCTAGGTCAACGCCAAAGCCCTGTGGGGATGTTACGGCCGTAATCTCCGAGATTAGCCTGGCGAACGATTGCTGAGGTGGCGAAGGGCAGGTGGCAGAAGAAGGGCGGAAAGCAGCTTGATTCCATGTGAATCCTAACTTAAACCGTCTACTTTGCAGACAATTAAAAGCCCCGCCTTGCGGCGGGGCGATAGGTGAGTGTGTCGAGCGAATTGTGGTGAAGCTAACTAGGACTTCTTGCGGCGGAACATGCCCGCGATTCCGAGGAGTCCCGTGCCGAGCAGGCCAAGGGTTCCAGGTTCCGGAGTCGTCAACTGAGTGTTGCCAAGGGTGATGTGGCCCACGCCTTGGTTGAGCTGTCCCGGGTGCGTGGTGATGGTCTGAGTAGTATTACCAGTGACCATAACGCCGTTGTACAACTGGCCGGTCAGATCGCCGCTCAGTGTGAAAACGTAGGTTTGGCCGACATGGCTAACCAGGGTCCAGTCGATGTTGCCGGTGAAGCCACCGGTGAAGATCGGGCCCTTTGGTTCGCCGAAGTTGCCCTTGCCAACCACGTCAAAGGTCGAACCAGCCGACGAGAAAACGCCGCCGGCGGCGATTGAGCCGCTGACCAACGCTCCAGTCGAGTAGCTCACGGTGCCCAGAGAATGTCCCGGAGGAGCCTGAATTCCATTGAAACTCGTCAGTTGCGAACCCTTCGAGGTGATTCCCGACTGCTGAATCGAAATTGTGCCGAATTTATTTGTCAGGGTAATACCGTCCGCCCAAGCGGCCATCGGCAAAACCATTGCCAGCAACGCTAGAACTACCACTCGCCTCATTTTTTGTTCCTCCCAATTTTTTCTTGCTAGTCTGTACTAGCTAGCTTCCCGCCTACCACGCGAAGAAGATAGATCGCCCCACCTTCTAGAGCACTTGCCATTCCAAATCGACAACGTCGATCTTGCTGTTATTTATCAGTAACATACAAGGATATTTCATCCCCGTCGCACGGTACAGGTTGCAATCCCCTGCACACTAGCAACACTAGCGTTTCCCAACTCCCCGAGAATCATTCCGCGATCATGGCCTGCGTGCTGGTGGAATGAACCATCGGTCAGGTTCGGAATCGGGGGAAAAGTCTCGCTGACAAAACAAAAGCTGAGAGACGCCATTCAGAACCTGGCGCGGCTGGCAAGTTACCAACTGCGGTTCGAGAATAGTACCAAAGTTATCTGATTTGGCAAGTGGTTCTTTGGTGCTATGTGCCCCCTCAATGGTGGTATTCCGCCCGATGGAAACCTGTCCTATCTTGACTTTGAGCAGTTCTGGGGGAGGGCTGTTCGGGCGTCCCGTGATTTCATAATCCGGGGCGCTTCTTATTTGCAGACGAAATTTCCCCAAGTTTCATGATTAGTCATTGCCAGGCCGCACCACGAGCCGCAACCCCCAATCCTCCTGCGCCTTACAACCGTTCCGGAATCAAACGCTTTCACTCTTTCCGGTCTCCGCGCTGCGATAAGCCGCATCCAGAATGAGCTGGTTCTTCAACCCTTCTTCTCCTCGCACGGGGAACTCCGCGCGCCCTTCCACGGCCGCCGCAAACGCGTCGACCTGCCTGGCATAGGCGAGATGATTCGAAACCGTCTCCTCCTCCACCAGTTTGCCCTCGCGCCAATATTCAATCCGAATCGGCTTGTCGACGTTAAGTGCGTCGTCGGCCCGCAAAACTCCCGCATGGCCTACAATCTCAATCGGCGTGCGATAGTGGGCCCGTGTCGAAACCAGCACGGTAGCCAGCGTTCCGCGGCTAAGCTCAAGGATCATTAACGCAGCAGCCTCGACATCGCCCGAGTTCTCATCCCTGCGCGTTCTAGCATCAATGCGCACGACTTCGTCCTGCAGTATGTAACGCAGCGCATCGATGCAATGCACGCCCACGTCCGCGATCGCTCCGCCCCCCGCGATGCGCCGGTCTGACATCCACGTCCGCGCATGTCCCAGGCCGGGGAAAGAAAACTCCGCGCGCGCAAACACCGGCCATCCAACATCTCCCCGCGCCACCCGGGCTCGGAACCGGGCCGTGCTCTCTTCAAACCGGAAGATCTGTGCCACTCCCAGCAACACGCCGGCCCGCCGCGCAGCCTCGATCATCTGGCGACATTCCTCCGCATTCATCCCCATCGGCTTTTCGCACAGCACTGGCTTGCCCTCGGAAACGGCGGTAATCACATCTGCTCGGTGCTTTGCGTTCGGAGTTGCAACAAAAACCGCATCCACTTCCGGGCATCGGCACAGCTCTTCCGTCGAACCAAAAACATACGGAATCGCGTAGCGTTCCGAAGCCTCGCGTGCCTTCGCCGCATCGCGCCGCGAAAGCGCCACCACCTTGCAATTCTGCGCCAGCGCGAAGCCGGGCATCAGCCGCCGCACGGCATGCAATCCAAAACCAGCAATGCCAAAGCGAATCATCGAGCCTCACTGTTAAAAGACATGAGCGAATATCTCAGGAGTATGGATAAAAGATGAAGAACAGCACAGAAAGTGCGGTCAACGCCCAAAGTGCGGGCCGCACCTCCCCAAGCTGTCCTGAAACCAACTTGCAAAACGGATAAAGCACAAACCCGGCGGTCATTCCGATTCCAACGTTATAGGTAAAAGCCATCAGCGCAATCACGCCAAAAGCCGGTACCACTTCGGTCAAATCATCAAACGGGATGCGCGTAATCGGCGTAAGCATCAGCAACCCCACAAAAATCAGCGCGGGTCCATAAGCCTGCGGCGGGATCGCCGAAATGAACGGCGCGAAAAACAGCGTCCCAACAAAGCACAGTGCGGTCACAACCGATGTCAATCCCGTTCGCCCGCCGGCCTCCACTCCGGTAGCCGATTCAATATAAGCCCCGGAAGTCGTAGTTCCGATTACCGCTGCAAATGTGGTCGCCAAAGCATCCGCCATCATCGGCCGTTCGATTTGCGGCAGGTTGCCATCCTTGTCGAGAAACCCCGCTCGCGCCGAAACGCCAATCAACGTGCCCAT
>JBAWBE010000538.1:0-4347 GCA_049589635.1 Terriglobales bacterium
CCCTGTGGTTAGCGCTCTTCGCTCTCTGCGGGAATCGGCACGACTTTAGGCGCCGACTTTCGCTCCCATCGCCGCCACTAGAGTTTCCCCAATATCGGCGGGCGATTTCGCTACTTTCAGCCCAGCCTTTTCCATCGCTGCAATCTTTTCAGCGGCAGTACCCTTGCCGCCGGAAATAATCGCGCCCGCATGTCCCATGCGCCGTCCTGGAGGCGCGGTCTGTCCCGCAATAAATCCAACCACCGGCTTCTTCATATGCAACTTGACATACTCGGCCGCAGTTTCTTCGGCGTTGCCTCCGATTTCCCCGATCATTATGACGGCTTCCGTCTGCGGATCGCGATTGAACAATTCCAGTGCATCGACAAAATTTGTGCCGATGATCGGATCTCCGCCAATGCCGATCGCCGTCGACTGCCCAATGCCCTGCTGCGTTAGCTGATGCACCGCCTCGTAGGTCAACGTGCCCGAGCGCGAGACGATTCCAACGTTGCCTTCTTTGTGAATATGCCCCGGCATGATTCCGATCTTGCACTTGCCCGGAGAAATAATTCCCGGACAATTCGGTCCGATGAGTCGCGACCGCCGGTTCTGCAAAAACTCCCACGCACGCACCATGTCGAGCGTCGGAATGCCTTCGGTGATGCAGACGATGAGCTCGATCTCCGAATCCGCCGCTTCCATGATCGCGTCCGCGGCGAACGGTGGAGGAACAAAAATCACGGTCGCGTTGGCGCCGGTCTTATCGACTCCTTCCTGCATGGTATTAAAAATTGGCCAGCCTTCGTGTGTCGTTCCGCCTTTGCCGGGCGTCACGCCGCCGACAACCTGCGTGCCGTAGGCCGCGCATGCCTTCGCGTGAAATGTACCTTCACGGCCGGTCAAGCCTTGCACAATTAATCGAGTTCGTTTATCAGCCAGGATTGCCATAAATGCTCGCTTTCAAAAAATCGTCGCTCGCTGTTTGTCGTTCGCTATTCGCTTCTCGCAATTCGCCCGTTGCGCCTGCATCCGCCGATTTTGCCACGCGCGTCTCGATCGATCGCGCGCACTCCTAGGCGCCCTTCGCCGCCGCTACAACTTTATCCGCCGCGTCCTTCATGGTCTGGGCAATCACAAAGTTCAGCCCCGACTCCTTTAGGATCCGGCGGCCTTCCTCGACGTTCGTACCCTCCAACCGCAGCACGACTGGCAACTGAATATTCGTCTTCTTCGCGGCCTCAACCACTCCCGTCGCGAGCATATCGACCCGCAAAATTCCGCCGAAGATATTAATCAGCACTGCGCGCACGCTCTTATCGCTCAGCAGAATCTCAAATGCGTGCGCCACCTGCTCTGCGTTCGCGCCGCCGCCTACGTCCAGAAAATTCGCCGGCATCCCGCCCGCGTACTTGATGATGTCCATAGTCGCCATCGCCAGGCCCGCGCCGTTGACCATACAGCCGACGTTGCCATCGAGCTTGATGTAGTTGAGGTTGTACTTCGAAGCCTCGACCTCCAGCGGATCTTCTTCGGTAACGTCGCGCAGTTCGCGCAGATCGGGGTGACGGAAGAGCGCGTTGTCGTCGAAGGTTAGCTTGGCATCGAGCGCGAAGAGACGGCCGTCCGTGCAGCTCACAAAAGGATTGATCTCAACCAGCGACGCATCTGTTTCGAGAAACGCCTGATAGAGACCCGTGAGAAACTGCACCGCTGCGCTGATCTGCGAGCCCTTAAGGCCGAGCGCAAATGCAATCTTGCGAGCCTGAAATGGCTCGAGCCCCATCCCTGGATCGACATACTGCTTCAGAATCGCTTCGGGACGTTCGGCGGCAACCTGCTCGATGTCCATGCCGCCCGCAGCCGACGCCATAAATACTGGCTTGCCTTCGCCACGGTCGACGAGAATTCCGAGATATAGTTCCTTCTCGATCGGCAAGGTCTCTTCAATAAGCAGGCGGTGCACGATGCGGCCTTCCGGGCCCGTCTGGTGCGTGACCAACTTCATGCCGAGAATCTTGCTGGCCCAATCGCCCGCTTCGGCCAGCGACTTGGCAATCTTCACGCCACCACCTTTGCCGCGACCGCCGGCATGAATCTGCGCCTTGACGACCACACCGCTTGCACCCGCATCAAACAACTCTTTCGCTGCCGCTTCCGCCTCTTCGCGCGAAGTCGCCATCGCTCCGCGCGGCACGGCGACACCAAATTTCTTCAGAATTGCTTTTGCCTGATATTCATGAATTTTCATATTTGTTCAAACCAATGATTTAAACCAATGATTCAGAGCCGTCGTTGGCCGTTCGTCCTTCGCACTGTCGTGTGTATTGATGGCGACTCGAACCACCGTCGTCTTGTGAACATCTGCGAGGACCCGCTTACAGCATAATCAACTTGCAGCAAACTGTTGATTCTATAAGACGGCGTGGCAATCGGCAAAGCCATCAGGGCAGTGGTAGAGCCTACCCACATCGTATCCCCCTAGCGAAGTTGAAATGCTTGAGCGAGAAACGCGGTAGGGAGCTGGCCGGACGGCTCCGCAAAAGCCGGGAGGCCAGCGACCGGGACTACAATCCGCGGTGTCTACCCCCTACTTCCTCCTGATTCGCGAGATGAGAGACGCTTACAATCATCGCTTGCGTTTGGTGCAGTCGGCTCGGCAACGAGGCATCAAGCCCACCGCTCGTCTTTTCCAAACCACCGTTCCCACCGTGCGCAAGTGGTGGCGCCGTTATCAGCAGCAGGGCCCGCGCGGTCTTCTCGAAGTCTCCCGCGCCCCGCATCACCAGCCCGGCAAGACTCCCGCCGCCATCGAAGAACAGGTCGTCGCTTTGCGCCAGCAGCTGTTTACCTTCGGCGCTCGTCGTCTCATTCGGGAGTTCGATCTTCCCCTCAGCCATCGGGCACTAGAGCGCATCTGGCGCCAGCACGGCCTGCTCAAAAAACGCCCGCGCAAGTATCAGCGCAAACAAGACCTCGCCCACATCAAGGCCTCCTGGCGTGTCTTTCAGCAGATCTCCGCCGACACCAAGGATCTCAACGATATTCCCCGCTACTGGCCGCAAGCCCAAGCCTTCGATCTGCCGGCCGTCGAGTACACCGCGCGCGAGGTGCGCAGCGGTTTGTTGTTCTGGGCTTTTGCCCAGCGCCGTTCCGCAGCCGCCAGTTCCATCTTTGCCGCCCGCATCCAGCAGCACCTCGATCGTTGTGGCATCTCTCTGCGCGACCTGGTCTGGCAAACCGACAATGGTTCCGAGTTCATCGGCGGCCATGATCGCCGCGGTCACCCCACCGGTTTCCCCACCGCTTTAGGCGACAGCCAGCACGTTCGCATTCCGCCCGCCGCTCACACCTTCCAGAGCGATGTGGAAACCGTTCACCGCCTGGTTGAAGGATGAGTTCTTCGATCTGGAAGCGTTCTCTGGCCGGGGAGACTTTCTCGCCAAAGCCTTTACCTATCAGCTCTACTTCAACCTTGTCCGTCCCAACTCGCACAAACAAAACCTCAGCCCCTGGCAGATCGTCGAGCAGCTCCAACCCCGCTGGCCTCTCCAACTTTGTTTGCTTCCACCTGTTTTCTTGGATTATTACTTGAACGACTCTGGGGGATACGATGTCCCTAGGCATCCCTATGCCATCAGGGCAGAATCGCGCGCAGCGTCAATATGCTGCAGAGCGGGAATATTGCATCGCGCACCAACTCGAAATCGTCTGATAAGTCACATGAAACTTATCTCGGTCAACGTCGGGCTGCCGCGGCTTTTTTCGTGGCAGGGACAAACCTTCAAGACCGGCATCTTCAAGAAGTCTGTTTCCGCTCGCGTCATGCTGCGCCGCACGAACCTCGATGGAGACCGCCAGGCCGATCTTTCGGTGCATGGAGGACCGGACAAAGCAGTTTATGCGTACCCGTCGGAGCACTACGAGTTTTGGAAAGCAGAGCTTCCGGGCCACGACTTCGCCTGGGGAACCTTGGGCGAAAACTTTACGACCGAGGGCTTGCTCGAAATCAAAGTTTCGGCCGGAGACCGCTACCGCCTGGGATCAGCGGTCGTGAAGGTGACGACGCCCCGGCTCCCGTGTTTTAAACTCGCCGCCAAGTTTCAGCCCGACGAAATCATCGACCCCTTCATTCGCAGCGGATACTGCGGCTTTTATTTCTCTGTGGTTGAAGAAGGCGAAGTGGGAGCGGGCGACGAATTTCATTTTCTTGGCGGAGAAACTCCTACGCTCACAGTCCTCGACGCATACCGGATGTACCTGCCTGCCTATGACGACGAAGAGTTGCTCGAGCGCGGCACGCGCGTGCAAGCGTTGCCCGCCAGCTGGCGTGAGAGATTCCAGGAGAAGCTCGACGCACTCCATGCC
>JBAWBE010000539.1:0-3824 GCA_049589635.1 Terriglobales bacterium
GGCCAGGGCCTGCCCGAGACGTTGCTACACGGCAACCTCCTCCACGCCCCGGATCACGTGATCGTGGGCGAGCAAGGGCCGGTGGCGATCAACTGGAAGGCGGCCGGGCGCGGCCCGCGCCTGGCGGACTTTGCCTGGCTTATGTGGGGCACCTGGCGCAACGCGGACTGGATCAATCTGGCCGTAGGCGCGTATCGCCAGCACGTCGAGTTGACCGACGACGAGCTCGAGCGGCTCGAGGCGGTGATGTACATACGGCCGCTGTACCTGGGTTGCTTCAGCTACCGGCGTGACGTGGTCAATGGGCGCCCGCCCAAGGAAGTGTGGGGCTTCGTTAACCCCGAGCACATCGGCGCAATTGCAGCCGCGACCCGAGCGGCCTGCCGCTGACTGCGCGCGGTTTCTTCGGCTCCGCTACGCGCGCGCGAGGCTCTTTGGAAAAAAACTAATTGTCGGGTGCGCGCCGGTCTGATAAACCGATCTATAGGTCAGGCGGAGCGCCGCATTCGGGCGTGATCGGAGGATACCATGAACATCAAGATCGCAGCGTTTGGAATTGTCGCAGCGGTTGTTTTTGCTCTCGCGCCTGCTCAAACGTGTTTAGCGATGGGCCCGATAGGGCCGAGTATAGGACCGATGAGCGGGAGTGCGCCGTTCGTTCGCGCCAGTCCCTGGGCCGGCGACGTGCCGGGCGAACCGCAGGGACAGGGAAACAATCCGTGGGCGCAGCGGGCGGCAAAGAGTGGGACCGAGCTACATTTCGATCTCAGCCAGTGCCAGCTGATCCAGGTTGGATTGTACAAATGTTCCGTCGCCGACAAGCCGATTTGCAATCCCGACTACAACGGCACAGCCGAATGTGTGCGAATCGGGCCGAAGGGCAGCGTGTTCGTCAGCGGATTTGCCGACTAGCATCGCAAGGAAATAATCGCCTGCGCGGCGGGCGGCAGGGGTGACCCCTGCACCCAGTGTGAAGCGCAAAGTTGCGAGCGGCGCGCTACTTTGCTCTCAGAGGCGGGAGCACGATGGCGAGCGTGACGTCCACCTGACTGTTGATCTGTAGATCTTTCCGAATCGGTTGCTGATTTGCGGCTGTCCGTGCGCGAAGATCGCTGATTTTCGCGATTTTCTGTGCCTCTGAAACTGGCATTGTCGATGCATCGTATTTGTGAGGTGAGGACAGTGATCCTCGGTCACGATTGTCACTTTTTCAGGAGGTGTCAGGAATGAAACTTCGAACAATTTTCACCGCCGCGGCCATGGCGGCACTGTTCGCGGCTGCGCCGGTGGTTGCCCATGCAGATCACCGATTCGGTGACTGGGATGAACATCATGAATGGCGGGATGCCCACTGGTGGCATGACAACCATCCGGGCTGGGTCTACCATCATCATCCGGAATGGGCCCAGGCATATCCGGAATGGCGCACGTACGACGGCGATTACGACGAAGCTCATGTGTGGCGCGATCGCGGATGGTGGTACAACAACCATCCCGAATGGGTCCGTGAACATCATCATGACTGGGAACGGTGGCGCGACTAACGAGAGTTAGTCCGTTTTCGTTTCAACGTTTCGAGTTTTGCGCGAGCGCGGGATCAGGTTGGAGCATCCGGGTTAAGCCCCGCGAACTGCTCCAGCCTCGCGACTCGCGCAAATTTTCATTTCAGCCAGCCCCCGCCGGTTGCGCGAAATCAGTCTTGCCTAGATCGAGTCGCGCGGCGAAGGGATCGAAGCAGGCGAGAGGCGGAGAACTCAACCTCTCGCCGCTGGAGATGATCAGCCGCCTAGTGTCCCGCAGCTGATACACACCTGACAGGTCGGATTGGAACCCGCAGCGGAACAAGGTGATGCGCCGCTTTGGCCACTCAAGTCGGTGCAGGTATCGTTGTTGTGGCAGGGGCTCGCATTGGTTCCGACGGTACAGCTCGCGACAATCTTCACTTCACCCGAGCTTTTGTTTACGCAGGCGAACGTGTGGCCGACAGTACTAGTACTGGCCAGGGTTTGCCCGGCGGTTTGCCATCCGGTCGGAAACGGTCCTCCGACGAAGCCGCCGAAGAACGTATTCTCTTCGACGATAACCGGCAACAAGTCTGCACCCGCATTGCAACTGCAGGAGTAGCCTCCGGTGATAAGGATGCCGCCCGGACCACCAGGATCGGTGCAGCTAACGTCAATGTTAAAGACCCCGTTAGCAGAAACAGGCGTATTAGGTGAACAGAACTCCGTAAACTGCGCGTGCGCCGACGATGCCCCAATCGCCATCAAGGCAAGCACCAAGAAGCTCGTCATTAGCTTTTTCATTTCATTCTCTCCTCCCGGGCCGCTGATCAACTCCCGGACGATGCGGGTTGTGTGAATGTTCTCGTTAGTCCTTCGTCCCTGCCCTCTTGGTGAAGCTAACGCGTGCCATGCTTAGGTATCACTCTTCCAAAGAGAAAGGGAAGCGGAACTCTCTTCTTTAGTAAACCATGGGCGGTTAGCGCTAGCGGCGATGCGTCACACGAGGAACGATTCTGAACGATTCATGAACTGCCACAGGAAACGGTGATCTCAAAATTCCGCAGACCATGAAGTCCGCGGCTGGCGCGCGGAATCGCCTAGTGGGATCGTAGCCGCCATGGAAACCAAGCGCACGATGCCGAAAGCGAGCCGGCCTTACATGCCCGGCTATGGGATCCTCGACGAGAGCGGCGGCCGCGGGCTGTTGCCGTGGGAGTGGGCGGTCGAGCGACTGACGAAATCGCGCAATTACTGGGTGGCGACAACTTGTCCAGACGGCCGGCCGCATTGCGTGCCCGTGTGGGGGATTTGGCTCGACGATGCGTTCTACTTCAGCAGCGGTGCGAAGTCGCGCAAGGCGCGCAATCTGGCGGCGCATCCAAATTGCGTCGTGTGCCCTGAAGACGGCATCCAGGCGGTGTCACTCGAAGGCGTCGCGGAGAAGATCACTGATGCGGAGACGATTCGGCGGTTCGTGGAAGCTTACAATCCAAAGTATCAGTGGGACTTGAAAGTCGAGACGGTGCTCGACATGGGGCCGATTTTCGCTGTGCGTCCGCGCAAGGTGATTGGCGTCGATGCAACGCCGAGGGAATTTCAAGGTAGCGCGACGCGTTGGCAGTTCGAACCGAACTGAATAGCAATCGTCACAAGCCGTGAGATCGGGCGGAGCTGCGCTCGCGTGAGCCGTTGGCATGGCGGAGGCTCGACAGAGGTCGATGCCGGCGCATCTGGTAACGCCGCGATGGGAGATCTCCGATAGTCAGGATTTGCAGACGCGCGAGCAGGACCCGCGGCTCGATGCCAAGGGCCTCGCACAGGTTTTCGAAGCTGAAAATATCTCCGCATCGGGTGCCGACCATGGGGCCCTCGAACCAGGCTCTGACCTCGACGAACTCGCGGCGGCGCTCTCCGTCCTTCGCGTTCACGTTTCGCAGGTAACATCGAATCGCGTCTTCGAGGACGGCCAGCAGAAGTTTGAGTTCGCCCTCGATGACGTGATTTCGCCTGACCAGGTCCGCGTATTGTCCCGGCAGCAGGAGTCCGGCGTCGAGTGTTTTTTCGTGCGTTGAAGGTTCGGCTGACATCACGTGCTCCCCTTAGCAGTTCAGCGCGCCATCGCGCCAGTGCGAAAATAAGTTCGCGCGATGTCGAAAGTACCAGACCAGTGTTTCGATAATGTGAACGGGGGAAGTGTGAAAATCCTACAAAGTGAAGTGGCCGATGCTCAGAATCACTTCGAGCAGGATCAACAGAACTACGATGACTTCGAGCAATACCAGGCGGCGATCGCGGGCGACGTCGAGCACGAGGACCAGC
>JBAWBE010000540.1:0-4938 GCA_049589635.1 Terriglobales bacterium
GGGGTGTCACGTGCCGGATCGTCAGGCTCTGGGTCGTCAGGCTCTGGGTCGTCAGCTTTCGTCGTGGTTGCTCTCATCGGGGTGGCGCTCTTAGCCGCAGTGCTTCCTTCCTGTTCAGGCAATAAGAAGCCCCCGGTTTTCGGACAAAGGCAAAATGCCTACGTCACATTGCCCAGCCAGGGCTCGGTGCTCCTGCTCCAGATCAACACGCTCACGGGCGCGATTACGACCGCCGCTGCGACCCCGCAAATTGCCGGAACGTCGCCCGGTGGCCTCGCGCTCCTGAACAAGTTCCTGTACGTCGCCAATGCCCAGGCGAACACGATCTCGCTCTTCAATATCGCGAGCGATGGAACGCTGTCGCAAAATACCGCTCCTACTCCGGCGGGGGGCAGCGGCCCGCATTCGGTGATTGTCGATCCCTCCGGGAAGTATTTGCTGGTCACCAACACCTTCAGCAATAACATCTCCGTCTTTTCTATCGATTCCAGCAGCGGCGCGATCACCCCAGTTGCGGGGTCGCCCTTCTATGCCAACAGTGGGCCCGGCGAGATTCTGATCCCTCCCTCCGGTGATCTCGTTTACGTGACCAACACCGGCGTGGGAACGGTGACAGGTTTCACATTCTCGACTTCGACGGGAGAACTCACGTCGGTCGGAGCGCCATACTTCTCTGGGGCGGGCGCCTCCGGATTGGCGGTCGACAACACCGGATTCTTTCTCTACGTGGCCAACACGTCCGCGCCTAACAACCCACCCACCAGCGTGGGAAATATTTCGGGTTTTACTATCAATCAAACTCAGGGTCCGACCTACGGCACACTTTCTCCGATCGCGGGATCGCCCTTCGTATCGATCGCCGGTCAGGGACCGACTGCCCTGGTTCGATCTCCCAATAATCTTCTCTTTGCGACGACTCCCGGCGACACCTACAGCGTGTGGGTCTTCACGATCGGCAGCAACGGGGCGCTCACAGCCACCATTAATTCGCCCTTCAGTGTCGCATCCGGCGGGCTCTTTGCCCTCCTCGATAATTCGGGAAGCTTTTTCTACATCGGCAGCCCTACCGGCATTCAGGGCTATACCCCGGAGGAAAATACCGGTCAGCCCGACGTCATCACCGGCTCACCGTATTCGACCGACGGGACCACGCCGGGGCAGATGGTAGTGGCGCAGTAGTTCACGAATCAAGGTCGCGATCGAGTCCTCCGCTACGACGAATCTCTATCGAATCTAGGGTTGATGCCCGATACCCGTTCTCCGTCTCTATTCGCACAATGTCAGCAACGGTGATCTTGAACTGGGTCAACCAGAATTAGATCCACCGCGCAGAGCATCGAGCTAATCGCTCGGCCCGAGAGAGCGAACTTCGTCTGAATTGCGTGTCTAGAAATCGCGTCTAAAAAATCGAAGAAAGAAGTCGAAATAGAGATCGGAGGATTTCTAAAATGAGAATGAAAATCATGCTAATGGCGACCATGCTTTCCTGTGGCATCTGGGCGGCGGCTCAGACGGGAGGAACGAGCAGCGCGCCGGGACAAGGAAGTACGACGACGCAGAGCCCGACCGCAACTCAACCGCCAAGTTCGACGACTCCGAGTACGACCCCAACGCCAGGGACACCAAGCACAACGCCGTCCACGCAGCCGACTCCTGGCACCAGTCCCAACACAACTCCAACAACGCCGCCGGACACAATGCCGACGCCGAATGCGATTCCGGAAGCGCCGACTCCGGGAGGTGCGAATCCTCCGAATGCGGAGCCGGGAACAAATCCGAGCAACACCTCGCCGTCAACGACCATGCCCAACAGCAATCCGAGTTCAACCAGCCCGAACTCAACGAGTCCGAATAGCACCAATCCCAACGCGTCGCCGAGCAGCACACCACCGCCTCCTCCTCCCCAGCGCTCGTGAGGACAAGACCCCGGTTTCAAACGCGGTCGAGCAAAGTGGAGAACAAATCATGGAAAGCCACCCACACGGGTGGCTTTTCTTTTTGGAAACGGCTGCACTTTGGTAGAGATGGAGATCACTAATCGAAGTCTCATCCGCGCCGATAAACGATGGGGGAGCCGAATCCTCGGCCTCGGTGGATCTGGAAAGTGATGGAGGCCAGAACCAAATGGGCAGTGTCCCCCTCGACAGCAAAATGCTAATTGAAAACGCATGTATCGCGGCAGAGCTGCGCGAGAAATTTCGCAAGCACCGCGTGCTGGTCATCAACCTCATCAGTTCGCCAGGATCGGGCAAGAGCTCGCTGCTCGAAAAAGCTCTCGAAACGTTCCTGCCGGCAGCCGCGTTGCCGTTCTTACCAGTGATACACCGGGCAGCGACATAGGGACCGGGAACAACGCCCACTGCCTGGAGCGCTTCGGCTACGCTGTCAAGCAAATCGCAACCGGCGGCATGCACCTCGATGCCGGCCTGATCGAAAGGCATATTGCCGATTTGGATCTCGACCAACTCGACCTGGTCATTATCGAAAATGTTGGCAACCCCGCCAGTCCGTCCAGTTGCGCCCTCGGCGAGTCGGCGAAAATTGCCCTGCTCAACGTTGCCGACGGCGAAGGCAAGTCGCCGATGTATCCCTCCGCCAAGTCAGAGTTGATGGTACTCACCAAAACCGATCTGCTCCCTTACGTTCCATTTGCTGCCGTCGAGGCCATCGCCAATGCGCGCCGAGTGGATCCGGAGACCGAAGTTGTGAGGGTCGCGACGCTGGCGGGCGACGGGTTGAGCGAATTTACGAGGTGGCTCGAGCAGCGCAGGCGAGCATTCCTGGCGGAGCTGCCGGAATCTCCAACTTCCTGGGTTCTGATATCGCCAAACACGGGGGCCCCCGCCATGGCTTCCGGTTGTCATGCGCCGGAAGAACGTCCACGGCCGCCGGCACCGTAGCGATTACAACTCGCGAATTCAGCCTTTTCGGCTGGCGCTGCCTTCAATTCCCGGATAAAGTGACTAATCAGAATATCCCCCGGAAGCCGGAGGTAATGATGTTGCGCTCCCATTTCGCGTTCCAACTTATCGGCGCGCTCGTTGCTTTTCTGCCACTAACGACCCAGCTGGCCCACCCGCAAACTGAGACGGTCCTCTACAGCTTTCCGATCCAGGATGAGCAGTCGCCATATCCGTATGCGGGCGTAATCCTCGATTCCAAGGGGAACATATACGGCACGACCTGGATTGGTGGCACGAGCGGGAAAGGCACGGTCTATAAGGTGAGCCCGAACGGCGTGGAGACGGTTCTCTACAACTTTTCGGGCGGTGGGGACGGCGCGAATCCTATCGGAGCTCTGGTCCGTGATTCCATTGGCAACTTTTACGGCACTACCAATGCTGGCGGTGCCAATAACTACGGCACCGTGTTCAAATTGACCAAGGCCGGCGTCGAGACGGTGCTGCACAGCTTTGCTTTTGACGGGGTCGATGGCTGGGGTCCATGGGCAACACTCCTGCGGGACAAGAACGGAAACCTCTATGGCACGACGCAGGCCGGCGGCACCTTCGGAGAAGGCACGATATTTGAGCTAACTCCCGGCGGCACTGAAAGCCTGCTGTACAGCTTTGGGGCTAACCCGATGGATGGTGCCTTCCCGAATGCTGAACTCGTGCGCGACGGAAAAGGAAATCTTTATGGCACGACCTACGGGGGTGGACTGAATGCCGGGGGAACGGTCTTTAAGATGAGCGCGGCCGGTGCGGAGACGGTTCTTTATAGGTTCATGGGCGGCTACGATGGCAACCAGCCGCAGGCAGGAATGGTGCGGGACCCAAAGGGAAATCTTTATGGCGCCACCGTCAAGGGCGGTCAGAACGGCGCGGGAACCATATTTCGGCTATCCAAGAAGGGCATTGAGACGGTGCTGCTTGCCTTCGACGGCTGGGACGGAGTGGGACCCTCCGCCGTCATGGTTCGAGACAAACTGGGGAACATCTATGGCACGGCTGGCGGTGGTGGCCTCGGAGGGTTCGAGGGCTATGGTTCCATGGTCGAACTTGAAGAGGGGAGTGTAGAATCCTTGCTCCACATCTTTCAAGGGGCTCCAACTGATGGCGCCGATCCGTACCGCGCGGCCCTGGCGCGCGATTCGAAGGGCAACTTGTACGGCACGACTATATCCGGCGGCGCAAACGGAGGCGGCACAATTTATAAAGTTGTACCCTAGTTCGTTTTCACTCTCCAGCCATATTCTTGCCCAGCCGTTCCATCTTCGGCCAGACTCACGGCGGCGATGTAGCCGCAGGCGCGACCATGACGCCGGGATCCCAACTCCCGCGTCAGACCGATGAGAACTCGCTCCGCATCGCTGTCTATCTCGGCTGTGCGTCCCTCCTGCTCGCTCTGATCGCATTCAACTTCGTCGACATCGACATCTGGCACCAGATGAATCTAGTCCGCGCCAGTCTGGCCGGCGGCCATCTGCTCACCGCCGACCCGTTTGCCTACACGCCGACCCTGCACCCCATGATCGATCACGAATGGGGCGCGGGCGTGCTCGCCTTCTTTCTCGGCAAATGGATGGGCGGCGCCGGCATTCTCTTGCTAAAGTTCACGTCTGCCTTCGGCACGCTCTTCCTGACGATACGTCTCGCCGAACGGCGCGGCTCGGCCATCGGCGTCCTCGGATTCCTCGCCCCGATCAGTATCGGTCTGCTCTACTTCGGATTCCTCTCCGCGGTTCGCGCACAGGCCTATTCGTTCTTCTTTACCGCATGCCTGTTGTGCGCCCTCGAAATCGCCCGCGAGCAAGATCGTCCTAGCCAAGACCGTCCCAGTGGAGATCATCTCAGTGAAACTCGTCCCAATAAAGCTCGTCCCAAAAAGGACAGTCGCTGGCTCTTGGCGTTTCTAGTTGTCTTTCCAATCTGGGTGAATCTCCACGCCGGATTTGTCGTCGGAATCGGATTTATTTTTCTCTACTGCGTTGAGCAG
>JBAWBE010000541.1:0-15353 GCA_049589635.1 Terriglobales bacterium
CGAAGGACAACCTGGATAACTGCTTCAACCCTTACGCATTCACGACGAACGGGATCATCGGCACTCCGGAACAGTATGGACCTTCGAAATGGCCGGCGAAGAATATGTTTCCGGCGAACCCCGCGGCAGTTCAGTTTGTCGACTATAACAACGGGAACGGGGGCGACTATCATTTGCTGTCGTCGAGCCCATATAAGAATGCCGGGTCGGATGGCAAAGATCTGGGCGCGGATATCGACACGATCCTAGCTGACACAGATGGGGTGGAGTAAGAAGACCCTTAGGCTCTGGCTTATTCTGGATGTTCCAGGAGAGCGAAGGCCGTCGCGCGAGATTCCGAGCTAAGGTCGTAAGTGAATGACACGCTGCGGTCGTCGGTGCAGATGAGCCGGACAAAACCGTGTCCACGCAAGCCGGAGATGAAGCGGTCGTTAAGCAGGTGATTGCAATCAGCCAAGTTCACGGCAGATTGGTGATGCACATAGGAGGTCGCGTCAGGTCCGTCGACGGAGAGGCTGTACCCCAGCGGCGCGTCGGTGCCTAGTTGCCGGATGGCCAACCGGCGGACCATTTCCACGTAGTCCCTTCTGGCAATAGCGGGTGAGACGACTTGAATCACGGGGTCGAACGTGTAGGTATCTTCCGCGTCATCCGTGCAGACAAGCTTCGTAAAGCCGAGCGCTTTGAACTTTGAGACGACGCCTTCAGTGAGCATGCTGCGGCAGATGGATGGGTTCATGAGCGAGGCGTGGTAAACGAAGAAAGTTGAATTGCGGCCTTCGGCAGTGAGTTTGTAAGTGGGGACGAGTTCGTTGCCCTTCTTCCTGAGTGCGGTCGATTGCCCGAGAATTCTGACGAAGTCCTTTCTTGCGGAGGCGTTTTGGGCGGCGACGCCTGGCACAAGAAACAGTGCGAGCGAAGGGACTAGAAGCAAGGGGGCTAGAAGGGCAACGGTCCTAAGTGGGGCAAGCGCGGGTGGAACTTTCCATTCGTCCGCCATGATCTCTCCAGGTGCACGTGCTGGAGCGCGGGCGATTTGAGCGAGAGAAAGCGAACTCTACGAGTCCATCGCGCGCATTGATGGACAAAACATACTCCGGTGTTTTGTACAAGGCAAGCAGGAAATTCGTAGCGACTCCTAAGTCAGAAAGCGGCCTCGCTGCCACCCTCTGACATGAACTAGGACCTTGGAAGGTCGGCAGAGAGGGCAATAAAGCAGGTACCCCCCATCCCCCCCTCAATCTTTAGAATCATGATGTTAGCGTGAAATTCCTTGCAAAATATTCTGGAACAAGGACTTATTCGCAAAATCCTGATTGTATGGGACTTAGCCCACCAAGCGCCCAAGCGCATGGGGTTTAGTCGCTCCTTTTCAATCTTGAATTTTCAAAGATGCAGGGTTGCGCCGCCTGGGCGGTGGACGAGAAGCTCGAACCAGGGTCAGAGGTTGCTATTAAGATTTTCTGGATTTCCCCGTTTCTAAGTCAAGGGAATTTCGGGATGGATGAAAGATGGAAAGCAGAAGTCGGCCCGAATCGGCAAAGTTCTCGAGAAATGCGAACCCTGGGACGACGGCTGGCTGCGAATTCATCTCACAAATACAGGTGTTTGGGCCAGCGCGCTTCCGGAAGTTTGCGGCGGATCGAGGTGCGGGTCCACTCGATCCAGAACAAGGGCCAGACTGAACAGGCGAGGAGCCAAGACCAGTCGAGCACGTTCTTTCCAAAAACCAGCGCGAAGGTAGCCGCGAGCAGCATGTATTTCACGCGGCGGAAAATACGGGCGCGCGCGGGAGTGTAGATCGGGAGAAAGGGAGCGCCGAATGCCAGGAGCAAAGTTATGCCGCCCACGAGGAGGGTGCGCGCGAGTTCGCTTTTGCCAGTGAGGAATAATGCCGCCGATGCCCAGAGCGCGGCTGCGGGCATGGTGAGAAGCAGCCACTTGAGCCACGGGCGGGAGCAGACGGCTCGGGATTCCCATTGGCTCTCGCGAAGCAGGTTCGCCTCGCCAGAGGTCAACATGACATTGCGGTATTGGCAGTTCGCGGTCTTCGCGTCGCCGAGTGCGAGGAGGGCAGACCGGTCGGCCTCGTCGGCGGTTGCGCCGCCATTAATGGCGGTGTCACGCGCCGATTCATAGTGCTCCTGAATTTCGGCCCGGACCTGGGCGACCGAATCCTTTGACAGATGGCGCGTTGCTTGATGCAACCAGTCATTCAGATTCGGCGAATTTTGATTCAACGAGATTGGGTTCAAGGAGCTGTGGATCGACGGGCTTCGCATCGACGAGCTTTGCATTTGAGACATTGTTTATGCCTCTCCTAATATGACGGTGACCGCTTGTGACAGCTGGCGCCACTCGGCGCGGTCTTTGGACAACACTTTGTGTCCCGATCTTGTAATACGGTAATAGCGGCGCGGCCGGCCCTTTTCGACGCCTTCGTAGGATTCGACGAGGCCCTCGTTTTCGAGTTTGTGCAGGGCGGGATAGAGCGTGCCTTCCTTGAAATCGAGTACGCCCTGGGAGCGTTCCTTGATCTGCTGGGCAATGCGGTAGCCGTGACACGGCTCATGCGCGAGTGCTTCCAGAATCAGAGTCGGCAGCGTTCCCTTGAAATTCACGTATACCTCGTATTCCTATGCATAGGATACATAAGAGGGTAGGGGTTGTCAAACGGCCCTACGGTTCACTCCTTGCCAGCAGCCGCCTTTTTCACGTCCTCGAACTGGGTGATCTCGACCGTACCTTCGGGGAACTTGGCGGTAATTTTGAGCTCTCCACCCATGGCTTTGACGAAATCATGGAGTGTGCTGACATACATATCGGCGCGGCGTTCAAGCTTGGATACGGCGGCCTGGTTGACGCCGAGAATCTTAGACAGATGCACCTGGGTCAGCTCGCGAGCTTGCCGGAGTTCGTCCAGTGCCATGCCGGAGCGATACTTGGCCGCGAGGAGGCGGGAACGCTGCTGCGCGGTCGGAGACATCCTGGCGCGGAGTGAATTGAAATTCTTGGGCATCGTGCTTCTCCTGTGTAAAGGTCGGTTTACCTTGATGTTCCGTTTATTTCCTTCGCTTCCGCGCCAGTTGCCTTAAATGCTGATCGAATAAATCGTCTGCAATCGGCACAAACTTCTCATACCAATTCGGATCGCCTGTCTTGTCCCCGCCGAGCAAAAGCAGCGCAGTACGGCGTGGATCAAACGCGTACAACACGCGCAGTTGTCGCTCGTGCACTCTGCCCCGCAGTTCCTTCATGTTGGCGTGACGGGAAGTGGAAATCACGTCGGCATGAGGCCTAGGAAGCGTCGGTCCGCGTTCTTGCAACAGCTCAACCTTTGCGGCGAGTTCTACTTGCTCGTCTTCGGAAAGCGAGTTCCACCAGGATTCAAACCGGGCAGTGAACTCGACGTCCCACGCCATGATCGTAAGTATTCCTCATGTGGAATAGTCTGTCAACGGAATATTCAAACCATACTTTAAAGTTGACATTCGCCTCTTCTTCGCCTATGCTGCGCGCATGGCGATCACTCGGCGACAGCATGAGGTTTATGACTTCCTATCGCGCTTTGTTTCGGAGAAGGGATACTCCCCTTCGTTTGAAGAGATTAAAGAGGCGATGGGGCTCAATTCGCTCGCGACTGTTCACAAGCACATCACCAACCTTGAGAAAAAGGGACTGCTGACGCGCGACTACAATCGCAGCCGGTCGATTGATCTGCTGCCTCCGCGGGGGAAGTTGAAACAGTCGATGGCGGTGAACACCGGGATGGTGCTGCCGCTTTTGGGACGGATTGCGGCGGGGCGTCCGATTGAGGCGGTGGAGAATCCGGAGACGATTTCGCTGGCGGATTTTGTGCGCTCGAAGGAAGTGTTTGTGCTGGAAGTGCGCGGCGAGTCGATGCAGGATGAGGCGATTCTTAACGGCGATTATGTGCTGGTCGAGAAGTCAAAGACTGCGCATAACGGCGATTTTGTGGTGGCGCTGGTCGATGGGGCGGACGCTACTTTGAAGAGGTTTTTCCGTGAGGGCGACAACATTCGGTTGCAGCCTTCGAATGCGGCGATGAAGCCTATGATTTTTCCGGCGGCGGCGGTCGAGGTACAGGGGCGGGTGATTGGCGTGCTTAGGAAATATTGAAGCGGCCGTTTCCGATTGAAGAAGTCAGAAGTCAGATTGCAGAAGTTAAAACCCCTTGCGCATTCGGCATCGCAGATCTGGAGGCCTTTTACCTTTGCAGTCTGACCCCTGCAATCCGACCTGATCACAGTTTCAGTTCCCACGTTTCCGCCACCAACTCTTTTCTGCTCCAACTGTTGTGCTTCTCTTTTTTCGTCAATTGAAAGCCCGCTTGCTGGTAGATGGCTCTCGCCGCTTTTAGTTCGCTTTGGGTCCACAGCATCATTTTCTTGTAGCCTGCCTGGCGGGCGAAGCGGATGCACTCTTCTACCAGACGGCGGCCTATGCCCAGGCCTCTGGCTGAGGGTTCAACCAGTAGCAGACGGAGCTTTGACACGGTGGCGGACTTGCGCACCAGGAAGACGGAGCCGACCCGCTCTCGGTTGCGCTCGGCGGCCGTTTTCTCGGCGGTCGTTCTCCCGGCGGTCGTTCTCTCAGCGATCCAGCAGAGCTCACATTTCGGATCAAAGTGCTGGATGAATTTGGCCACAATTTCGGCAACCAGAGCTTCGAAGCGCTCGTCGTAGTGGTACTCCTCGGCGTAGAGGACTCCGTGTCGGAAGACTACCCAGCCCATGTCGCCCGGTTGGTGGGCTCGGAGAAGATAAGACTCCGCCATAGCTGGCTTGGGTGAAAGGATCTGCTCGATCTGCTGCATGGCGCTGACTAGTTGCTGTTGTGCTGCGGGAGAAAGCTTGACCAGCATCTGTTCGACTTGACGGTTGGAACGGTCTTCGAGTGGGCGGAACACGGCGGCACCTTTGCTGGTGAGAGTGAGAAGCGATTGGCGGCGGTCGTTTTCGGATGGGCTACGGCTGATCCAGCCTCGTTTTTCGAAGCTTGCGAGCGTGCGGCTCAGATAGCCGGGGTCGAGGCTGAGGTCGGCAGCTAGTTCGGTTGCGTTTGCGACTTCGCGATGGGCCAATTCGTAGAGGAGCCGGACTTCGGTAAGAGAGAACGTAGTTTCGAGCAGGCCTTGCTGGAGGAGACCGATCTGCCGTGTGTAGTAGCGGTTGAAGTGGCGGATGGCGGGGATGGGGTTTGCGACCGAGCGGGAAGCGGGTGTCATGTGCTCATGGTGAGCGCCATAGTTGCCTATGTCAACTAATTATTTGACTTTGACAACCATATGGGAACTTCCAGGAGCCGGCCGTCCCTCCGGGACTTGCGACCTAAAACTGATTCTTCCCAGCGCTGAAGCGCTGGGCTAATGTCCCTCGTCCCTCCGGGACTCAGAATCAAAGGCCCGGGCAAACGGTTCGGGCCCAAACGGTTCGCAGGGACTGGACCCAAATGGTTTAGCGGAGGCTCCAACGGTTAGCCGAGGTGCTTGTCGAGGGCTTTCTGAATGTCATCTTTGGAGCGGTAGCCTACTAACTGCTCGACTACCTGTCCGCCTTTGAAGACCAGCAGGGTTGGGATGCCGGTGACTTTGTAGCGCATGGGAGTCGCGCCGTTGCGGTCGACATCCATTTTACCGATGGTGACTTTGCCTTGATATTCGCCGGCTAGCTCTTCCACGATGGGAGCGATTGCGCGGCAGGGGCCACACCAGGCGGCCCAGAAATCCACGAGTACGGGTTTTTCGGACTTCAATACATCTGCATCAAAATTTGCGTCGGTTACCTCGACGATGCCGTTGCTGGCCATTCATCCTCCAGAGTTATGAAACGTATCGGTTGCCCGGGTAGACATGCGGTCCGGCCGAGCGACCTCTATCCTAGCACTGATGATTAGATGCAGGTCGGGCGCGGAGGTCGCACGGCGCGCGGCAAGGTGACCTGCGGTCCGTGGAGGAGGGGGAGATCCCTCGCTTGGCCGCTCGGGATGACAACTCGGGATGACAATATGAGGGGAATTTCTGGTTGACCAAAGAGGATAGCGAAGCGGAGGCACGCGAAAATGTTACTCTACCAAGTCCGGCGACCAATCCGGCGATCAATCTTGCGCTGAATCCGACAGCCATCCAATGACCATTCCGATCTTCACTCTTGTTGTCGCGGCCGTATCGTTTGCCGCGGGACTACTGGGATCGCTAACCGGCCTCGGCGGCGGGGTGGTGCTGGTGCCGCTGCTCACCATCTTCTTTCATGTCGATCTTCGCTACGCGATCGGGGCGTCGCTGGTTTCGGTGATTGCCACTTCGTCGGGCGCGGCTGCGGCCTACGTGAAGGAAGGGATTTCAAATATCCGCATCGGCATGTTTTTGGAGATGGCGACTACTTCGGGGGCTCTGTTGGGGGCTTTTCTTGCGACCTGGATGCCAGTGCGGGCGATTGCCATAATCTTCGGGGTGGTCCTGCTGTACTCCGCATATATTTCGCGCCGGCCGCGGACGGAGGCGCAACGCAATCTTCCGCCCGATCCGCTGGCCACGACGCTGCGATTGAATGGCGGCTTCCAGGATCGTGAAGGACATCGCACTTATAACGTCCAAAATGTGCCAACTGGATTCGGACTGATGTTTGGGGCGGGCACACTTTCGGGGTTGTTGGGAATCGGTTCGGGCGCGGTGAAAGTTTTGGCGATGGATCAGGCGATGCGGATTCCATTCAAGGTTTCGACGACGACCAGCAACTTCATGATCGGCGTGACGGCGGCAGCGAGCGCGGGCGTTTATTTGAGCCGCGGATATGTCGACCCCGGGCTCTCGATGCCGGTCATGCTGGGCGTGCTGGCGGGATCGCTCCTGGGCACGCGGATTCTAGTAAAGGCGGAGACGGCTTCGCTGCGGCTGGTGTTCAGCATCGTGATTCTCGTGCTGGGTTTGCAGATGCTCTACAAAGGACTGTGGGGTGGGATCTGATGCCGAGCGGACTGCACGCGCTCGCCGAATTCAAGCCGCAGCCTTGGCGAGACCGGCGCATGGAAGTGATTCTTGGCAACTTGCTGCGCACCGGAGTCATGTTCTCCGCTGCTGTGGTCCTGTGCGGGGCATGCATCTATCTATATCGGCACTGGCATGAGGCGGCCGACTACAAGATATTTCGTGGCGAGCCATCGGATTACCGGACGATTCCGGGTGTAATCGCGAGCGTGCGAGGCGGGCATGGGCGCGGATGGATTCAGCTGGGATTGCTTCTGCTGATCGCGACGCCGATTGTTCGCGTAGCATTTTCGATTGTGGGATTCTCGATCGAGCGGGATCGCTTGTATGTGGTCTTTACATGCGTCGTGCTGGCGATTCTGCTTTATAGTTTGCTGGGATCGGGGTTTACCTTCTAGCGAAAAATCTTCTGTCCAGTTCCAGCCATTCAAACCCACCGGCGTAGTTAGTGGAGCCGGGCGAACGTGTGTCTCAGCAGGTAGTACTCGTTGACGGGGCGGTCGTCCTCGATGGCCGGTGCTTTCTTGTCGAGCGAGATGATCCAGTCAATCGGCATTTCATTTTGCAAGACGGCGGCAAACTGCTGTTCAGGAGTCGCGTATGGTCCCCATTCCACGAGATCCCTCGCTGCCGCTGGCGGCATGCGCCTTGCAAGGTCGGCAGCGGACCGATCCGGGATCGGCTGGTTGCTGGCCAGATAGTGAACTCCCCAGCCCGCGACGGACTTAAAGGTGCGCACATAGGGAAACGATTCTTTTAGAGCGCGGGCGATGGCGGCCGCATCCGTCAGGTCCCCGCCGGGATACCACTGCTGCAAGATGCCGTCTGGGCGCAAGCGCTTTTTCGCGGCGGAATAAAATTCGCGCGAATACAGAAGACTCGATCCAGCCGCGCCGATCGGCGGCGGCGGGTCAATGATGATCACGTCATACTGCGCGGTCGTGCGCTCCAGAAAACGGCGGCCATCGTCGATAACCACGTGCGAGTGCGGAGACTGGAGTAATTGCGGTGCATCCGCGTGGTAATACCAGAAGAGTGCCGGCACGCTCGGAACCAGGTCGACCACCGTGGAATCGATTCCCCAGGACAGCATGGAACGATGCGTCGTGCCCATGCCGAAGCAAATCACCAATGCATTTTGCGGAGGATGATCGAGGAACGCGAGCGGCATGGCTGACATCATCTTGGTGATCGGCGTCAGGATCGTCATGCTCACACCATTCACGTACAGGCTCTTTTGCATTCCCTGTCCGGCGGCGATCACGGTGGCCGTGCTGTCGCGACGGACCTGCGCGCCGGGAATTTCCTGAACGTAGCTGTGTGTCCGGTAGATCAATGCGAAGGAGGCCAGCAAGGTTGCGCCGACGAGGATGGCGCCCGCGGCAGTGAGCGGCTTGGCGGGAGCGGGTTCTCCAGACGAACTACTTGTGCGGCGCAGAGCAAACCAGACTCCGACTAACAGCCAGGGCAGCGCTAATGTTGCCAGCGCGTAGCGCTCATCAAGATGCGGCAATAAGAGAAAACCCGCAACCAGTGGACCGAGAATGCATCCGGCGACGTTCACGGCATAGCCGAACCCGGCACGGTCGGGATCGCCGTCGGAGAAGCGGTCGACGAGCTTTGGAGTCAGGAATCCGAGAAGGCCGCTGAATGCCGCAATGCCGAGAGGCACGCGGAGCACACCGGGAATTCCAACACGCGGGTCTGCGGTCAGTAGGGGAAGAACGGCTGCGAGCCAGACGAACATCCAGACCAACCGCGATTCACCGCTGTGGCGGCGACTCAATGCGCGGTAGATCGTGGATCCGATGAAAGTGGCGGCGAGATAAACGCCCAGGATGATTGCGAAGGAATAAACCAACGTGCCAACGAAGATGGTGTAGAGCCGGATCCAAACCACTTCCAAGCCCATGCTGGTTAGGCCGGTGGCGAACAGAAGCCAGAGTGTGCCGTTCGCGAGCAGTTGATGCCAACTGGTCGCCGACATGCCCGGGGAAGTCTGCGCGTTTTGGGGCGTGATTTTGTTGCTGTCGTTAGGGGCGTTGGCACCACTGGCGGCGGCTGGCGCTTGCCGTTTGGCAAGCCGAAGGGCGCCGACCGCGATGGTGAGATTGAGTACCATTCCACATAGCAAGGTCGCGTGGAATCCGAGTTCCTCAATCAACAGAAGCGGAATCAGCGACCCGGCGACGGCACCGAGGACGTTGGCGAGATAAAGGAAGCTAAAGGAGCGGCTCGATTCCAGGTGCCCGCCGCTGCGAATCGCAAACATGCCGAGAGGAATCGTGGCGCCCATGAATGCGCACCACGGAATCAAGGTGCAAGCGAGCCAGACTCCCGAGGCGATGTAGTATCCGCCCGACGAAAGAGACAGGCTCGGGCCTATGCGCTCCAGCGCAAAGCGGCCTGCCACTAATTCCAGGGGCACGGCCACGGCGGAGCAGCCAATCAGGATTTCAGCGGCGGCATAAAGCTGCAACGGCGGCATCGTAAGACGATGACCATATTTACGAATCAGGTTTCCTGCGGCCAGGGAACCGGCGCCGAGGCCAGCCATGAAGCTCGAGAGCACAATCGACACCATGGGCGTGGTGACACCAAACTGCGCCATGGCGAGACGAAGCCAGATGAGTTCGTAGAGGATGCTGCAGAATCCTGAAGCCAAAAAGAAAGAGAAATACCAGCTTCGGCCGCCGTTTGGGGCGGATTGGTCCGGCGCTGCGATCCCGGATTTGGCGGGTGAAACTTGCATGGCCGGCATCGGCTTTGAGCTCACTGTCACTCCTATTATCGCGAAACGTATTACCGAAACACAGAGTTGGAAACCTGAAATGCCATTGGCAACTCGGGCTACGAGTCCGAATTCGCCTCTCAAGTCTCGCAGATAGCTGGAGATTGCGGAGTAAGGTAACGTGCCATCATGGTAACGAAAGTCATTGAGTGAGATGGCGCGCGAGGTCGCTTCGCTTGCGAGTGCGGAGCTGGACTTGCATCCTATCGAGTTCACGCGAGGATGGAATCGTCCAGGCGCTTGCGGCGAAAGTCGGCTACCGCCTGCACGAAGGCCAAGACAAGCGGATGCGGATGGTCTTTGCGCGAGGTCAGTTGCGGCTGGAACAAGGTCGCGATGTAGAACTCATGAGCGGGCGATTCGATGGCGCGGCATTCCCCTTGCGGCCCGCGTGCTACCACGGGAAAGCCGGCTTCCATCGCGGTCCATTCGAACTCGGGATTTACTTCAAAGTTGCAGAAGAACTCTTCTTTAATGACCTCTTTGTCGCCGTAACACGCGGCTAGATAAGAGCCTGGGGCAAGGCGGATCTCGGGGCCGATTCCGGAAAGCTTGGGTGCACCCTTTTTGCGGCCGGGCAGGGCACAGGAAACCGGGTAGATGATGATGTTTTTCGCGTTCGGGTCTTCTTCGGCTGTGGTGGCGTCGGGAATGCCGATCACATTGCGGGCGCATTCGATGAGCGCGTATTGAAATCCGCCACAGGTGCCGAGATATGGGCGGTCGTGGACGCGGGCGAACTGGATACCTTTCAGCATGCCGTCAAAACTTTTATACGGGCTGCCGGGCGACCCCCAGAGACCGTCATAGGAATCGAGAACGGCATCGGCTCCCGGTTCGACTAGTGATGGCGTGGGGAGCCAAGTGGATTCGACTTCGATGCCAAGTTTGAGGGCGGCGTGCTGGACTGAGTCGCTGGTCGCGTGGTGAGAGCGGAATTCGGGGTTGAAGTCGCCGAGGATTCCGATGCGGACGGGATCGTTCAGCGCGGTCATTTTCACTACATTCTAAATCAGAGTTGGATCGTTGCGCGGGTGAAAGGGTTACGCGGATTGTTACTCCGGTAGCAGGTGCTTCGCCTTAGTGCAGGTGCGCCAAGAGTAGAACGTAAAGGCTTAGGGTAGTGAGGGTTGAGCCGGCCAGGACGAGGGCAACCGACTGCCATCCGAGGGAGTTTTCAGGAGCGGGCTGAAGGTTTGAAATTATGAACGCGGCATCGTTGGGGCCTTTCGTCATGGTCATGGTCGTCAATGAGACTTCGGGGGTTGCGGAGGCGTCGGGCTTCGAGTCGGGTGGTGATTGGTTGGGCCTCGAATGGCTGTCGATCAATGCATTGATGGCTTGGAGGCTGCCTTCGCTTGTGGTCCACATGTCCGGGGATGCGAGTCCGGCTCTTGCCAGCGCGGCGGCGATTTTTGCCTGCTGAGTCATCTGCGTGGTGGATTGAGGTGCTGGGCCACTGGCGAGTCGAATCACTTCGGGCTGCCACTGCCGCAGGTTGTCAACGCCTCTAGCCGCGCCGCGTGCCGCGGCCGCTTGCTCCAGATTGCGTGGCGACTCGGCTGAAAAGGGTGCGACTGCATTTGCTGGCAGAGCCGAATTCTCGATGACTGTTCCGGTGACGACTACCGGCGTTTCGGGCTGGAGACAATATTCTTCGACGCGCGTGGGACGATCGAGCGTGACTCCATTTCGCGCCAGGAAATTTGCGACCGCTTCGGGAACGCTTGAAGATGAGGACGGCGAGCCATATTCTCCGCTGAGGCTTTGGCACAAATCGAATTCCGCACCAGTCGGTTCCACTAATAGCTCTCCAGTTTCGTCTTCGATGAGGAATGTAACGTGCCCGGTTTCTTCAGCCACGTTCTTCCATTCCCCTTTCCCTTCGGAGTCAAGCTGCCAGACCACTGCCCGGTAGACGTAACAAGGCATTCCGCTGATCGGGGCCGCCAGCGTGCGCGTGCCAGCCGATTTACCGGAGATAGCTGCAAGGCCGGGCCTCGCTGCGTTGACCGTGAGCATCGAAGCTTGCCCGGAAGGACGCTTGCGCGCGAAAAGCTGGACCCCGCAAAAGAAGAAGCACATTCCGACTCCGGCTGCGCAGCCGGCTGCGAGGGTGAGGTGGTTCTCCGAGATGAATTGAAAAAAGCTGGGGTTCACTTGGGTACCGAGGAACCCACGTTTTGGAAGACCACAAAGCGTGGAGCACCCTCACTTATGAGCATAAGAAAGGGGCCCGGAAAGCAGGTGGAAAAACGCGTGGCACGGCCTTACGGTGGTAACCAAAAGCCGTATCTGTTGAGGGTTACGCGCTTACTCGCTGTGTTTTCTCTTTTAGGATCGCGGCGGCGGTGGCGATGGCCGCATCGACCTCTTCGTCGGTGTTGTAGAAATGCGGCGAAAAGCGGACGCCGGCTTTGGGTCGATAGTCGACGAGAACTTCGCGCGCGAGGAGTTCACGGCTGACGGCTTGTGCGTCCGGCATGTCAATGGAGACGGTGCCGCCGCGCTGCTCGGGATCGCGTGGCGTGTTCACACGCCAGCCGTGGTGGTCGGCGAGTTCGATCAGGCGGGCAGTCTGCCGTTTCGATTTTTCGCGGATCTTCTCCACGCCCACCTGGGTAATGATTTGCAAGCCCGGACGGCAGGCTTCGAGCGCGGGAATATGCGTCGTTCCGTTCATAAAGCGCAGCGGCGGAGCGGTGTAGCGGATCGGGCCGGCCGAGAACTCGAAGGAATTTTCGTGGGCGAACCATCCCGTCAATTTTGGTTCGAGCTTCGCGCCCAGATCAGGCCGGACATAGAGATACCCGACTCCCGGTCCACCGCACAGCCACTTGAGAACGCCTCCGCAACAGAAGTCGACGTTGAGGGCCTGGACATCGACCGGAACGCTGCCGAGCGATTGAAAAGTATCGAGCACAACGTGAGCCCCGACCTTGTGAGCCTTTTCGATGATGGCGCGCGCGTCCTGGATATACGAGCTGCGAAAAATGACGTGCGAGATCGGGACGAGCAGAGTTTCGTCGTCGATGGCTTCGAGCAGGCGATCGGTCGGGACGTGGACGCCGTCGTCAGTTTTCACCATATGCACACGCGCGCCCAGTGGCCGCTGCGCTTCCCAGAAATACATTACCGACGGGAAATTGAGATCGTCGTAGACGATTTTGTTGCGCTTGCCGGAGAAATCGAAACACGAGGAGACAACGGCCTGGCAAGTAGTGACGTTCTGATGCACGGATACGGAATCGCGCGGCGCATTCATGATCGCGCCGAGTTCGTTACCAACTTCGAGAGCGAGCATCCACCAACGTTCCTCCCAGGCGCGAACGCCGCGATTGGCCCAGATGTCGGCATAGCCATGCAGGGCCGCGAAGACGTTGCGGGGCATAGCTCCGAGGGAGTTCGAGATCATGTAGTTGGTGTGCTCGAGGATAGGGAACTCGGAGCGATAGTCGAGAAGGGAGTCGCGCATGGTGTGATTGTACTAAGAGCTGCTAGCTTCTAGCTGCTGGCTCCTAGCTTATGTCGCAACCAAACATCCCAGTCAAACTTCCGAATCAAATTTTCAGACCGAAGCGGGCTTGCAGTTCGCGTCTTCCGTGCGCGGTGATCGCGAGAGCGCGGCTGTCCAGATGCTGAGTCAGCCACTTTCCTTTTAATGCGACATTCAAAAGCGCGGCCCCAATCGCTCCGCCTAGATGCGATCTGCGCTCGCTCCAATCGAGGCAGGCGAAGGCGAAGCGGCGTCGCAGGGCTCGTGTCGTGGCAACGTCGATTCCCAACGCTTCAAATTCCTGGGCGCCTTTTTCCGAGACATCATACGAAAGATCGTACGTGTCGTCTGCTCCCCGCGGATGAGTGGAGAGCCAGCCGAGTGCTTTGATGCGGTCGTGGAGCGCGACCCCCAGCGTTCCGGCGATGTGGTCGTAGCAGGTGCGCGCAGCGCGCAGGTGGTTCGGCGTATTCGGCACGAATCGGGCGCGCGGATTGCCCGCCAACACGCTGAGTGCCTCGAGCGCCGATGCGACCTCGGCACCTTGCAGGCTGTAGTAGCGATGCTTGCCTTGCACGAGAACTTTGATGAGATTCTCGGTCTTCAACCGGCCCAGATGAACACTGGCAGTCGAAGGGCTGACTTCCGCGACCACCGCGAGTTCGGTGCTGGTGCGGGCGTGGCCGTCCAATAAAGAAGAGAGCATGCGGGCGCGGGCCGGCTCGCCGATGGCCGAGGCAATTCTGGAGAGCGCGAGATTGGCATCGGGTCGAGGGTTTACCGATACATTCATAGTTTCATGTTAGACGAAGTGTGTGTGTCAGGCAAGTTGCATACTTGGTCGCGATGGAGACTTCGGCTATGCAGATCGACCGGCGAACGGCGCTTTCACTGATGGGCGCAATGATGGGGACGACGTTGGCGGCCGGCTTGGGCGCGCATGGTTCAGCAGAGCAGCAAAACGATGAGAGGACAGCTATGACGATTGCCTGTTTTATCCGATATCAGATTGACCCATTCCAGAAAGACGAGTTCAGAAAGTACGCCGAGAATTGGGGACGCATTATTCCGCGCTGCGGCGGACACTTGATCGGGTATTTTCTTCCCCACGAAGGGACGAGCGACGTTGCATGGGGACTAATTGCCTTCGACAGCCTTGCGTCCTACGAGGCGTATCGTGCGCGGCTGCGCTCGGACAAGGAAGCGATTGAGAATTTCAACATGGCGCAAAGCAAGCGCTTGATTCTGCGCGAGGAACGAAACTTTGTGCAGGTGGTAGACGGGACGTTCGAATTGCCCTCGATGATGAGATGACGGAGTCCGGCGCATGACTGCAGCATCAGATACTGCAAGTATGAAATCGGAATCCGCGATCAAGAAAATTGGCATTGTGGGCGGCGTGGCCTGGCCGTCCACCGTTGTCTACTATTCAGAACTCAGCCGCCGCGGCGATGAACTGCGATTGACGCGAGGGCCGAGTGCTCCGGCCTCGGCGCTCGACACGGCGATGGAGATGGCGATTGAGTCTCTCGATTTAAATCGAGCCGTCGCTTATTGGGGCAGCGGTGACGACGACGCCTCGTGGTCTCGATTCGATGAATATCATCGCAATGCACTCAGGCGTCTGGAGGCTTCAGGGGCTGAGGTCGCGGTGATGGCCAGCAATACGCCGCATCATCGGTTCGAGACGATCGTTCGCGGGATTGGGATTCCGG
Source organism: Terriglobales bacterium (assembly GCA_049589635.1). Lineage (GTDB taxonomy): Bacteria > Acidobacteriota > Terriglobia > Terriglobales > Acidobacteriaceae > Acidiflorens. The sequence goes on from JBAWBE010000541.1 coordinate 15,009, forward strand.
TGATCAGCATTGTGGACGCGGCGGCGAAAGCGGCGGCTCGGCTGGGCGCGCGCGAGGTGTTGATTCTGGGTACTGCCGTGACGATGCGATCAGCAAAGTTTCGCGAGGGATTTGCCAGGCATGGGATCGAGGCGCGTGGTCCGCGGGATCAACAGGCGAGGGCGATGACGGAGGAGTTGATCCGGGAGTTACAAGCAGGCAAGACTGCCGGGGCGGCCGAACGCTTGGGGAAGATTGCGCGCGAGTCGTTTGCGGCGGAATTCTCGGGACCGCCGGTCGTGTGTCTGGCATGCACGGAGCTGCCGCTGGCGTTCGTGGAGGAGAACTTCGTCGCTAGCTTTGAAG
>JBAWBE010000542.1:0-8493 GCA_049589635.1 Terriglobales bacterium
ACTGATTACGTGACCTAAGTCACCTGAGGCTTCGCATCTCGAACCGCCAGCCAGCCATCATTCTTCAGCCGTTCGTTTGGGAATCGACGGAACACCGCATCCAGAGCCTGTTTCAGCTCGTTACCTAAATCTCTCCAGTAGATCACTAGCCTACGCGAATCCGTACAGGCTTGGTCCACATGTACAGACGAGTTTCCTCGTGCACTTGTGGTATCTGTGCACCTACCGCGCATGCCGATATGGTCGTCGTGTGGACTCGCTCGACTTAGTCCCCCAATTTTGTACGTCGAGGTTTCATAATGCCTGTATCACCGTGGGCTCTTTTTAAGGATTATCGAAACTCTTCACGTCAGCAAGTCGAACGTGTCTTCGCAGTGCTCCTGGTAGTGATGATTTCTTTGATCGCTACTTCTTGCGGCACCAACGCCTCTGCCGCCAACAGCAATTCACCGCAGGCGCTCACGCTTTCAGGATCGCTTCCCGGCGGCTCGGTCAATCAGACCTACAATGCCGTCTTATCGGTGAATGGCGGGAGCAATCCCTATCAGTTCTCTCTTGCTTCGGGCAGCCTGCCCCCCGGCCTGACTTTGAATCCCACGACTGGATCGTTCTCTGGTCAGCCTACGACAGCGGGTCTCTATTCATTCCAGGTTATGGTGAAGGACAGCCCGCGGCCTGATTCGGGGACGAAGTCCTATGTTGTGCAGGTCGGCGCCGGCGGCGGCGCTGGAGTCAGCGTCAGCGTCACTCCCATGAGCGCCACTCTCTCATCAGGCGGAACCCAGCAATTCACGGCCACCGTTACCGGAACTTCGAACACAGGCGTCAACTGGACCGCTTCTGCCGGCTCGGTCAACGCAACCGGTTTCTACACCGCGCCAGCTGTGCAATCGACGACGCAAGCAACCGTCACCGCAACGAGCCAGGCAGATTCCACGAAATCCGCGACCACTTCCGTTACCATCAATCCCGCGGGAGGCCAATCTCTACAGATCACGACCGGCGGCCTGCCCCAAGGACAGCAAGGCGAAACCTACAGCGCAGACTTTTCAGCAACTGGCGGAACTCAGCCCTATAGCTGGACCGTCACCGGCACCCTGCCAGCTGGAATCACCTTCAGCCCGAATGGCGACCTGACTGGTACTCCGACCGCGACTGGAACCTTCAACTTCTCGGCCACAGTAACGGATGCGGCGAATCACACGGCTAGCGGCAACTTCAGCGTGGTCGTCACCACTAGCAGCGGCTACGACGGTCCGGCGCAACTTCCACTGGTAACAGTCGGTGCCACGATGGCGGATTCACCTGCACCCGGCAGCGTCATCAATATCAAGTCTGGTGGCGATTTCCAATCGGCCTTAAACAGCGCGCAATGCGGGCAGACGATTCAACTCCAGGCCGGCGCAACCTTCAGTGGTCCGTATAACCTGCCAGCCAAGGGTTGCAACGCCCAGAATTGGATCGTAATCCGAACGAGTTCTCCGGATAGCGCTCTGCCTGCCGATGGACAGCGTGTCACGCCGTGCTACGCTGGCGTTTCCTCGCTTCCGGGTCGCCCGTCCTTCAACTGCCAGAATCCAACCAACGTTCTCGCGAAAGTGCAGATGGCGAACGGCGGCAACGGGCCGTTCAACATCGCCGACGGCGCCAATTTTTACCGCTTTGTCGGCCTCGAAATCACTCGTCCGACTGGAGTAAAAGGCAGTGCGGTTCTAATCTCGCTCGTAGGCACGGCAGACCACATCATCGTCGACCGCTCATGGCTGCATGGGCAGGCGCAGGACGAAACCCGCGACGGCTTCTCTATGGCAGGCGGGACCTACATCGCAGTGGTGAATTCTTATTTCAACGATTTCCACTGTATTTCCAGTAGCGGAAGCTGTACCGACTCGCACGCCGTCAGTGGCGGCGTCACGACGACGCAAGACGGTCCATACCTGATTCAGAATAACTTCCTGGAAGCTGCCGGCGAGGCAGTCATGATGGGCGGAGGCGCCGCCACTCTGACGCCCACCGACATCACCGTTGTCGGCAATCACTTCTTTAAGCCCTGGCAATGGATGAAAGGCAACACGCCGTTTGTCGGGGGACCCGATGGAGATCCTTTCATCGTTAAGAATCACCTCGAACTCAAGAACGCTATCCGCGTGCTCGTCGACGCCAATCTGATGGAAGACTCATGGGGAGGCTTCACCCAGAAGGGCCACGGCATTCTGATCACTCCCAAGAACCAGCACACCAAGAGCGGAGCGAACGTTTGCCCGCTTTGCCAGGTCACGGATGTCACCGTTCGGTATACGCAGATTTCGCATGCGGGCGGCGGCATCGTGCTCGCAACCGTACTCTCCGGTGACGGATCGGGCGGTGCGCCCGCTCTCGCTGGTACTCGTTTCAGCATCCACGACGTGGTGATGGACGATCTCAACAAAAAGTACCTGGGCGGTGGCGACGGCTTTATGATCGCCAACAACTGGCCGAAGAACCCGATCAACACCATCACCATCAACCACGTTACTGTATTTCCCGATGCCGAGAGTCACGCGATGTCCGTGGGCAATGTGTCGGGAGACGCCGCCATGTACGCATTTGTCTTCACCAATAACCTGACCCTCACCGGCCGTTATCCCGTTTGGGATGTCTTCGGCGGCGGAGAGAATAGCTGCTCGGCGGATGACGTTCCGATCACGAGCATCCAGAACTGCTTCACAACGAGCACATTCCAGACCAATGGACTGATCGCGAGTCCGCCCCATTTTCCCCCGGCCAAGTGGCCGGCGAATAACCTGTTCCCCGCGACCCCAGCGGACGTTCAGTTCGTCAACTACAACAACGGCAATGGCGGCAATTATCAGCTCTTAAACACAAGTCCCTACAAGAACGCAGGGTCTGACGGCAAAGATCTCGGAGCTGACATCGTTGGGTTGCAAGCCGCTCTCGCCGGAGTGGAGTAGGTCTCTTTCCGGGACCAAAAGGCCGCGGCCCTGAGCCGCGGCTTTTTTTTGTTTTGTGTGGCGCGAGCGCCCTAGCTCGCGAACTCTGGCCAAGCAATATCGCACTAAACATCTTACTCAGCGTTGCCCCCAGGCGCCGTTGACCGCGAGATAGCCCGTGTTATCCTCAATCCACCTGTAAACCGCTATGGACAAGCGTTCTTGGCATGGCGTGTCCTGGCACGACCCGACTTTGGCGTGGCTTAGGGCCCTCCACCATGATGCGCGGGGCGTGCGCGAGGAGAAACTAAAAATGACCTGGCTTCGTCTACGAGCTTTGCGTTCGATCCCGTCGGCCAGATTTCTGTTAGCAGCACTTTCTGCACTGTCCCTCGCCATTATCGTCTTCTGCTCAGGTGTTCCAGCATCTGCCGCCGCCCCGCCCACCGGCGAGAACGCCTATTGCGGCAAAGGCGATGTACCTCACTTCGGCGACAAAGATGGGCCCGCTCAGCTCCCGCAAGCCTGCTACTACACCGGCCTCGATGGCACCCCATCTCCGGGCAAACAGATTCGCATTGCCGCCAACGCTGATCTCGCCGAGGCCGTCAAAGACGCGAAATGCGGAGATACTCTGCTGCTCCCCTCCGGCGCAACCTACGAAGTCCGCGACCTGCCCAAGAAGAAGTGCGACGACCAGCACTACATCACTATTCGCACCGATATTCCCGACTCTAAGCTTCCGCCCGAAGGCTCGCGCATCTCTCCCGCCTGGGCCGGCATAGCCAGCCTTCCCGGCCGCCCTCCATTCGCGCAGCCTGCGGGAGGCGTGGCAAAACTCCTCGCCATAATCATGGTGAAGCCGAATGGCGGCGTCGTAGTCGGGGATCATGTCCGCTTCATCGGCATCGAGTGGACGACTCCCCCAAACGACCACACCAGCCGCATGATCTACACCGACCATGATGACCATGTCATCTTCGATCGCAATTACATGCACGCCGGCGAGGGTTCCGAAGTCGGCCACGGCGTCGGCATGGTCCTCGGCAGCCACAACATCGCCGTCATCAACTCCTACATCAGCGGCCTCAATTGCATCGCGCGCAAAGGAGCTTGCACGGACGCGACCGCCCTGGGTGGCGCTCACAGCGACGAGCCCTTCGGAACCTTCAAGATCTACAACAATTTTCTTGAAGCTTCCGGCGAAAATATTATGTTTGGTGGCGGTCCGTCCGAGAACAATCCAACCGATATTGAAATCCGGCGCAATCACCTCTTTCGCCCCATGATCTGGAAAGAAGGCGAACCCGGTTACACGCCCAGCCCGCAGGGCACGCCCTACATCGTCAAAAATCATCTCGAGCTGAAGAGCGCGATCCGTGTGCTGATCGAAGGCAATATCATGGAGAACTGCTGGGGCGGCTTCACGCAAACCGGATTTTCCCTTGTCCTCGCTCCGGTCAGCCAGGCCAGCCATTGCCCCAAGTGTCGGGTCAACGACGTCACCGTGCGCTACAACCGCGTGCATAACGTGGCGGGAGTACTAACAATCGCTACGAAACACGCCGCCGAGAGAAAAGGTGGCGGCCTCCCCGCCGACGGCGGACGCATGAGCGTTCACGACTTGATCGCCGACGACGTTCATGATCGCGATTACAAAGGCGGCGGCGGTTTCCTCAAATACATGGACACCGAAGTAAAAATTCACGACATACAGATCGACCACGTAACCTCGTTTGGCCCGGGCGTGCTGATGGCGGTCCTCAATCGCGGCGACAAGATGCCGAACTTCACCCTCACCAACAGCGTCTTCGCCGTAGGCGGCGCCCGCCAGCCGATCGTCTCAGCCGGCCCCAACAGTTGCGCTGTGCAAGCCGCCAAGGTGGGCCCGCAAGCCGTTCTGGACGAATGTTTTTCCAACTACAAATTTGACCATAACCTGCTCTCGATCGAGCGCGGCGGCGGGTTTCCCCCGGGAAACATCACGGTCGGCAATCCCAAAGACCTCGAAGTCCGCGACCTGAAAGACGGCATCGCTAAAGACCCACGCCTGTGCCACGAAAAGGGCGGAGGTTGTAGCAAAAAGTCCCCCGGAGCCGGAGTGGCATCCGACGGGCGCGACGAAGGCGCCGACGTCGACGCAGTCGAAGCTGCGACCGCGGGGGTCGAATAATTACCGCCGCCGTTGAATAAAGCCAGTCGTATCGGGGCACGCCTTCAGGCGTGCCGTACAAGACCTCCGAAAATGCCATGCTCCTCGGGAAGTGGAATTGGATCGACAGAGTGTACTTCCTGGTCCGTCAGCCCGAACACGACCGCAAATCACCCGATATCTTCGGTAACCCGCGGTTTTAGCCCCTTTCCAGCGCCCACAACCCCACATGGTAAGATTTTCTGTACCCTGTGCCGACGCCAAACCCAAGCCAGCGCAAGCACTTCCCCGTCTTTGTGATGGGATGCCACCGCTCCGGCACCAACCTCCTTTATGACATGTTGCTCTCCTCCGGAGGCTTCGCCATCTACCGTGGATACCTCCCGATCTACAAGATTCTGATCGCGCGCTACGGCTCCATGTCGAGCCGTGCCAACCGGGAAAAAATCGTAGCCACATGGCTTCGCAGCAAAGGCTTCCGCCGCACCGAACTAGGCCCGGAGCATTTCTCTCCTCGCATCGAAAACGAGTGCCGCAGCGGAGGAGACTTTATTCGCACCGTACTCGACACCGTAGCCCAGCAGCAGAATGCACAGCGCTGGGCCTTTTACGATCCCGACAATGTTCTGCACTTTCGAAAAGTAAAAAAAGACATTCCAAACGCCCTCTTCGTCCACATAATCCGCGACGGCCGCGACATCGCTCTCTCGCTAAAAAAAATGGGCGGCTTCGCTCCGCTTCCATGGGATCGAAACGAAACCAACAGTCTGGTAGCGACCGCTCTCTACTGGGAATGGATGGTGCATCGCGGACGCGAGGCCGGACGCCTCTTTCCCGCCGATTACACCGAAGTCCGCTACGAAGATCTGATTACGAATCCGCGCGAAACGCTCGGCAAGCTAGGCAGTTTCATCGATCACGACATTGACTATGATCGAGTCCAAGAAGCAGGCCTTGGCAGCCTCTCAAAAACCAATTCATCCTTCCGCGAGGAAGCCGCGAAAGAAAAGATCAATCCCCTGGGCCGCTGGAAAGAACGTCTCTCACCAAAAAACATCGCAGCCATCGAAGGGGCCGTCGGTGCGTGCCTCGAAGAAAACGGCTATCAGCTCTCGCTTCCGCAAGCCGAGCGCCGCATCAGCCCGCGCAGTTCGATCATGCGCTCAATCTATCCCACATTTCTCGGCAGCAAACTCTGGCTCAAAATGAACACGCCACTTGGCCGCCTCGCAAACATGTCCGCGCTCGAACTGGCAGACGAACCGATGCCCGTGCCGAAGATGGCATCGCACACCAAACCGTCATGAGCTCCATAACTAAATCCATAACGAAGACGACAGACGCGCAGAAGGGCCAACCGCTCGCCACCGGCATGCGCCCCACTCCACGCTCGCGCGCACCCGTCTTCGTCCTAGGCTGCGGACGGTCCGGCACCAAATTCCTTTACCACACGCTGCTTTCCGGAGGAGGCTTCGCCGTCTACTTCGCCGAAAGCAACACCTTCAACCTGCTGGGCGTGCGCTTCGGCAATCTGGCTCGCCGCGCCAACCGCCGCAAGTTGCTCGACGCCTATTACAAAAGCAACCTCTTCGAACGCACCGAACTCAAGCCGGAGGATATCGATCAACGGGTCATGGACGATTGCCGCAACGCCGGCGACTTCCTCCGCATCGTGATGGAAGCCATCGCCCGCAAGCAGGGAGTCCAGCGCTGGGCGGAGTGCACTCCACTTCACTTGCTAAATCTGCCGCTGATAAAAAAAGTAGTTCCCGACGCGCTCATCATCCACATCATTCGCGACGGCCGCGACGTAACCGCGTCCCTGCACCGCATCGGCTGGATTCGTCCCTGGCCTTGGGACCGCAGCCGCGCCGCCCTAGCGCCGGCAATTTTCTGGCGCTGGATCGTGCGCAAAGGCCGTCGCTACGGCCAAGCCATGGGCAACGACTACATGGAAGTGCACTACGAGGATGTAGTCCAGAACCCGCGCGAAGCCCTGGCGCGCATCGGCAAATTCATCGAGCAGGACCTGGACTACGACCGTATTCAGCAAGTAGCGCTAGGTTCGGTGCATGATCCGAACTCTTCATTTCGCGGAGATGGCAAAGAAGCGGAAGCAAAAACCATAGGCCGATGGAAAGCAAGCTTCACGCCAGAGCAGATTCGCGACATCGAAAGCATCCAGGGCGATTTACTACAGGCAACTGGATACACCCTATCAACACCGCCGGAAAATCGCCGCCCATCGCTAGCCGTGCGCCTGATGAGTTTTCTATTCCCACTGAACCTTGAATTCAAAGAATGGCTGAAGTCGAAAACTCCGCTGGCCCGCTTCGCTGACACGGCGAGAATGGGAGTCAAGAAGAGCGACATCGGTAAAACTGAGGGTGCCCGATCCTAAAATCGCGCTTTGTGCGATTTAGGGTTGGCCCGCCACAAACGCTGAAGCACGATGAACATTGAATAATGTCCGCAGATCACAATCCGCCGAATCGACGAGCCGAAGTCGATCATTTAATCGCCGACGGCAAATTCGATTGCGCCTCCACCGCCCTGCGCGAACTCTGGCGCCGTGAAACCGGTTCGGCGACAGCCGCGTTCGTAGCGACACGCCTCGATCAACTCCGCGAGAAACTCCCGCTCACCAAGTTCAAGCTAGCCTTTCTCCGCTCCTTCACAGTCGAGCCCGTCCTGCCTTTGCTGCGAGCCGAAGCGTTCGCCTACGGAATCAACCTCGAAATCCATGTCGGCGACTTCAACACTTACGTACAAGACATCGTCGATCCGCAGAGTTCTCTCTACCGGTTCGCGCCCAACGCAGCGATCCTCGCCGTTCGCGTGGAAGATGTCGCGCCCGACCTGACCATCAATTTCGCCGATCAGTCGCCGGAGGCCGCGCAGCAAGCCGCCGCTCGCGTAGCCCGCAGCTACGAGCAATGGGTAAATTCATTCCGCCAGAACAGTCAGTCTGCTCTCATCATTCACGCGCTCGAATCTCCCAGGCCCGCGAGCCTCGGCGTGCTCGATAACCAAATAGAATCTGGCCAGTCGGGCCTGATCCGCCAAGTGAATCGCGAACTCCACCGCATAGCGAGCGCGCAGCACGGCGTCTACATCCTCGACTACGACGCGCTAGTCGCGCGCCATGGCAGCGAGCATTGGCACGACGAACGCAAATGGCAAATGGCGCGCCTGCCCATCGCCGCCGATCATCTGCTCCACATGGCCCGCGAGTGGATGCGTTTCCTCGTTCCGCTCTCCGGCCGCACCGCCAAATGTTTAGTCGTCGATCTCGACAACACGCTCTGGGGCGGCATCATCGGCGAAGACGGCATGACCGGAATCAAAGTCAGCGCCGAATATCCCGGCGCGGCATTTCAATCGTTGCATCGCGCGCTGTTAGATTTATCG
>JBAWBE010000543.1:0-8133 GCA_049589635.1 Terriglobales bacterium
TTCGAGTCCTACCTGAGGAGCCATTCTTTCAGTCGGTTGTGTACTCTCGCCTGCCATTCGGTTCCCTTGTAACGCCAACCGCACGATTTTACTGTGCGCCTCGGCATGTCCGGTTGCCGCATCCCTATAAATGTTGAATCTACAAGAAGCGTCGAACCAGTCGCCATCACTTGGCGTTGGCTTTGCGCTGACTAAGCTTCAGATCGGCAAACACAAACCCGTCGCGAGACACAATTTCTCCGACCTCTACTGAAAGGTCGTGCCGGAACATCGGTCCGGCATAGACGAAGGTGTGGAATTCCCCGTTCTCGCCACAGGGGTCGACCTGTGGAGGCAAATCCGAAAGCAATTGTTCATCAAATTCCCTGCCAGCAAATTCCGGCGCCACGAGTTTGGGGTCAACACAGGTCAGTTTGGCACGCACCCCGGACTTGATCATGAAATGTGCAAGTTCCCTCGTGGGCATGCCCCACACGGGGAAAATTGGCTGCAATCCGGAACTTTCCAGTTGCTTCTCGCGGTATGCCCGTATGTCAGTCAAGAACAGGTCGCCAAAGGCAATGCATTCGATCCCCGCGCGTACAGCCGATTCGCACGTTTTCTCCATGATGTTCTCGTAGTCGGCGTTCGAGCACGGCCACGGAAGGTCCACATCCCACAGTGGAACGCCTGCCTCTCTTGCCTGGACCTCGACGAGACTACGACGCACCGCATGCATAGCAACCCGGTTCGCTCTCTGATTGAACGTAGTCAGCAGCCCCACAACCTCGCAATCGCTTTGTTGCCGAAGGAGGTAAAGGCTCCAAGCGCTGTCTTTTCCACTGCTCCATGAGAGCAACGTCCGTTTCATTGCGACGACTGCTTCTTTTTCAGACGCCACACAATAGTGAGCGCGTCTTGGCCCTTGACGGGGCTGATGAGTCCGCGCTGTTCCATCGCCTTGATGGTATTGCGATTGGCAGACAGGGCGCGTATTTCTTCATTGTCTTTCAAGCGCCGCAGAACTGGGTTGCCGCCGAGCGAATCAGTTTCGAGCTGATATCCATCCTGGATGTGCGAAAGCAGGTCCTGTTCAATCTCTGTGAGTTTCGACATGGCAATAGCGGCTTTTTTCTTCGCCATTTTTCACGCCCAGGCGGCATGCTCTTTTGGTAAAACGATGCCGCAATCAAGTTCGTCGCCATCGCAATCGGTTATGCGGTGGTTAAGAACCACGCTGTTAGGCTGCGATCATGTGCCGCTTTGCTAGAGCCTCAATTTCAGGCTCAGTCACCGCTGAGAGGTCCGCGTTTTCGGTAGCGATGACCCGTCGAGAAATGTCGGGATGATGGGTCTTCAAATATTCTTTCAAGAAGTCGGCGGCGTTGCTTTTTCCGGTGGCGTGACCGATGAGGACGATCTCATTCGCCGGAGTGATATCTTTCGCGATCTCCTCATAAAACGAATCCTCTTCGGGTACGCGCTCGCCACGGTAGTGGGCTTCCTTTCGATGAATCAGATGATGATGAAAATTGAAAGGATCGTAAGGTTGCACCTTATGTTCGTCGGCCGGACGACTTCCTCCGAGATCCTGGTAAACATGGGCGGCGTGGTGGTCGATGACGACAATCATACGGCTGGTATGGGCCGGTGCCTCTACCTGCGCATCTGATTTATGCACAGACGGTCCGGCTTCCTTCAAGAATTTACGCAACCGAGAAACTTCCTCTATACCGAGATCATGGGTGTGCGGCTTCTTGAAAAAGGCGCGTTGGCTGCCCACATGGAACACAAACTCATCGTTTCCCTGCGGTTGGACCTCACCCAGATGCTCGACCAGTTCGACGGCCTCGCTCCAACTCAGGTTATGGGGTAGCTTGCCGTTGAGAAGATTCTGATACAGCGATTCGAGGTGCTTGCTCATCCGGCTAGTATAGTGCTCGCCGCTATAAAGCGGAATATGTGGTGGCTGCGCTGTACGGGTGTATGCAGTAACGAATCCGCCGGAGCAGTGGATCCCAAGAAAGCAGTGGTACGATGAGCGGCTATGAGGGCGACGGCATCCTTGGTCAGCGCGGCTGTTCTGCCACTGCTTTTCTGCATTTGCAGTTATAGCGACGGTAAGAGCGCAGACGCCCCCGCAAAGGGAAACGCTCCAAGTCGACCTCAATCTGCGCAGACGATATATGCCTCCGATCCCGGCCAGATCTGGAACCGATTATTTCGTTTGTTTTACGTGAGGCACACCGGCGATGGGCAGCAGTATGGAGGCGATGAACTCGACCCCTACCTGTGGTGGCAAACCAAATACCTACTGAGCGGCTCTTCCCACGATGAAGCCTTGAAGTTGCTCGATGAGTTTCTGGGACAACATTCTGAAAGCGCGGTCACAGACCCACTGAGACGTGCCCTTTTCCAGGGCGACCTTCTTGCGATTTACGATTGGCTCTCGTTGCCTCGCGATGAACAGACGGAAGGTCGTTCCGATTTGCAGAACCGGGTCACCGAGATCATCCGCAGATTGGCTTTGAGTAAAGATCAGATTCGAAAGCTCCCCGACAACTATGAGGATGCGGTTCGATCGCACGTGCTGCCCACTAACTACCCTGCCGATCCGCAGCATCCGTTCCTTCCCGCTGATCTCTTCGACCCCAGGGGGCCATGGGTATGCCTTGGGGAACAGCAAGGACGCCCAGTTGCCTCCGACCATCTCGAATTCTTTGATGGAAGATCAATTTTCCTAGTGTTCTTCCAAGTGCCGGGAGGAAGAGCAAAGACGCTGGAGTATTTGGCAAAGCTCCGCGACATCCCCAAGACTTGGGGGGCAAACCCAGACCTGCTCCCGTACCTCCGCGACGGGCAGGCTGATCTCGCCGGGTCGGTTCCGTATCCTGAACCTCCGCAGTTTCCGATTGGGACACGGATGGCTTTGGTTCGCCAGATCGTGCTGATCGACAGCGACGGCAATCCAACGCGAACAAAGTTGACGGAAAGCGTGCAGATGCGAATATATCGAGCCATACACTTCGATCTGGGCGGAACTGGAACACACTCTCAGGATTTTTTCGAATTCACGATAAGCCGCGAGGGGCTGTTCTCAGGGCACAATGGCGGGCTGCGAGCTATCCCTCCGGGTGAAAAAGAATTTGGCTTTTTTCATACGCACGGGACCGACGTGTTCGAGAGTGAGGGGGAGAAGCCGGAGAGCAAGGAGGGCATTGTTTTGCTCACATGTTCCGGCTGTCACGACTTCGCGGGGATACACTCGTTCATCAGCTATTCTCGGCATCGGTTCGGCGCGGGAGTTGGCACGCCACCTAAGTTGATCGAGTCGAATCCAGATCGAGAGGCTGCTGTCCAGATTGGGTGGATCGTGCAACACCACAAACTTGTCTTAGCCAGTCAGTGAGCCAGTTGCCAGCAATGCCTCTCGCGCAGAGGATAGTCGGCGCACTCGCGTTAGTATGCGCCTTCTAGGAAAACAGGAGACGGTCAAGTGAAAGTGGTTCTCTTCGGAGCGACGGGCATGGTTGGGCAGGGAGTCCTGCGCGAGTGTCTGCTCGACTCTGACGTCGAGAGCGTCGTTGCGGTCGTCCGCAATGCCAGCCTGCCGCCACATGACAAACTGCGCGAAGTCGTACACCAAGATGTTTACGATCTCGCGGCGATTGAAGACAGGCTCTCAGGCTACGACGCATGTTTCTTCTGCCTCGGCGTCTCGTCAGTAGGAATGAAGGAGGAGGCGTATCGGCGCGTGACGTACGATCTGACGGTCTCGGTGGCTAAAACCTTATCCAAGCCAATCCGACAATGACCTTCATCTACGTGTCCGGAGCGGGAACCGACAGCACTGAGCGCGGCAGATTAACGTGGGCGCGGGTAAAAGGCAGAACAGAAAACGCACTCTTGCAGATGCGATTTAAAACTGTGTTCCTATTCCGCCCCGGCTACGTTCAGCCTCTTCATGGCATTCGCACGAAGACGGCATGGTATGGGGCGGCTTACGCTTTGATGAGACCACTCTATCCGTTGTGGAAGATGCTTTTCCCGAACTACGTAACAACGACTGAATGCGTAGGTCGCGCCATGTTGAACGTGACCAAGCGAGGCTTCCCTAAGCCTGTCCTTGAAAATCGCGACATCAACCTGATGTGTGGTTGAATCTGTGCGGACAGTCTAGCTCTCCGATTCCCCTAGCCGGAGCACTGGAGACTCGGTTCGGCAACAAACCCCATACCGCTGCCAGAGCTTGAACCACGGGCTGTGCGCGAGCATTTCATCGTGCCTTCGATTCAAAGCCGAGATGTCGCTTGCACTCAGCGGCCTGATATCCGGCGCCTCAAACATTTCTTCCAGCTGTTCGATGTCGTCGATGGTGCGTTCAATGTCCATTCCGTTCCCAATATCCAACATCAGCGGGGCAATCGTCAACGGGGCGGGATGTGCTGTTGCGCTCCAACACCCGTCAATGACTGTCGGGGGACTTCGGCTGCTCCAATTTCGGATTCCCCAAGACGATCTCCCGTTTGGCTTGGCACTCGGTGAAGGGATCGAAGCTCGCGAGACCTTCCAATTCATCCTTCGACCCGTGAAACTCAAGCGGAGGCCGCTGCACACGGGCGGGAAGTCCAGCGAACTTCACCTTTCCATCGGAGTTGGTTCCCGCTTCGAGATCGAGTCTCCGCATTCCCCCAAACCCATATTTGACGTGAACCTTGACGGCGGCTGCATAGACGGGCTTGCCGTCCGCGCCCCTCACTGTAAGTTCAACGGAACAGGAACCAGCGGCGCCGTCTATGACTGGAATCTTTTCGCTGGGTGCTGGCGCTTGGGCCCAGGAAAGTAGAGGGGCTGCGATGAGAATCGAGCACAGAGGACGAACCATTCTGTTCATATGTTTTGGATTATACGAGCGACTTGCTGGACGATCAGGCTGCTTCCACTAAAGTAGACGATTATCGGAGCGGCGAGCGCCGACGTTCATCGCTTGTGGAACGCTCTTGTCTCTCAAGATCGCAGTTAGCAGCCGGAGCGCCCATAAGCAACTCGAAGTCGGCGATTCGTGGGCGCGGGAGCGATCGAAAGACTCCTGGGCCGCACGTTTCTTTTCGGGGCAATTTGTACCGGATTTCTAGTTGCATCACCCAGAGTGGCGGTCACTCGCTCGATGCTGCCTTTTCGCCATGCAAAGCGGCAAGGTGGCGATCGAATTCCCGTTGCAAGCTCTCGGCGTACTCCGCCTCTTGCGGGCGATGATGAGGCGACGTTGCGTGGAAAATTGCCTCGGGACACTGCGAGCAGCGGGCTTCTACGGGAATGTCTCCGAGCCATTTTGTGACCCGCAAAACCGGCTTCTTCATGGCGCAATTTTACGCGACTCGAATTGTAAAACGGCTTAGTCCGTATCCGGCGGATCTTTTTCCGAATCGCCCGTCTTGATAAAGAAACTTGCGCCCAGCGGGGCTGGAATCGTTTTGTAGGTTGATGGGCTCTGCTTGAAATTAAAAAAATCGTGGAGATCATTGGCCGCTCGCGCATCGGCGAAGCCGAGAGACCCGAGACCGAAGACACCTTCGATCGCTTTTACGATGCTGCCGAAATCGTATTCCAGGTTGCTGATGTATCCGAGCTTGGTTGAGTAGGCCGAAACCACCACCAGCGGAACACGGAAACCGAGTTGATAGTCGTTCTGGTTCGCGCCGGTTTGGAAAAGGGGGCGCACGTGGTCGTACCAACCTCCCCAATCGTCCCAGGTAATGAAAATCGCTGTGTCTTTCCAGTAGCCGGTGCCGTCGTCACAGGATGTGTTCGTTCCAATGGCGTTGACAATGGATGCAACCCACGATGGCCCTTGGCCGCTATTGATTGGATGGTCGGAGTATTGCCCGGCTGGAGTTATCCAACTTACCTGGGAGAGAGAGCAGTTTGCTATGTCGTTCAAGACATCAGGCGGAGTCGTATCGACGTAACCGTTCGATTCGCCTTTCGTCCAATCAGGTCCGGTGCATATGCCGGACTGGGGTATGCAGATGTTGGAGAGCGAGTTCGGTGCAACCCAAAGACTGGTCTGGCCCTCCGCATAGTAAGTCCAGGTAATTTTAGGGTTGGGTTGGCTAAAGAGATAATCCATGGCATTGCGGGTGAAGCATTCCGGGGTTTCATCGCCGGAAGTCTCCGTGCCAAAGGGCGGTTTCGAGTTCCCGTTTGGCCGGATCAGTTGTACCGAGTTTCCCGAGCCGCAACCATAGATTGAACCCGAATTCTCAGATACAAATACACCTGCCGCGTCATCTGCCGCGGTGGGCGCCGACGTTGCGCCGAAAATAAATTGGTGAGCGGGATAGCTCGGGCCCTGATTTGTCTGGAACATCCGGTTGCCCCAACCATAAGTCGTTGCCAGGGTGATATAGGGATCGAGAACACCACCTTTACTTCCGTTGCTGTTCGTTACGGACGTGTTGTACACGTACATAAACTGGGAATAGTCGTCGGCAGGTACCACGCAGCCGAAGACATTAGCGCCGCAGACGGAGGGAACGTTGGCGGCCGGCTTACCCTTGATTCCTTGATTCTCGAACTCGAAATTCCACCCGCTGATGGTTCCGTTGAGCTTCGGTCCCCCGTGGCTATGATCGAGATCGAAGTTAGTGGCCAGTCCTACTGGAGTTAATGGGACGGTCTGCCCATCGGCATTCACATAGGTCGAAACGATCTCGTATGTTCCGCCGGCACCGGTTGTGCTGCATCCGGGCTTGCCGCCGTTTGCGGTGCATAATCCCTGAAAGAGATTGTCGGGGGTACGATTTTCCTGAAAGATGACGACGACGTGTTTAATTGGAGTGGTTCCGTATTGGGCGTGGGCAGTGGTCGAGGCGACGGCAGCGGCGAAAAAAAGCAGAGCCCTGGGGGTGGATTTCATAGAGACTCTCCTTGGTGCGGAATTGGCGGGCGAACAAGGCGAATCTACCCAATCCGGGCGCGATGCACCATCTGTCAACTCGTCATAACCCGCAAACCGAGTAAGTGACTCGCTACTCACAAATAAAAAATGTGGCGAGTCTGCAATAAATTGCAGAGGTGCGAGCCGCAGAGATCGTCAGTTCAGCCAAGGTTGAGCATTCTTTGAGACAATGTATTCCTCGTGCTTCGCGGCATAAAGGTCTTTTCAAAATTCCCAGAGTGTTCAGGAGTTCATGATGCGGCTCTATCGACGGACAGTTTTCCGAGCAGCGATTTTCGAGAAAGCGATCTTTCAAAAACCGACCTTCCATAGGACGATTTTGCGAGGGGCAGTCTTCGCGGCAGTTCTCTCGTTTGCGGCGTTCGCCACTGCACAGAATTATCACGTTGCCGAACACTGGAAGATCGGCGGGCAGGGAGGATGGGACTATCTGCTGAGCGACGATGCAGCACACCGGCTCTACATCACGCATAATTCGCGAGTCGAGGTCCTCGATAGCGCCACCGGCAAGGTTCTGGGCGCGATTACGGGGCTCAAAAGCACGCACGGGGTGACGCTGAATACGGACGGAAAGACTGGCTACATCAGCGATGGAGCGGGCAACGCGATCGTCGTTTTCAATCGCACGGATTTCTCCATCAAGGCCACTGTGGCGGCTGGCACCAACCCCGACGCGATCATATTTGAGCCATTGACGAAGACCGTTTGGGCGTTCAACGGGCGCAGCAACAGTGTTTCGGTGTTGGACACTTCATCGAATACGGTTGTTGCCACAATACCGGTGCCCGGCAAGCCCGAGTTCTCGCAGGTCGACGAACACGGATCGGTGTTCGTGAACATCGAGGACAAAAACGAAATCATGAAGCTGGATGCGGCGAGCCGCAAGCCAGTCGCTACGTGGCCGCTGACGGGGTGCGAATCGCCTTCCGGCATGGCGATTGACCGCGACAAACATCGGCTGTTTTCGGTTTGCGACGGAGACAAGATGGCCGTGGTCGATTACGAGTCGGGTAAAGTGCTCGGTCTGGCGGCCATCGGCGATTCGCCCGATGCCGCTGGTTTTGATCCGAAACACGGGCTGGCATTCTCTTCGAACGGAGGGGACGGCACACTCACCGTGGTCGATGCGGGAAAGCCCGGATTTCCCGTGCTGCAAACGGTGAAAACCGAAAAGGGCGCGCGAACTATGGCAC
>JBAWBE010000544.1:0-10916 GCA_049589635.1 Terriglobales bacterium
ATGTTATC
The DNA here is from genome assembly GCA_049589635.1 of Terriglobales bacterium. GTDB lineage: Bacteria > Acidobacteriota > Terriglobia > Terriglobales > Acidobacteriaceae > Acidiflorens. The sequence goes on from JBAWBE010000544.1 coordinate 9, forward strand.
GGCAAAGCGGAAACTATGCCGACGGTTGACGTAACATCCCTGATTCTACTAACTGAGAACCGCGTTCAACGTTCAGATAGACGGTGAAATCGCTGTTCGCGGCGGTTGTCGTAGTATAAGGTTCCGTCTGGTAACGATAATGGTGTTCCTGCTAACGTTTCTTCTTGGCTTCGATAATGGGCTGCGGTCGCTGACGGCTCCGGCGCTAGTGTGTTGGGCTGCGAATCTTGGTTGGTTAAATTTCGCCGGAACGAGGCTGGCTTTCCTCAACCATCGGTCTACGTTGATCATCTTGACGTTGCTGGCGGTCGTGGAGCTGATCGTAGACAAGCTGCCGAGCACGCCAGCGCGTACGGCACCCGTCGGCCTGATCGCACGTATTGTTTTTGGCGGGGCATGTGGTCTGGCACTTGCTACAAGTGCAGGGATGAGCCTCTTTATTTCAGTGCTGCTGGGCTCGATTGGCGCGCTTGTCGGGACCTTTGCCGGTTATCACACCCGTCAGTTGATAGTGTCCAAAGCTCATGTGCCAGACGTCGCGGTGGCGGTTGCCGAAGATGTGATTGCGATTGGCGGTGGATTGCTCGTCCTCGGCTACTTCGCGCACTAGATGGCATGATTTGAGCACGCATTCAATGAAATGAATCTGAGACAGGGGAGGCCCCGTCTCTACGCGTGAAGCATTTTTACGCGTGAAGCAAGTTTTCGATCAGGTCGGCGGCTTTGCTTAGGGTCTTCAGATCGGCTTCGCCTAAATTCTTCAGATTTTCTGCGAGCTCTTGAATTCTTCTTTTTCTTGCTTCCTGCAACAGACGACCTCCTTTTGCGGTTACGCTGATGGTGATTTTTCTGGCGTCCTGGCCGTCATTTTGAACTCTCGCGAGGCCGGATTGTTTCAGGCCGGCCACTATCCGGCTCATGGTGGGCGGTTTGACTCGCTCGGCTGCGGCCAGTTGGCCTAGTGTTTTTGGGCCTCCGAAGACTAGGACCGACAGGGCGGAGAGGCGCGCCGGGCCTTGCCCGGAGTGGGTGTCGGTCTTGGCCGCCGTGCGCAGTAAATGGATGGCGGCGGAGTGGAGACGATCGGCGACTTCGAAGCTCTGCTCTGGCATGAGGGAAGTTTAGCATTGCTAACAATTTTCTTGACAAGAGCACTTTTCGTTCTATACTTCGGCAAGCAATTAGTTAGCTATGCTAAATAAGTGCGAAACTGGAGATCGCGAGCGTGGCTAGCGGAGCGGTTTCAGTCGTCCCTCCGGGACTTCTGTCGATCGCCTATTGCCTATCCCGGCGTTCGAAACGCCCGGCTATTATCAGGCGCCCCTCCGGGGCTGAAGGACTGGGCTTGGGACTGGGTTGCTCCGGTCGGGATGACAGAGGAGCTGATGGTGTCGAGACATATGGAACGTGGGTGGAATGATTGGGAAAGGAGATTGGGAGATGGGAGATGCGCAGCGTTGTTTCGAACTATTACAGGCGGGGGATTTCGATGGACTTCGGTGGCTGCTTGACGAGGAGCCTGGGTGCGCGGAGGCGCGCGATGCTAATGGGATCAGCTTACTGATGCAGTTGCTTTATCGGGGGCGGCGGGATTTGGCGGCGACGGTTGCTGCCAGGAAGAAGGCGCTGGATATTTTTGAGGCCGCTTCCCTCGGGCGGATGGAGCGGCTGAAGGAGTTGGCGTCGGATCGCTCAGCGGTGACGGATCGCTCCGCGGGTACGGATCGCTCGGGGATCAATTCGCGTTCCGGGGATGGGTTCACGGCACTGCATTTTGCCGGATTCTTTGGGCAGGGCGAGGCGGCTCGGGTGTTGATCGATGCGGGCGCGGAGGTGGATGCGGTCGCCTCGAACCCTATGCAGGTAATGCCGCTGCATTCGGCGGCTTCGGCGCGGAATCTGGAGGTGGCTCGGCATTTGCTGGAGCATGGGGCTCCGGCGAATGCACGGCAGCAGGGAGGATGGGTTCCGCTTCATGCCGCGGCGCAGAATGGGGATCGGGCGATGGTGGAGTTGCTGCTGCGGCATGGGGCGGATGCGACGCTGGCGAATGACGCGGGGAAGACTCCGGCGGCGGTGGCGCGGGAGAAGGGGCATGAGGAAGTGGCGCAGCTGCTGGATGGAACCGGGGTCACAAGTTAGACGTCGGATTGCGGGGGCTTTTGATTCTTTAGCCTGCCGGCGGCGCGGGTGGTTTCGAGTATCCCCTTAGAGTTGTTTGCTCCCTCTCCTTTTTGTTCTATCCCCTTATGTTCTATCCCCTTATTTGTTCTATCCCCTTGGAGTTGTGCTCGCACGGGCGGGGCGCCCGTGCCTCCATTTCGCTCGATCTCCCGGTTACTTCGGCTTTGTGACCGTGCTCACGATTTGTGCATCAAAACATCTATAATGATGGAAATAGCCGCGAGACGGACCTGTCTGTTTGGCGGAGACTCCGAAAGCGGAAAATTACATTATGTCGAATAAGTTGAAAGTTGCGATTCTGGCCAGTTCGCTGGCTATTCTGGTGTTCACGTTTGTGGGCGGGTTTGTCCATGTGCGGGCGTCTTCGAACGACGGCGCGTACCGGCAGCTTCAGGTTTATAGCGAGGTGCTGGGACGGATTCGTGGGGATTACGTAGAGGAACCGAGTATCACGGGGGTGACCGAGGGCGCGCTGCATGGCCTGCTGGAGTCGCTGGACGCGAATTCGAGTTATCTCTCGGAGACGGAATACAAGCGCTACAAGGCGATGAGGCCCGAGGGTAAGGCGAACATCGGCGCTACTGTCTCAAAGCGCTTCGGATATGCGGATGTGGTGGCCGTCATTCCGGGTGGTCCGGCGGAAAAGGCGGGAATTGAGAACGCGGATATTCTGGAATCGATTGAGGGAAAGAGCACGCACGAGATGTCGCTGGCTGAGATCCGGACGCTTCTGGTTGGCGAGGTTGGGAGCACCTTGACGGTTGCGGTGGTGCGGCCGCGGAAGGCTGAACCGACGAAGATTGTGATCACGCGCGATGTGGTGGCGATTCCTCCGGTGGCTGACAAGATGCTGGCCGACAATGTCGGGTATGTGAAGGTCGATGCGTTCCCCAGTGGCGAGGCGGACCAGATTGCCGGGAAGATTCGTGAACTGCAAAAACAGGGCGCGAAGAAACTGGTGCTGGATTTGCGGAACTCGGCGAGCGGCGAGGAGTCTGAGGGCATCGCGGCGGCGAATCTGTTTTTAGATCATGGGACGATTACGTATTTGCAGGGACAGAAATTTCCCCGGCAGGCATTTAATGCGGACCCGGCGAAGGATATTACCAAGCTGCCGGTGGCGGTACTGGTGAATCGCGGGACGGCGGGGCCGGCCGAGGTTGTGGCGGCTGCAATTCTGGAAAACGCGCGTGGCGACGTGGTGGGAGATAAGACGTTTGGCGACGGTTCGGTGCAGAAAGTGATCGAGATGCGCGACAATGCCGGGGCGCTGATACTTTCGGTGGCCAAGTATTATTCGCCGAGCGGGAAGGCGATTCAGGATGCGGCGGTGACTCCCAATGTGCTGATCGCGGACAATGAAGATGATGGCGGATTGCCGGACGATGACGCGGCACCGGCGGCGAATCCCGATGAGAAGAATGCTCAACCTAAGAATCAGATTGATGAGCAGTTGAATAAGGCGCTCGAGGTTTTGAAGAATCGGGAGTCGAAGGGATAAAGCGTTGGAAATTTGGCTTTTGATCGCCCGCTGAATGCGGGCGATTTTTTTGTGCCTAGGTGCCTTGGACACGGCGACGAGTGTAGCCGGGATGTTCATTGCTAGTGGTAATTGTCTGGATCTTGCTCCGCTGGAATGCACCGCCCCTGAGAATTATTGGCAACACAAATAGCAATGCCCGTTTGCTTTAGCACCTTGACAGGCTGGGCCTTCACTCTTCTATCCTACCTCGGACAATCGTGGATGCTCCAGATCACTGATGCGCTGTTGGTTCGCCATCTCGCCGCTATCACTGGCCGTCTCCGATAACACCTCCCCCTAGCTTTTTGAGCTATCCTCAACCTATCTCTTCATGAAAGTTGTGATTCAACATCCGGAGCCCTTCGAGATTGGCGGACGGAAGATTGTCTGGTATGGATTCATCGGGTTGCTGGTGCTGCTGGCTGCTTTCGTCGGAGCGGCTTCTGGTCTGATTCTGGTTTACTCCACCGACCTTCCTCAGGTTGAAGAACTGGAACACTACCGGCCGAGCTCCGTCACTGAGCTGTATGACGGATCGGGGCGCGTGATCGGGACTTTTGCTTTGCAACGGCGGGTGGTCGCTTCGTATGACGATTATCCGCAGGTTCTGCGGGATGCGCTGGTTTCAATCGAGGATAAGGATTTTTACACACATTCGGGGATCAATCTCTGGCGCATTGTCGGCGCGGCTTATCGTGATATTGAATCGGGCGGAAAGGTGCAGGGGGCTTCGACTTTGACGATGCAGCTGGCGCGGAATTTATTTTTGTCGCCGGATCGATCTTTCTATCGCAAGGTGCAGGAGTCGCTGCTGGCGATTCAGATCGAGCGGCGGTTTACCAAGCCGCAGATTTTTACTTTGTATGCGAATCAGATTTTTTTGGGGCATGGGGCTTATGGGTTCGAGGCGGCGTCGGAGTATTACTTTTCGAAGCCGGCGCGGCAACTGAGACTTGAAGAAGCGGCGATGCTGGCGGGATTGCCGAAGGCTCCACAGTATTATTCGCCGATTAATCATCCGGAGCGGGCGACGAAGCGGCGCAACCTCGTTTTGAACGCGATGCTGGAGGATGGAAAGATTACGGCGGCGCAGGCGGCGTCGGCGAAAGAGAAGCCGATTGCGCTCAATTTGCAGAAGGATCCGAATTCGCTGGCTCCTCATTATGTGGAGGAGATTCGGCGGTATCTGGAAGGGAAGTATGGCAGCGACCAGGTGCATGAGGGCGGCCTGCGGGTTTATACGTCTCTCGATATGGAATTGCAGAAGGCGGCGCGCGAGGCTCTGCTGGATGGATTGGCGGCGTACGAGCGACGCCATGGATGGCGCGGGAAACTGGTGAATGTGGTGGCGGAGGGGATTCCGGTCGACAAGTATGTGGACGCGGATTGGGATGAAGAGGTGGATGTTGGCGGATATGTGCATGCGCTGGTGACGTCCGTGTCAGCGGCGGGAGCGCAGATTAAATTTGGCTCGCATGGGGCGGCGGTGGGCGCTGCGGATGTCGTGGGATGGCCGGCGTTTAAGGGGAAGGGGAGATTCGAATCGCTGCTGCGCGTGGGCGATATTGTTTATGTGAAGGTGCTGGCGATGGAGGCGGGCGGAAAAGCGCACGTCAGTTTGGAGCAGGATTCGGGTGTGGAAGGGGCGCTAGTGGCGATCGACAATGCGACGGGGGAGATCAAGGCGATGGTGGGCGGGCGCGATTTTAATCTCTCGAAGTTCAATCGCGCGACGCAGGCGCTGCGGCAGGTGGGATCGTCGTTCAAACCTTATGTTTATACCGCGGTGATCGACGAGGGTGGCTCGCCGGATGACACGATTGTGGATGCGCCGACTACTTTTCAGACGGCGTCAGGACCTTACACTCCGCATAACTACGACGGAAAATTTGAGGGGACGATTACTTTGCGGCGGGCGCTCGCGCAATCGCGGAATATTCCGGCGTTGAAGCTGGCGGATAAAGTGGGGATCAAGACGGTGATCGAGTACGCGCACCGGATGGGAGTTACGGAGAATATCCCGGCTTATTTGCCGGTGGCTCTCGGATCGGCGGAGGTGACGCCGCTGGAGCAGACATCGGCGTTCAGCGTGTTTCCGAATGACGGGCTACGAGTAGCTCCGCGGTACATCACGAAGGTGACGGATTATGAGGGGCGCATTCTGGAGGAGGATTATTCGGATGCGAAGGATGCGATTTCGTCACGGACGGCGCGGATTATGACTTCGATGCTGCACGAGGTGGTGCTGCACGGGACGGCGGTCGCGGCGGCCAAGATGCCTTATCCGCTGGCGGGCAAGACGGGGACAACGAACGATTTTACGGATGCATGGTTTGTAGGATTTTCGCCGAACCTGACTTGTGGGGTTTGGGTGGGATACGACGAGAAAAAGACTTTGGGCGAGAAAGAAACGGGAGCGCGGGCGGCGCTGCCGATCTGGATACAGTTTATGAATGTGGCGCTGGCAGGGAAGGATGCGGGGGAATTTCCGGCGGCGCCGGAGATGCCGGGAACGGCGATGGCGCGGAAGGTGGATACTCCAGACGTGGCGCCAGGGGATGGGGAGAGTCATTAGGGCTGGCGTGAGGCGTACGGACTCCGATCGCCGACGCAAAAGCCTTTGATCACTGTCCAGCAGCTACTACATGTACTACCTACTATCCGTTAATCCCTAAGCCATTCCCTTGCAGCACTTCCGCATTTCGTTATATTGCACAAGTCAGTTTGTTGGCGTTTATTACTGCGAGATATACTGGCGCGGTTTTGTCCCGTAGGAATGGGACAAGCGAGGAGATCGTATGCTTTCGAAAAAGTTGGGAAGTTTACTTGTTCTCGCCAGTTCGGTGGTTCTTTCCGCGTTGCCGGCAGTGGCCCAGACCCAGAGTGGGGCTGCGGCGTCGCCATCAACAACCACCTTAGCGTCAAGAGACTTACTCGCACCGCGTCAGCACGCTCCTATGCGGTTGCATGGAAATGGACTCGCTACCGACGGCTCCGTTACAAGCGAAAACTGGAGCGGGTTTGCGGTAACGGGATCTGCGTTTACGGTGGCGAAGGGCTCGTGGACCATTCCGACCGTAAACTGCACCAAGACGCCCAGCACTTACTCTTCGTTCTGGGTGGGGATCGACGGATATTCGTCGTCGACCGTGGAACAGACGGGCACCGATTCGGATTGCAGCGGAACGAGTCCGCGGTATTACGCGTGGTATGAATTCTATCCGGCGGGATCGATTTTGATTTCCAGTGTGCCGGTGTCTCCGGGAAATAAGATGTCGGCCTCGGTGACATACAGCGGCTCCGAGTTCACGATCAAGATCACCAACGTGACGACCGGGAAGACTTTCAGCAAGAGTTCGCGGGTTTCAGGAGCGCGGCGGACTTCGGCGGAATGGATTGCGGAGGCGCCTTGCTGCACGGGCAGCGGGGGAATCCTGCCCTTGGCCGATTTTGGGACCGTCGACCTGGGCAGCGATTACACCGGCGTAAGCGGGACCAACGATGCGACCGATGGGGCAATCTCCGGACCCATCAGCGAATTTGGCAGCAGTGTGTTCTCGATCACAATGGTGAGCAGCGGTGGGGCGAACGAGGCGGTGCCTTCGGCGCTTAGCGCGGATGGGACCAGCTTTGACGTGGTCTGGAAATCTGAGTGATGGTATTGGACTTTGACTGATCGGGTTTGGCCCACCGGGGCGATGCTTGGGTGGGCCTTCTCATTAAATTAAACGACGGGATCGACTTGACGGTTTCGTAGCCCGTCGAACACAATACTTGGACAATCTGCGGGTGTTGCACCCGCTAGCCTCCCAGTTGTGCTGCCGCAGTCGTATGAGCTGGTGTGGGGACTGCTTCGGCGGCGAATTCCCTTTGGGCTATCCGCTCCGGGCTGAACCTGCCTGGGGCTGACCGCTTAATGATTAGGAGAGACCTGTGAAGACGTGTGATCTGAAGAGTCGGAAACGAGTGGCCACGGCTGTGCCTGGCATTACTGCGCGCATCGGCCTCATTTTTCTCACTAGTTTTAGTGTCGTCTTGATGGTGCTCGCGGTGGGCTCGCGGAGCGCATGGGCGCAGACGGAGACGGTTCTTTACCGATTCTGCTCGTTGCAGTACTGCGCGGATGGAACGACTCCCGCGGCGGGGCTGGTGATGGACGGGCAAGGGAACCTTTACGGAACGGCGGCGGGAGGCAGCAGCTCGTTCTATGGCGGTGTCGTGTTTGAGGTGAGTACGAAGGATGTGGAGTCGCTGGTGTACAACTTCGGAGCGATCAACGAGGGATTGGCTCCCAATGGCTGGCTGGTCAGAGATTCAAGCGGCAATTTTTATGGCACGACGGCCGGGGGCGGATATGACAAGGGGCAATGCAAGAGATTTGCCGGTTGCGGACTGGTCTACAAGTTGACGGGTGGAGCGGAGCAGGTGTTGTACAACTTTGTTGGGGGATCGGACGGACAGGAACCGAACGGGGGGTTGATCCTCGATAAGAACGGAAACTTGTACGGCACGACCTATCGAGGCGGCAGCAACGGGGGCGGCAGGCCGGGTACCGTATTTGAGGTGAGTGCGGCTGGGATTGAGACCGTGCTGCATCGGTTCGGAGCTGGCAACGACGGCAAATTGCCGACCTCTGGACTGGTGATGGACAAAAAAGGAAACCTTTACGGTACGACGAGCGCTGGTGGCATGGATGGGTTCTACGGGCCGGGGCTGTCGTGCAGCGAACATTGTGGGACGGTGTATGAGTTGACGGCGGCGGGCGTGGAGAAGATTCTCTATAGCTTTAAAGGATGGAAAAAAGGCGGGGATGGGGCAGCTCCCTTTGCCAGCCTGATTCTGGATAGCAGCGGCAATCTGTATGGGACGACTTATGCCGGCGGGACCTATGGCTACGGAACGATCTTCAAGCTCACTCCGTCGGGACAGGAGACGGTGCTTTATAGTTTTATCGGTCAGCCTGATGCGGGGAACCCGGTCGGCCGGCTGCTGATGGACAGCCACGGAAACTTGTATGGAACGACTTCATTTGGGGGGACGTACGGATTTGGCGCGGTGTATGAGTTGAGTGCCTCCGGAAAAGAGAGCCTGCTTTACAGCTTTACGGGCGGATCGGACGGATCGTCTCCATTTGATGGCCTTGCGATGGATGCGGCAGGGAATTTGTATGGGACCACGGAGATCGGCGGGAATTTTAACAACTCCTGTCCGGAGGGCTGCGGGGTGGTGTTTAAGGTGGCGCAGTAGAGACTGTATCCGCTGTTCGTCGTTCGCTGATCGTCATTCGCTGATCGTTGTTTGCTGATCGTTGTTCGCGAAACATTGTTCGAATCGTTGGCAGACTAGTCGCCTTCACGTTCTGGTCAACGCGTGCAAAAAAAACATTTCAGGGGATCGAACGGGCTAGCGAATAGCGAATAGCGAACGACGATCAGCGATCAGCGGAAGTTGATTAGCGGAAAATAGAAAAGACCGCGATATTGGTTACGCTCTAGCCGCTGACTCTTGCGAGGGAGTCAACAACGTGGATGCGTGCACCATCGCGGTCCTTGATGCGATCACTGCTTTCGCAGTTCCAAACCCCGGCGGCTCCTCGCAGAGTTCGTCGGTTTTTTCGGGTCTGGCCGTCCAGCGAGTTGCCCCGCCTTTCGAATCACTCAGCCTACTTCGGATCGGCTACGCTTTTTGTTGCCAACCCTTTCAGCCGTCGACAGAAGTAAGATTAGCGGATTTCTAGAAAACGTCAACGCCCAAAAATGGTGCAACCTGTGCAGAAGTGGTACAGCAAGAAACCGGGCAAAACCCTTGCTGGGCAAGGTATTTTGGCGGTTGCGCTGGAGCACGGTGGAAAAGATTTTTGCGTTCTGTGGAAATTTTTTTACCGGACGAACACAAAAAGCTCTTGACGGCGGCGATTTGATGCCGCATGGTTCAGAAAGAAGCCAGCACAGGCCAAGCATGAGCGCAGATACCCCGCAGTTGGTAGCCTACGTCGACGGCAGTTCCCATGGCAGTCCCGGACCCGCCGGAATTGGCGTGATCGTTGAGGACGGGGTGGGCGGCCGGACGCAAATCTCCAGGTGGATCGGCTGGCAAGACAACAATGTGGCCGAATATGTAGCCCTGCTTGAGGCGCTGCAATGTGCTCTGGCGCGGAAGGCGCGGTCGCTCTGCGTCTATTCGGATTCGGATGTAGTGGTGCGGCAGATGAGTGGCGAATATGCGTGCCGGAGTCCGAGGTTGTATTCGCTGCATTGGGTGTGCCGGAAACTGTCGCGAACGCTGGAGTTTGCGATTTTGCGGATTCCGCGAGAACGGAATCGCGAGGCCAATGATCTGGCGAACAGCGCCGCGCGATGTGGCGGAGCGGTTGAGAGCGCGGTGCCGTTTGCGCTCGAAGGCGCGAGTCACGTCGGCGGCTAAATGCTGCGGAAAAGATTGTTTCATATCAGCGAATCGGTTTGACGGTCTCGCAAGTCCAGCGATGCCCCGCCCCTTTGAGTGTGCGGGTGAGAACTCAGTCGTCTCTCCTGGACTTCCCTCTACAGTCGGCCTAATCTCGTCGTTGGAAACGCCGGGCTATTGCCAGACGCCCCTCCGGAGCGGTCGATAGTGGCGGATTTGAAATTGAGCCACGACCGGGGCAGTGCGGCTACTTGTAAACCTGCCTTTCCGCGTGGTAAGGTGCGCCGTCTCTGCTACTCTAGTCGGCAATGAAAATTCTTTCGGCCATCAAATTTCTCCAAGGCAGGTTCTCATGAGCGCTCCGGTTGTGGAAGCACCGCGGAAACATCGTCCGTATGTTCCCGAAACGATGGAGATGAAAGAGTTCACGTTTCGGGCCGTGCTGATTGGCCTGGTGCTGACCGGGATATTAGGTTCGGCGAACGCCTATCTTGGATTAAAAGCGGGCATGACGATCGCGGCGACCTATCCGGCGGCGGTGATCGGCATGGCGCTGCTGCGACTGATGAAGGGTTCGCTGCTGGAAGAAAATATTGCGCGTACGGTGGGGTCAATCGGCGAATCGGTGGCGGCGGGCGCAATTTTTACGATTCCCGCATTTGTGATGGCGGATCTGTGGCCGGCCTTGACGCCCGATTGGCGGACTCCTGAATACTGGAAATCGGTCGCGCTGATGATGATCGGCGGCACCCTCGGCATCATGTTCGTGACACTTCTTCGCCGCGTGATGGTCGAGG
>JBAWBE010000545.1:0-1869 GCA_049589635.1 Terriglobales bacterium
TGTTATCTTGAATAGCCAGAATGTCGTAGGGTACACCCGCACGGTTGAGTCGATTTACGTATTCGTACGCTTCAGCCGACCGCGCACCGATCCGGCCCAGGCTGATGATGGAGATCATCGGGTAGTATTTGAGCGCTACGTCCTCTGCTAGAGGCAGTGTGACCTCGACCATGATGTGCGAATCTGGAGCCTGCTTGCGGATTTCCTCTGCCGACGCTTTTACCAGGCGAACCAATGATGCTTCGTCAAGATCCCATCGCGACCACTCCGGATGGCCTTCGTTCATTGCCTCCCAGATTTGGACCTTGTCCTTGTAGTGCCCGACGATCGTAGAAACACGCTTCCGAACCGCGGCTTCGAGTTCTTCGGGCCTGCCGCGCATCGATGTCACGTATTCGGGCACTTCTCCGCGCGCGAGCCATACCAGAGCGTGGCCGCACAGCGTAAAGCCGTTTTCGCGCAGTACGGTGGGATCGTAGACCCTATCGAACTGATCGAATGTGTAAACATCGCTATCAGGTTCTGTTCGATTCCACGTCATGAATAGTATCGCGTAGTTCAACCCCATCGTTTTCAACTTCGCGATCCGGAGGGCATCATAGCCGTCGCTGAACACTCCAAACAGAAAATCGAACCGTTGCTGCGTCGTCGTTATTTTCACATCGCGAACAGGCCGCCCTTCGGTATCTTGGACCCTGATAAGCAGGTCGCCGCGTCTGTATTTGGCGATCGTGTCGCGGGATTCCGCCATCACTTCCTCCTCTCCGGCCTTTAGTTCCAGCCGCAGAGCGGCGATCGCCAGCGGTGCCCGCTTTTGTTCGCTGTTTGCACCATCCATCTCACGAATCAATCGCGCTGCTGATTCAAGCTCACTTCCGGCGAGCCCGCTGGCGCATCGACCGGAATTGTGGCTTTCTATCCATTGCCGCACCTGGAACATCCGAGAGCGCGCGAATTCCGGCAACAATTCAATAGTCGACTCCTGGTTGAGATTGACGCGATAACCGCGACCTTCATTGTTCGCGGCGACCATGACTTTGCCGAAGCCGGACACCGGCCACAGCATTTCAAGGCTAACCGGCTGCGCCGGCGGTATCGCAATTCTTGCTGCGCGGAGACCGTACTGAACGCCAAAAACTGGGGAACCCTGCAGGTCGCGAACGATAAGTCCGGGCCGCCAGGTTCGAAATACATCAACGCCGCTGAGACGGTTACCCGCTTCATCGAAAGCAATGAGTTCAATTGTGCCGTGTGGGAATCGCGCGACCCATAGGTCCAGTCCGAGCAAAAGCAGATGGTCGGACAGGAGGTAGCACAACGCCGCAATCATGAGTGCCACGGCACCGCGCCGGAGGGTCGCAACGCTTACCCGTTTCATCGCCTGTGCAATCTCGCACCGGTACGGGCAAGGCGCAACCGGGAGATCGAAACATCAAATCAGAAGTTGCTCAATGCCTTGAGGCATTTCGTTGTTTGCAATCCACCCGCCATTGGGCTACACCACAATTCGATTCAAAGTAAGTCTTTTAGTCACTCGCCCTGCGGCCATTACCAAAAAACGGTCCCTAGAGAGAGCAGGTATGGCTAGAGCAGACATAGTAATCGTTCTTGTGCCGGGAGGAATGGGAAGCAGCTTGAACCTTGGCACTGTTGAGTTGTGGAATTCCACGACTACCGCCTTGGCGATGGTGCTGGATCCTGCGCTGCTCCTTCCTTGGCTCCCTTTGACGCCGGTTTCCCTCGTCACGGTGTACGATGACTTCATTGGTTTTTTGGAAAACCTGGGTTACAGCACCGGTCAACAGAACCTGTACCCATTTCCCTACGACTGGAGACAAGGTCTTCCGCTTTGCGCATCCAACCTGGCAC
>JBAWBE010000546.1:0-6362 GCA_049589635.1 Terriglobales bacterium
CTCTTCGTACTGCTCGACGATCACACTTACGGCGTGCGGCACCTCCTCATGCGTCTGCATGAGCACCTGCTCGCGAATCAATTCCGCCGCCATGAAGCGCACGGGTTGATCGGTGATCTGATCCGCAGGGAAATAAGAGGGGCCGTTTGGCAGCGCCTTCACGACGCATGACAACAAATCGTCGAGGCCTTTCTTCTTGAGCGCGGAGATGGGAACGATTTCCTTGAATTCGTGGAGCGATTGGAACTCTGCAATCAGCGGCAGCAGCTTACTCTTATCGGCGAGCAGATCGATTTTATTGAGCAGCAGGCATATCGGCGTGCCAGCTTTTTTGGCCAGATCGAGAACAAAGGTATCATCCCGATCCCACTTTCTGTGGGCATCGACGATCATCAGAATCAGATCGCAACCTTCAAGCGCCTCGCGCACCTCGGACATCATTTTGCGGCCGAGCGCTGATCCGGATTTGTGCACGCCCGGAGTGTCAATGAGTATGATCTGTCCGGACTCGCGTCCCTTCTGCTTCGGAACATTAATGATCCCGAGAATGCGATTGCGAGTAGTCTGCGGCTTCGGAGAAATAATGGCGAGCTTTTCGCCTACAAGGGCATTGAGCAGCGTGCTTTTGCCGGCGTTGGGGCGACCGAGGATGCAGACGAATCCGGAGTGGAAGGACATAGAGATAGGCTACTAGGTTCTCTAAATCGCCGTATTTCTAGTCGCACGTTTTCCGCGACGATGTTCCTCGTTAGCGACGTTCGCAACGGCGCGTTCGCTCAATTACATTCGCACAACGAAGATCATCGGCAATCGCTCGGAACTCCCCACTCGCATTTCTAAATCGCCTGCTTCGCCCCTGCCGTCGTAATCCGCACCCGCTCGACCCGCCGGTTTGTCGAATCGAGCACTTCGAACTTCAGCCCGTCGTCTTCTACCACTTCGCCCTTCTTTGGAATCCGTCCAGCCAGTTCGCTGACGAGACCCGCAATCGTTGACGATTCGTGTCCCTCCGGTCGGCGCCCGAAAAGTTCATCGAGGCGATCGACATCCATGCTGCCCGGCACCACATACGAGTTCTCGCTCTCCTGCACCAATTGCGACTTTTCGTGCTCGTCGCCAATCTCGCCGACAATCTCCTCAACCAGATCTTCGATCGTCACCAGGCCGGCCACCCCGCCGTATTCGTCGACCACAATCGCCATGCGCATATTGCTTCTCTGCATCTCGCGCAGCAGATCGCTTCCCAGTTTGCTCTCGGGAACAAAATAAACATCCCTCCGCATGACGCTCGTCACCAGGCGCACCCGTGCTTCCGAATCCGGCACCTGAAGAAGATCTTGGGCGTGAAGAATTCCCTTGATGTTGTGAATGGAGCCCTCATACACCGGAAGGCGCGAGAACGGCTTGGCGCGCAGTAATTCAATCACCTGCTCCACGGTTGAGTCGGAGGACACCGCCACCATCTCTGGACGCGGCTTCATTGCCTCGCGCACCGTCTTACCGCTGAACTCGACCACCGACTGGATCAGATCGCGATCGCCTTCTTGAATTATGCCCTCTTCCTGTCCCGCTTCAATCAGCGCATCCACGGCTTCCGCTGGCGTTTCCGGTTGCGCCTCGGCATGCTCACGCGTCAGAGCCGCCACCGACTGGAGGAATCCGAGGACGAGCGTGACCGGCATGATCAGATAGATAAGCGCGCGCAAAAGCGGCGCCCAGTGCGCCAGCCAGCGTCCGTTGGTGCGCGAGAAAAATACGAACGGCAAGAACCGGTTGAACAAGATAATGACGAGCACCAGGCTGAGCGTTGCTTCGAGCACCTCGGAGATCGTCCAGGCATGATCGCGAAACACCGTAAAACCAACGATCATGGCAATTGCCGCCATCACCAGTTGCGGAAGGATTGCCATCGAGATCGCGGCCCGCTCGCGCGCGACTCCCAGACGTGGCTCGACCACCTGCTCGAACGAGTCGATATTGTCCTGAAAATCGCGCGACAGGAATTTGCCAATCTCCTGATACAGACGATCGACGTAGGAGACCAGCGTGAGCAAGCCAAACAGCAGCACTATCGCGATGCTGGCGCCGATCATCGAGTCTGCTTCCTCCGCGCGCGCCCGTTCGGCGGCTGCGATCTCTCAATCAATCCCGACGGCAAGCGGAGCCGCGCGCGCAAATGACTTTCGCGACGCAGCATCTGTCCGTGGTCGCGCTCGTGATCGTATCCGCGCAGGTGCAAAAGGCCATGCAACACGAGAATCTTAACTTCCTCCCCTGCGCTATGACCGAGTTCGCGTGCATTCTCTGCGGCAATCTCCGCCGAGATCGCAATCTCTCCCGCGAATTCTTTTCCCACCCCAGATTGTTTTCCCTGGCCGCCTTCTCCCGCGGGAAATGAAAGCACGTCGGTCTCCCTATCTTTTCCGCGGAAGCGTCGATTGAGCGATTTCATCTCGCTATTTGAGGTGACTAAAATGTCGACTATGCCCTTCAAGCCCGCGGCCTGCCGCGCACGAGCCACGAAGCGTTCCAACGCGAGTTTGGTGAGATCCGGCACACGCTTTTGAAAGATCACCACTCGCTCGTCTCCAGCATCGGTTGCAAATGCACTCCAAAGCGAAAGGAGGGACGCGGGCTCCCTCCTTCGCCGTTGCGTATTCAATTTTAGTTCCGCAGGCGCGGTTCGTCTGTAGAAATGCCCGCCGCCGGAATACTCGGACGCGCGGTCGGCTCCGGTAACGCGACCTTGGGCTCCAGCAGCGGCAACTGCTGCTCCGCCAGCCGCGTCTTGTGTTCGTCATAAGCGCGAATAATTCTCTGCACCAGATGATGCCGCACCACATCGCTCTCGTCGAAGTGCACGAACGACAGACCGTTGACGCGCTGGAGAATATCGATTGCTTCCAGAAGCCCGCTGCGGCGCGCGTTTGGCAGATCAATCTGCGTGATATCGCCGGTGATCACGGCCTTCGAGTTGAAGCCCAGGCGCGTCACAAACATCTTCATCTGCTCGGAGGTCGTATTCTGCGCTTCGTCGAGAATCACAAACGAATCGTTGAGCGTGCGTCCGCGCATGAAGGCAATAGGCGCGATCTCGATGACATTTTTCTCGAGGTAGCGCTCGACGCGCTCCGGATCGAGCATGTCAAAGAGCGCATCGTAGAGCGGACGCAGATAAGGATCAATCTTCTCCTGCAAAGTACCGGGCAGAAATCCCAGCCGCTCACCAGCCTCGACCGCGGGCCGCGCCAGAATAATGCGGTTAACCTGCTTGTTGAGCAACGCGGAAATCGCCATCGCGACCGCGAGATAAGTCTTGCCCGTGCCCGCGGGACCGACGCCGAAAACCATGTCATGGGTCTCGATCGCTTCGAGATACCGGCGCTGGTTCGGACTCTTCGGTTGGACCGTGCGGCGTCCAAAAGAGCGCTGGCGGCCCGCTTCAGCAAGCCCGCGCAGCGTCACGTTAGGATCACCCACCAACACACGCAGCATGCTATTCAGGTCACCGTTCTGGAACTGGTGTCCGCCCTTCCGCAGTTGCTCATAGTCGGCAAACAGTTGTTCCGCGCGCGCCACGTCGCGGGGCGCACCTTCCAGTTCAATGTGGTCGGAACGCAAATCTATGTTGATGTTCAGGCCGTCTTCGAGCACGTGCAGGTTCTCATCGCGCGTGCCAAACAGGGCTTCGATATTCGGGTTAAGAGCAATGCTTTTCTTCATTCAGGGATGGGCTGCCTCCTGTGCAGCCGGGGGGCCCTGCTTGGATGCTAACTGGGTTGCCTGTGGATCGGCGCGGCCGGACGAGCATGAAGCTCGCTTTTTGGAGCGCAAAGATTGTCTGTGAAGTGGAAGCTTCCGGGCCGCGCGCCCTTTCGGGGCGGATGACAACCATTGGCTAAAGCGTAGCGCGGGCGAGCGGGGGAGTCAATGGCTACCCACGTAGCCGTCGGGTTTCGATTTCAAGTGGTTCGGCGTCAAACTAAATGCTTTCCGCTTTACTTTGCTGCCCGCTCGCCCAAACCGCCCGATCCTTCGCCCAATCGCGCAACGTACCAATCTCTTCCGCCCGTGTAACGGAGAGCGGAACAGTCGTCGCCAGCGCGGTCAGCATATCGTCGCTGCTCAATTCGTGCTTCTGCGAGAACGCCGCGAATAAGGCGCCCTGCACCGCCGATTCGATCTCCGCGCCCGAGAAGCCGTTGGCCGCTGCCGCAACGCGATCGAGATCATAGTCCGCCGGCTTGCGCTTGCGCCTCGTCAACTGAATCCCAAAAATCTGCTTCCGCTCCGCCAGATTCGGCAAATCGACAAAGAACAGCTCGTCGAAGCGCCCCTTGCGAATCAACTCCGGAGGCAGCGCATTCACGTTGTTGCAGGTCGCCGCAACAAAGACGGGAGCCTTGCGGTCCTGCATCCATGACAGAAACGACGCCAGCAGCCGCGACGAAACGCCCGCGTCCGCCGAGGCCGAATCGGGCCCGCTGCCGGCAAAAACTTTCTCCAGTTCGTCGATCCACAAAACGCACGGGGCGAGACCTTCGGCGACTTTGAATACTTTCTGAATGCGCTTCTCGGTCTCGCCAATATATTTGTCGTAAATGGCGGCGGTATCGAACTTCACCAGCGGCAGCTTCCATTCGCCGGCCACGGAGCGCGCACACAAACTCTTGCCGCAACCCTGCACGCCCATAATGACGATCCCTTTGGCCGGCTCAAGGCCAAACTCGCGCGCATCGTCATCCGATGATCCCTTGCGCTGTTCGAGCCACTTTTTCAGATTCTCCAATCCGCCGACGCTCGCCATCGTGTCGGTGGTATCGACAAACTCCAGCATCTCCGATCGCTTCAACAATGCCTTTTTGGCGTCGAGCACGTCAGTGATGCAGTCCACCGACAACGCCAGCCGCCCGACCACGGTTTGCGAAATCGCGCGCTCTGCCTCTTCTTCCGTCAAGCCGCGCAAGTTCGCCGCCATGGCATCCACACCCTGCGAATCCAACTGAAGTTTGAGCGTATGCGTTTCCGCCATGCGCGTATAAGTTTCGCGGATGATCTGATGCAGCCGAGCCGCGTCGGGGAGCGGCAGATCGAGGAACTCGACCAGGCCGGCGATTTCGGGGGGCATGTCGATCGAGGGCGCCGTCAGCACGAGTGTCCGCCGGTTCGCCGAAAACTTTTGCCCCACATCGCGCAGCCTGCGCACCACGACCGGATTGTCCATGTGCCGGTGAAAGTCTTTGAGGATGAAGACGGCCTCGACGGTCATCGACTCCATGTTGGCGAGGGCCTGGACCGGATCGGTGGTGTTGTAGATGGCAGATTTTTGGGCTGGGACGTCGCTCGTGAAGGACGAGAGAACGGCGCGAGCGAGGCGGCTGTCTTCGCTGTTACCTTGGGGGATCGGGACGGACTTGGCGTAATTCGGGAGAGCAGAGGCCGCGGAGGCTTTCGACCCGGAGCGAACAAGACCATCGGCGATTGTCCACTCGAAGACCGCCATGTTCAGGTCGGAACACGCCTGCCGCACCAGCGACACGGCGCGGGGCTCCTCAACTGTCTCCATCACGACGATGGAAGTCGAGGAGTTGATGAGAACTTTGAGGCGTTCGAGTGGATTGGAATTCATTGATGTCTGACCTGTCGCGGCTTGCTCCCGTAGGATACAGTTCGTTTCTACTGGAATATCTTCAAGTCACGATCCAGGACAAACAAAGGTAATCGAGCCTAATCCTTTGCCAACGTAGCCCTGTTTTGCATCCCTCTCACACTGCTGGCCGTCTCGCACGGCCCTCCGCCCGGAGCCACGCACGCGCAACCCGACTCGCTGTTATACCGGCACTGGTCCTTGGGATGGCCGAATTGATCGCAAACTGGATGGCCGCATCCGGGGAACGTTGGGATTTTGCCGCACGCCGAGAACTCCGTAAATTTGTGGGCATGTTCCCAGTTAGCGATCTCCGGCGCCTCAAGCCGCAATTCTTCGTGACTCAACACATGAAGCTCGACGCCTTGTGGGCCTTTCACTTCCTTGACGCCTCCGTTCACGTCAAGGGAATACGGACCTGAAATTGTAATGCGCGTGTCGCCTGACTTCGCCTTGCCCGGACCGAAGTTGATCACGACGCCGGCTTTTCCGTCCGCGGCCCTGGTGATCGAGATATCACCCGCCGTAACGATCGTAACGCTCGCGCCGCTGTCCTGCTTGGGCGCTTCCTGAGCTAGCGCAATGCCGACTGCGAGCAGTGTGCATAAGGTGATCGTGAGAGTCAGTCTCAGCTGTGTCTTCATTCAGCCCCCTTGTCGTATCTTTAATCTTTATCTTTGTGGCCAGTGTAGCGCGGACACTCCTGTCCGCGTGC
>JBAWBE010000547.1:0-13455 GCA_049589635.1 Terriglobales bacterium
CCCCTGCACAATCCCCTGCGACCCGATATAAATCCACGAGCCCGCCGTCATCTGCCCATACATCATCAAGCCGGCGCGCTCCAGTTCGTTGAACTTTTCCCAGTTGGAAAAATGTCCAACCAGATTCGAGTTCGCAATTAGCACCCGCGGCGCATACTCATGCGTCTTGAAAACGCCCACCGGTTTCCCCGACTGCACCAGCAGAGTCTCGTCGTTATCAAGTGCTTTTAGTGCCCGCACGATCGCGTGATAGCAATCCCAATTGCGCGCCGCCTTGCCCGTCCCGCCATAAACCACCAGGTCCTGCGGACGCTCCGCAACATCCTCGTCAAGATTGTTCATAAGCATGCGCATGGCAGCTTCCTGCTGCCATCCTTTGCAGGAGAGCCCAGTGCCACGCGGCGCGCGAATCCGAGTATAAGAAGATGCGAGAGCTTCAGTTTCTACAGGCATGAGGCTATGGTAGTGCTTTGCACCGGCCATCCGCAATTTGAGGTCGACAGAGAATCGCATCGCTACCGGGATGCTATTCGGTACAATCGGACATGAACTATCTCTTGAAAACCGAGCCCACGGTCTATTCCTTCGCCAACCTCGAGCGCGACAAGTCCACCATCTGGGACGGTGTGACCAATCCTGCCGCCGTAAAGCATCTTCGCGAGATGAAGCCAGGCGAGAGCTTGGTGATCTATCACACCGGCGACGAGAAGAGCGCAGTCGGCACCGCGTCGGTGGTGTCGGTCGATCCGAGCGATCCGAAAACGCCGCTGGTGAAAATCAAGGTCGGGAAAGCGATCAGCCAGCCGAAGACGCTGGCCGAAATCAAAGCGCAAAAATTATTCGCAGATTCGCCGCTTGTGCGGCAGGGAAGATTGAGCGTGGTCCCGTTGAGCGACGCGCAGTTCAAGTGGCTGACTGGAGAGTGAGCGCAACGCGACCACCAACGCCACGGAAGATTGCAGCTCGCGCTACAGAAATCCGCCTGTTTGCACACCGAGATTCGCCAACGCCATTTCGAGTCTGGTGATGGCTTCTCCAATTTCCGGATGTTCGCCGATCTTTGCCTGTAGAGCCTTCAGCAACTGGCTGGCCGCCGCGACGTGCTCCGCCGCCGTTGGCTCGCCTGCTTCCGGTTTTAATTCTCCCTGCGTTGGCATGGCACCTCGCTCGCAATCATGAATACATCGTGAATACTATGACAGATTCTAATCCCAGGTTCGCGGCGGCGCATCAGCCGCGCGCTTCCTCCCACCACCCGAAACACCCGGTTCTACATCCGGGCCCTTATGCCACGCACTCATCATTTAATGAGAGGACACGATTTAACGAAAGGACAAAGACATGGACAAAAAAGAAATCAACTCTCCCAAGCTGACCGCCAACTTTATATTCTGGATTTGTGGCGTGGGAGTCTTGCTGCTGTTTGCACTCCTGGCGCATTATGTTTGGAGAGTGTTCTGATCCGATCAGGCCCCGACCGCAAGCACTTTGATCAGGATGACAAGCGAGGCACCGAGAGCGGCAAAGCTATGGGCGCGCACGATTCGATAACTGGCCGCCCACGGGAACATCAATACATCAAAAAGAGGCATGAGTTTGTCAGGCCATAGAAGACCGGCCATTCCGAATGCGAGAGACAGTTGTACGAGCAGACATGCGCCCAAATAATTCATGGCTGGGTTCCAAAGCGAGTAGCCAGTTTATTAAAACGCAACGCAGACTTCGAGGAAAATTACGAAAGGTCAATTCGAGCGGCCGTCAAATACTGTTGCGAGCGGAAGCAAGGCTGGAACGAAGACATCTGGAACGAAAACAGCTCGAACGAAAAATAGTGCAGCCGAGGAGTGCGTGAAACCCAAGACGAGGGAAAAGTGTCCCTCATCCGTCCTTGCGAATCACTCCCGAATCGTGTGCTTCCACCTTAACGTCCACCTTGGCGCCTTCTTTGAGCTTTACGTCCCGGCCCTGCGAATCCTTCAAGGTGTTTTCAATGCGGATTTCTTGATACAGAGGCTCCGCGCCACGTTCGATATTAATCTGCGCCTTTTCCGGCATTCTCGGATCGGGCGATTTGATGATTTTCTCGACCGTTGCGGGCAATGTGACATTGGGTTTTTCAGACATTTTCCCCTCGAAACTATTAAATCCCTGATTTAGTCGGACCTGATTTTACTCAGAAAAGATAGCCTAATCATAGCAGCGAAATCGGCCCATTGCGCCGCCTGTCGTACATCAAAGTAGGGAATCAAACACTGCAATTTCGGGCGTTAAACTCAGCTCGGAGCCTGTGTTTTGGTCTCACCGCGGACAAAAATCATCGCCGCCGCAAGGTCAGATCCTCCGCCAATCGGACCGGAATCTGCCCGCAGCCATGGCCGAGGGACGAATCCAAAATGACACTGAAGTAACACGATCCGCTGCGCCTTTTCTTTGACTTCGGCCGCGGCGTTGAAGAGAATTGCTCTTGCGTGTTTCGCGAAAGTAATCCCTCGTGCGAAAGGAAATTCAATGAAGAAGCTAGTAATTTCAATACTTTGCGTGTGTCTGTCGTTTGCCGCCGGAGTCGCCGTGGCTCAGAAAGTCCACGACTGGCAGGATCTCGAAAGAGCCCACAAGCATGTTGAGGAAGCGATGGCAGAGATGGACCGCGCCCGCGCCGCCAATCATTACGATATGGCCGGACATGGCGCAAAGGCCGAAGAACATCTGCGCGCCGCCGAGCACGAGCTTCACGAGTCCATTGAAGCGGCCAGGATGCGCTAAGCCAGGATGCACTAATCGAGCAAGCAAGATCGAATGCAAAGGCGCGGGGGATCAGACCCGCGCCTTTAATTTCGTCGGTCTTAAGCCGATCTTAAGCAAAGGAGATCAATCGCTCCTACGCCATGCGCGCCTTCGCCATGTGCTTCAAGCCATACGCTTTTAAGCCATAAACGACAGCGCCATGTCGGAAGCGGTTGCTTCAGATCCAGCTTGCAGCCCCGTGCCAAGGCCGGCTGTCGTAACCGGGTCGAAGGCCTGCATCGGCGCGCCATACGCTTGCTGCGCCGCGCTCAAATTGCTGGACATGAAGGTCGATGACGATAGATCCTGCCCGAGCTGATTCAAGTCCTGCATCAAGGTGCTTTGGCTTCCCCCACTTCCGACGCCCGCGGCGCGTTGAAAGTGAAAGTGCGATAGGCCGGTTCGGCTGCTGAGATCCTGTTGAATGTTCGAATAATCCTGCTTTGCCCCCGACAGATTTCCCGACTTGAGGTCGTTGGAGAGCTGCTGAAAAGCCTGCGTCACAGGATTCGACGTCGTCGGTGACGAGCCGCCGGTGGGAATCTGAGAAATGGCTTGCTGCAAAGTGGTGAAGTCCGACTGCGCGGCCGACAAATTGCCGGACGTCAGATCCTTGCCAAGCTGCTGGAACTGCGAATTCTGGAGCTGATACGACGAGGCGCCAGCTTGACTGTTGCTGAATAAGTTGCTGATTGCCGAGATGGACATATCTCCCTCACTTCTTCCTCACTCTGGAAATGGACTCTGAAT
This sequence comes from Terriglobales bacterium, assembly GCA_049589635.1. Lineage (GTDB taxonomy): Bacteria > Acidobacteriota > Terriglobia > Terriglobales > Acidobacteriaceae > Acidiflorens. The sequence continues at coordinate 3,535 of JBAWBE010000547.1, forward strand.
GCCACCGGATCGCCGCTCGTGGATTCGTCCGCCGCAGACTTCAGTTTCGAGCCGCGTCACGGATTTCCACCAAACGTTTCCGACATAACGACAAGAGCACGCTCGCGTCCATTCCGGCGATTCAGCCGATCCGTGTGTTTTGTGGAGTTTGCAGAACGATCGCGCGCCGTCGGCCGCAGTTCCGGCAAATCATGCCGCCTCCGACGCAGGCAAGAGTTGCCGGAAGCACGTTGCGGGGAACTATCCTCGCGACATTGCCCATGTCACAATGCACCAGAAACGCACAGGCGCGATTTCCGGCAAATCGGCTCTGCACATTTATAATGGCTGCCCATAAGTAGAGTCCTAACAGTTAGCCCCATTCGATTTCGCGGTGAAAGTTACGGTGAAAGTTAGAGTGAAAGTTGCGGTGAAAGTTACGATGAAAGAGCGGCATACATGATGCCAGATCGCCAGCTCGTAACTGATCTCCTCCAGCAGTGGGGCAACGGCGACAAGGCAGCGCTCGATCAGTTGATGCCGATCGTCTACGAGCAGCTCCATAAGCTGGCTTCTAATTGTCTTCGCTCCGAGCGTCCCGATCACACTTTGCGCGCCACCGCTCTCGTTCACGAGGCCTATCTTCGGCTCGTTGATTCCGATGTCACTTTTCAAGATCGCGTTCATTTTTATGCCGTCTCGGCGCGCATGCTGCGGCGCATCCTCGTCGACCACGCGAAAACGAAAAACCGGCAGAAGCGCGGCGGCGAGTTCGACAAAGTTCCCTTGGACGAGGCGATCGTGATCGGCCCGCAGGCTGACCGCGGGATCATAGAACTCGACGACGCCATGAAGCTCCTGGCCGCGCAGGATCAGCGAAAGAGCGACTTAATCGAGCTACTGTTCTTCGGCGGACTCACCTATGATGAAGCCGCTGCCGCTTTGAAAATTTCTCCCGCCACTGTGCATCGCGAGCTCACCCTTGCCAAAGCGTGGCTTTATCGGGAACTCGGCCAAGGCAGCGCGTAAGACCAGGGCAGTGCATGGCAGAGCCGTGCATGGCAAACGAGAGGCGATCTGATGGCAGCTCACGCAGGCAATCGCTGGCAGCAGGTTGAAGCGCTCTTTTACGCTGCGCTCGAGCACACTCCCGCCGAACGCGACGCTTTTCTCGATCAGGCCTGCGACAGCGACCCGGGTCTCAAAAGCGAAGTGCAGTCGCTCCTCGATGCCTCCGGCAAAACGTTAGGCTTCCTTAAAAATCGAGTCGAGGCCGCTGCTCACACGCTGGACGAGGACGAGAAAGACGAAATCCTTGGCCATCAGATTGGCCCCTACCGATTACTGCGCGTGATTGGCGAAGGCGGCATGGGCCGCGTCTACTTGGCGGAACGCGCCGATGCTGCCTATCGGCAACGGGTCGCCATCAAGTTACTGCATTCCGGATTCGCCCAAACCCAGCGCATGCTCCTGCGTTTCGGCGCCGAGCGCCAGATTCTCGCCGATCTCAATCACCCCAACATTGCGCGCCTCCTTGACGGTGGCGTCGACAACGGTGTGCCGTACCTGGTGATGGAATATGTTGATGGCGCTTTCATCGACGAGTACTGCAATCGAAACAAGCTAGGAACAGAAGCCCGGCTACAGCTCTTCTGCACAGTATGCAGTGCTGTTGAGTACGCGCACAAACATCTCGTCGTTCACCGCGACATTAAGCCCGGCAACATCATCGTCAATTCCGAAGGCGCGCCGAAGCTGCTCGATTTTGGAATCGCAAAACTGCTCATCCCCGACGGAACCGAAGCTGCGCAAACCCGCACCGTCGACCGCATGATGACGCCCGAGTATGCCAGCCCCGAGCAGGTGCGCGGCGAAAGCATTACGACTTCGACCGATGTCTATGCTCTCGGCGTGCTTCTGTACGAATTGCTTTGCGGCACCAAGCCGTTTCACCTCTGGACGACCAGCCCCATTGAAGTCGCTAGGATGATTTGCGAACAGACGCCCACCGCACCCAGCTTGGCTTGGAGGGCGCACCCAGGATCGGCTCCGCCCGACGCCGCCCGCAAACTCAGCGGCGATCTCGACAACATCGTTCTAATGGCAATGCGCAAGGAACCGGCGCGCCGCTACGTTTCTGTCGGACAATTTGCCGACGATATAAAGGCATTCTTGAGCGGATATCCAGTGCGTGCTCGCACCGACGCGTGGGGCTATCGCTCCGGCAAATTCATTCAACGTCATAGGGCAGCTTTCGTGGCCACGGTGATTGTCGCCCTGGCGCTCGTCGGGTTCGGCGTCGGAATGGGCATACTGGCTCGCAAAGCCCAGCGCGAACGCTTGGCCGCCGAGCGCGAAGCTCAATTTTTAAACAGCATCTTTCAGGCGACTACTCCCGAACAGGCTCGCGGGAAATCAATCTCCGGACCCGATCTTCTGGACGCCGGAGCCAAACGCGTCGATACCGAATTCGCGGGTGAGCCGGAATTGCAGGCACGATTGCTCGACAACATCGGCCGCGCCTACTCCAGCATGGGGCTCTACGCGAAAGGGGAGGCCGTGTTGCAGCGCGCCTACGACTTGCGTCGCCAAACTCTCGGCGATTCCAGTCTCGATACGGCCGAGACCCTCGCCGCCCTCGCGAACACGGTCCGCCTGGAAACCGACTACAAGCGAGCCGACCCGCTGTTCCGCAAAGCACTCGCCATTCGCCAGGCCAAACTCGGACCCACGGACCCGTTAGTCGGCGAGAGCCTGACCAGCCTCGGCGAATGTTTGTATCTGGAGGATCAGAACCAGGAAGCGGAAAGCATATTGCGGCGTGCGCTTGAAATTAGGCGATCACCTTCCGCTTCCGACGCCGCTCGCGGCACTACCGACAGTTATCTGGCGCTGGTCCTCGAGAGAAAGGGAAGCTTCAGCGAGGCCGCGCAGTTGTTGCGCGAATCGTTGGCGATCACCGAAAAAGCCGAAGGCGCGGACAGCCCAGACTACGCCAACAGCTTGCACAACCTCGCCGGCACCCTCATCGATGCCGGCGATCTTTCCGCTGCTGAGACGGTCGACCGCCAAGTGCTCGATCTTCGGCGCAAGATCAATGGCCCTGGGCATCCCGACCTTGGCTATCCGCTCAACAATTTGGGGTTCATCTTCATGGAGAAAGGTGACTGGGCGACGGCTGAGCCATTTCTGAAAGAGAATCTCGAGGTGCGCGGCTGGCCTGAAAAGAAGACTGCCAGCACCGCCGGAGCGCTGAATAATTGGGCGCGCATGCTCGACGAAGAGGGCGACTACAAAGCCGCCGACCAGGCGTATCAGCAGGCGATTGCGATCTATCGACAGGAAAAGGGCCCAAGCAGTTGGGGTCTGGCCAAGATGCTCGCCAATTTCGGACTGCTGCGCGCGGACGAAGGTAACTATTCTGACGCCGAGCAACTGGAGCGGCAGGCGCTGGAGATGCGTCAAAAGCTGGGCGGAAATGAAACTCCGGACATGGCGGCGTCATTAATTAATGTCGCTCTGCTTCGATCGTTGCAGCACGACCCGGCAGGCTCTGAGCCGTTGCTCCGCGAGGCGCTCGAGATTCGCAAGAAAGAATTATCGGCAGGACATCCGGCGATCATCTCCGCCGAAACCCGGCTCGGCGAAGCGCTCATCGACGAAGGCAAGATCACCGAAGCGGAGACGCTGCTACGGCAAGCAGTCGCAGAGATTCACGCCGTGCCATTCCCGCTCACAGCCTGGCAGATCGCAGAGCCCGAGATCGCGTTCGGCGCCGCCTTGGCCGCCGAGGGCCACTCAGCCGAAGCAGAAAAACTACTTCACGATTTTGAACCGCGCATGAAGGGCTATCCCGAAGCCGCTCTCGGCCGCCAAATTACCGAGCGCGCCGAACGAGCGCGAAAGACACTAATAAAAACAAGAACAAAGAACTGATCGAATACTCGCCCATTTCACTCTTTGCTCTTCCGTGCTCGGGCCCGCCGTCTTATTTTGTGGACTGACCTTCGCTTACCAGATGAACTTCAGTCCAAACTGAATGTGCCGGGCTCCTCCCGAACCAAGAACCGGATTGGACGCCGCAATATCAGTCGTGTACTGTGCTTGGCCCGTGGTGCCTCCCGGTTGGTAGCCGTCGATGAGGTCGGTATCGACGCCCGCAAAATTCGGATGGTTGAGGATGTCGAAGAACTCAGCACGTGCTTCGAGGTGAAGGCGCTCATGGAACTTGAAGGTCTTAATCACCGAAAAATCCCAGTCCACATACGCCGGCCCACGAACAACATTTCGTCTCATGTTGCCGAACTCTCCGGGTTCCGGAGGCGTCATCGCCCAACCGTTCCCTGCAAAACAGCCATAGCTCTGTAGTTGACCCTGCGAGGCAACTGCATCGCACGCCGGATTGGTGCTGCCCGGCGTCCCGTCATAGGCAAAAAACGGCAACTCTGCCGGCGGTTTGGTCCAATGCACCGCGGATGGATTACCCGTGAAATTCCAGCGATCGGTGAACTCGCCCGTTCCGCTGATATCGTCACCGTCGTCGTAGAAGAATAGAGGCTCGCCGGTTTCCGCCGTGAAAATCGTGTTCAGTCCCCAGCCTTGCAGCATTTGGCCATGACCGGGCCGCGAAGGTAGCTGATAAGTGGTTGCGATCGTGAAACGATGACGGATGTCGTGATCCGAGTTCCCCCGCTCGGCGCCTGGGTTCGTGCTGTCCTGGATATTAAACTGACGATTGCCGCTCGAATCATCGATGGAATGCGCCCACGTGTATCCGGAGACAAAGTACAAGCCTTTATGCGTGCGCTGTTTCAGGGTGACCTGGAGCGCATGATAGATCGAGTTGTCCCCGTTTCCGAGCATGTCAATGTAGCTCAGATAAGGAAACTGATTTACGTACGGGCGTCCCGATTGTTCATCTCCCAAAAAGTCATTTGCATAAACGTTCTGGTTGATGTCGCGAATACTGTACAGGCGGTTGCCTTTCGTACCCACATAAGCCATCGTTATGCCGGCGTCTTGCCAAAGCGTGTGCTCCAGATTCAAGTTCCAATTAGTGACGTAGGGCGTCTTGATATTGTGGTTCACTCCAAAAATTGGACATGGATTGTAAACATCGTCATTGGGATCGTACGAGCAACTCACGGCGCTCGGAGAAAGATTCCCAAAGATAGGGCCGCCGGCTTGCCAGTTGTCGGCCAGCTGGGTTAGCCCGGGCGCAAAACTCAGCGTCGTCGCATTGATCGTCCCGGGCGACGGCAGTGGGTTTCCATTGATGTCGGTCAAGGTAAGTCCCGTAGGAATCAGTGCCAGTCCCTGCGCCTCGGTGTTGTTCTGTCCGATAAAAACGGAAATGTGTGGAATTTCGTAAATGATTCCTGCGCCAGCTCGAAGCACCGTTTTTCCATCGCCGAACAAATCCCACGCAAAGCCGACGCGCGGCGCAAAGTTTTTGTAGTCCGTGTCGTATGGCGAACTAATCTGTTTGCCAACCTGAACCATACCCACGGAAGGGTCGAAGTTCGCCAGAAGGTCGTGACGCTCATGGATGGGTAATGTCACGTCATAGCGAAGGCCGAGATTCAGCGTGAAGCGAGGTTTCATCCGCCATTGATCCTGGATAAAGCCGCCAACCGATGTCTGGCTCACATAGCGATGACTATCGCCGACTGCGACGTAGCCATAATCGGGATATCCGAAGACGAAATTCTCCAGGGGCGAGTTTTCGGGTCCAGAGTAGTCGAATCTCGCGTATCCCGGCCCGTAGGTGTCACGTAGGTTGTCCGTACTCCCCGTGCGCACCTCTCCGCCAAAGCGCAGATAATGTTTCCCTCTGATGTAGCTGGCATTGTCCGTGAACTGCAATGTCTGGTTCGGGGTGGTGTAAAGCGGCCAGCTCCCATTCCCGCCGACCGTGTGGCTGGTGAACCCAGAAACGCGGATCTCGGGAAGGCCGAAGTCTGTGGGGTTGGTGACGCCCGTGTTGATGCCCACGCTATCGGGATTCAAATTGTGGTCGGCAACATAGACCTGCTGCCAAAACCGGTTATATCCAATGTGGAACTGGTTGGTGAACCGCGAATTGGGCGCCCACAGCCATGCGCCGCCAAGCACCTGAGCCCGCGTTTTTGCCTGCGACAGGAACATCGGATTGAGCACGGTTACATCCTCTTCCGTTTGCAGACTGTCGCCGATGAAATAATCCACTGAAAAACTGTGCTTCTGCGAAAAGGTGTAATCCACCTTCATAATTCCGTTGTCGCCCCGGTTGAGATTGTTGAAGTCCGTAAACATGTCGGGGGAAGGTCCGGGATTGTATGGCAGGTAAGCGGCAAGTGCGACGCTGATCGGGCTGCAATTGGGCGTGCACTCCGCCATCGCATCCGCAATACTCGTCGACGGATCACCGATCGGAACCGAGACCGGAGCGACCACTTGAAGCGGATTTCCGACCTTGGAACGTATTCCCTCATAATTGCCAAAAATAAATAGCTTGTCCTTCATGATCGGTCCGCCCGCCGACGCTCCGAATTGATGCAGATTGATGGCGGAAACTCTGCTGTCCTCAGGATCGCCCGCGATGACTGGATTAAACCAGTTGCGCGCATCGTCCGCATTATTGCGGTTGAAGTAGTAGGTGGACCCGTGGAACATATTTGTCCCAGATTTAATTCCAACGTTGATAATCGCCCCCGGCTTCCAGCCGTAGTCGGCCTCGGGGCTCGACTGAATGTTGAACTCCTGAATCGCGTCAATGGGAAGAATGGTCGCTGGCGTCCCTTCCACGCCCTCCGCGTTAATCACTGTCGTGCCGTAATATGCGTCGTTGTCGTCGATGCCATCGATAATGAAGTTGTTTTCCTCCGGCCGATTTCCGTTAGCCGTGATCGAAAGAAATCCGCCGCCCGGCTCGCGCTGAATCCCCGGCTGCAAAATCACCAGATTTTGAAAGTCGCGCCCCTGGAGCGGCAGCTCGTTGATCGCTTCGTTGGAAAATGTTTCGCCAAGCACGTCGCTTGTCGTATCAATAATCGGAGCCTCTCCGCTCACGGTCATCACTTCGGTCTCCGTGCCCGGTTTCAGTTGCACGTCGACCCGCACGTCCTTGGCGACTTCCAGATGAACGCCCGTGCGTTCAATTGTCGCGAAGCCTTTGGATTGGACCTTGACCGAATATGGCCCAGCCTCCAGTTCCGGCACTACAAAATCGCCTGCCGAAGAGGAGGTCGATTTTCGCGATACGCCGGTCGCGGTGTTTGTGACCGTGACGATCGCACTCGAAACCACGGCGCCAGACGGGTCGGTGACCGTTCCTAGAATTCGACCTTGCGAGGTTTGGCCTATGACGAATGATGCTGAGGCCATTACAAACACTACTGCGCACACCAGCAGACGGAAAGTCTTCACGGCAGGCTCCTGTGTTCCCGAAATTTTGTGCGAGGGGAGAAAAGTAAATCAGAAGCAAATCAGAGACCGGCTTCAAGTTTGCCGGCATCGACCAGGAAACGAACTCCTAGAGAGGAATGGGCCCAGCAACCGGAATCGAATCTCTTCTTCATGACGAAAATCGATGCGGTGCAACTTCTTGAAAACGGATGCGGGTGAAGTCTAAGGCTTCAGCGGTCGTTTCGCAAGAGATGATTCAGATTCCTCGCGCCAGGTTGAAACAAGTTGAAACCGCTCTCAATAAATCCCGTGGTCAGGCTGTGTGCTCTGAATTTTCCCGCTCTCCACGGAGAGGAGATAATCGTTCCCGCCAACGCCTTTCCAATGCACCAAATCAAAGTGAGAGCCAGCGCCAGCGCGATAGACGCGAATTTTGCGAAACGTCAGGGGCTGATCCTTCTTGCACACTGCTGGTTTGTGCGTGGGCCTCAGAAAATACGCGCCCTTCCCGCTTCCGACGACCATTCCTTTACCATCGGGCTCGACCAGCACCGCGGACTTTTCATCGACAGCAACTTCACGCGGTGACTTCGACCAGCCATCTTGCATGATTCGAGCGAGAAACCCCAACGTACGCCCCATGCGGTCGCGTTTGGCAAAGTGTGAATCGGTCAGAAGATTTTCAAGGTGCGGAATCTTCAGGAAGCCGCGCTCCAACGTCACGCGATCGAAATAAGGATTGGGTAGAACATCAGTCGAAGCCAGATCGTTGTCGTCCGGCTTATCGCCCAGTGCTCCATAGACGAATTCACCCTGCACCGCGAGTCCGGCGCTCGTACCGCCAATCGGTTTGCCCGCCGCTACATGCGCATTGATCGCCTCTTCGACCGGCGTGCCTTTCCATGCCCGAATGTAATGCGCCTGATCTCCGCCGGAAATGAAAATGACCTCAGCCTTCTTCATGATCTCAACCACTGCCGGGTCTTCCGCCGACGCGCGGTCCGGCAGAATCAGCGTCGCCACCGAATTCAGCTTGCACAACTTGTTCACATAATCGTTGTAGGCATCATCTCCACTCGCGCGCAGAACAAGAAAGTCGCCACCCCTGCCTTTCTCGCAAAGCCACCGAAATGCCTCATCCAGATCAGTCCCTCCGCCCATCATGGCAGTTCCGCCGCTCGGGCGAGTTTGAGCGTCGTCTTTATTGCCAAGCCTGAAATACTGGAACGAAGTTGATTGAGCCGCGGCCGGAATCAGCGGGGAAGCGACGATTGAGAAGACAACAATAAGGAGAAGACGTCGAACGAAATGGCTATCCATTGCGAGCATCGTACTAAATAAAGAGTCCGTGGGGGAGTCGTGCAGCATAAACCCATTGTTTTCAGTGCAGTCCGTTCAAATAGCCCATCCGAGCCATTCCCAGATGGCAGCCGCGGCCTTACTCTGTTTAAGGAGCAGACTTCGGGGGAGGGCTGCTTTGGCCGAACGTCCCATGACTCTTTTTGAGTTTGGGGCGTTTTGTTTTGCTCCCGATTCTGATTCCGCTTATGGACCACATCATTAACAACCTGTGGCTCGGCGGTCAGCAAGACGCTGACGATTTGGTCCATAGCAATCCAGAAGAGATCACCGCCATCCTCAACGTTCGCGGCCCCGATGCTTATCAGCCCCCGGGGCAAGACGAGTCTGCGAAACATCCCGGCAAAGCCTACAAGTGGATTCCCGCCCCCGATACAGGCCTCATCACTCCCGATCATGTGCGAGAAGCATTGGCATGGCTCCAGGAACAAACCGACAAACGCGAACGAATTCTGGTCCACTGCAAGTACGGCATCTCGCGCTCTCCTGGTTTTCTTGCCGCGTTCCTGGTCAAGAGTGGAATCTCTTCGAATCTGGAAGACGCAAAAGCTACCATCTCCCTCCATCGCGGCGTGCAGCCGGCTGTGCAGATTACGGAACCTATCAGGCGCGTCGTCTTGGTCTCAGCTCTTACTGGATTACCAAACCGTGCGGCGTTTGATGATGGAGCAGCGAGCCAGTTTGTAGCGATCGCAGACGTCGATCTGATGAAAGTTTTTAATGAGTCGTACGGCCACATTGCCGGCGATATGCTCTTACGGAGAGTTGCCAAGATCCTGGTCAGCGTTGGACTCGACGCCTACCACACCCAGGGAGACGAATTTTGGTGCAAGGGAGAATCCCTCGACGAATTGCAATCCAAGCTTTCCCAAGCGAGCCAGATTTTCAGAGAACCATTTCAGCTCTACGCAGAAGGCCGGATCCAAACGCTTGAGGGAACAAATTTCTCCTTCGCGATTGGCGCGACGCTAGCCGAAGCGCAGGCCGCGTTTCGGGGAGCAAAGAAGATGAACGCTCGTACCGAGTCCCCCGAATGGCTCCGGAAGATCGTGGCCAACACCGGGCGCGGTCAAGCCTGGTAAAGACAGACCTACGGCCAGGCGTAGAGATAATCACTTCCTTCGCTACCGCTCCAGAACGATGACCTCGAAGCTATCCGGTACCACACTACGTCGCGGATGCGGCATCGCTTCGGTG
>JBAWBE010000548.1:0-2222 GCA_049589635.1 Terriglobales bacterium
AAACACAAAACGGACAATGGCGGGCTCTGCAACCGCACGAACTGTACCGTTCTCAGCAATATGCAACTGCGATCTATCGCTCAGAGCTGGCGGTGCGGCTAAAGGATCAGGGATGTGAGATTGAAAGGGGGAGGAGCGGCCAGCCGGAGATCAGCGGATATACGCGAGAGTATCTGGACGCCTCCAGTCCACGGAGTCAGCAAATCCAGGCATACCTCGAACAACAAGGCGTAAGAGGCGCGGGCGCGGCGCAAATCGCTGCGCATCAGACGCGTGACGACAAACTGCCGGCCATCACGCACGCAGAGATGCAGCGACAGCACCGAGACCTGGCCGCGCAGTTCGGTCAGCAGCCCGAACAAGTCATCCGCGCAGCCCATGAACGGCGAGTCGAACAAGAGCAGCCGCGGAAGCATCAGCACCTAGAATCGGCCCTTACCTATGCGCAAGAGAAGAATCTAGAGCGCCACGCAGTCACAGACGAGCGCGAGCTGATGCGCGATGCTCTGAAACGTTCGATGGGCGAGGCGACCTTCGCCGAGATGCGAGAGCGATTCGACAAGCGTGTCCAGTCGGGTGACCTGATTGAAGTAGAAAGCAAGTCGCCAGCTCGCGCGTTCACCACTGAACAGATGATCGGCTATGAGCGCGACAACGTCGCCGAGATGCGAAGAGGACAGAATCTGGACAATCCGTTGATCAGTACCGAAACATGGCGTCACATCGAGGAGAAGCATCCACACTTGAGCACCAGCCAACGTGCAGCGGTTGAGCAGATTTTGACGAGCCACGACAAAATCACCGGGCTTGAGGGCGTAGCGGGCGCTGGCAAAACCACTTCTCTGGCTGCGGTTCGCGAAGCTGCCGAGCATGAGGGCTATAAGGTGTTCGGGCTTGCACCAACGTCGCGCGCCGCGCAGAAATTGGCAGAATCAGGCATCGAATCAGGCACCTTGCAACGTCATCTGGCCCGAGGCGGGCAACCCGATGGCGGAGAGAAGAGGCTTTACGTCCTCGACGAATCGAGTCTCGCGAGCACGAAGCAGATGAACGAGCTTCTACATCGGTTGGACGGCGGCGACCGTGTGCTTTTGGTCGGTGACAAGCGGCAACATGAGGCGGTAGAAGCGGGCAGACCCTATCGGCAGCTACAAGAGGCGGGGATGCACACTGCACGTCTGCATGATGTCGTTAGGCAGAAGGAACCCGAACTTAAGGAGGCTGTCGAACAGCTTGCCCGCGGGGATGTTCACGGAGCCGTAGCGAATCTCGACCAGCAGGGCCGCGTGCATGAGATTGTGGTCCGCGAGGAGAGGCTAGGTGCAATCGCCCGTGAATACGCGCGAGAGCCTCAAGGCACGCTGGTCATTTCACCCGACAATGAGTCCCGACGCGAGCTGAACACTCTGATCCACCGTGAAATGCAAGCCCGCGGGGACGTGAATCCGGAAGAACACAAACTCCGAGTGCTCGACTCACGAAATGAGATGACCGGCGCAGATCGACAGTGGGCCGCTCAATACGATGAGGGGGACTTGGTTCGGTACACCCGTGGGAGTAAGGTTTTGAGGATCGGCCCTGGCGAATACGTGCGAGTGGATTCGGTGGACGCCCGCGAAAACCGTATCACCATCGAGCGCGAGAATGGAACACAACAGACCTACGATCCGAGACGGCTGTCGGGTGTGGCCGTATACCAAGAAGTTCAGCGCGAATTCTCACAAGGGGACCGCATTCAGTTCACGGCTCCGTCGAAGGAACTACAGGTTGCGAACAGAGAACTCGGCACGATCCACCAAGTAAGCCATTCCGGCAATCTCGAAATCCGAATGGACTCAGGCCTTCACATTCGATTCAACATCCGCGAGCATCCGCACCTTGACCATGGATACGCAGTGACCAGCCACAGCAGCCAGGGACAGACTGCGCGGCGGGTCCTAATCCACGTAGACACCGAGCAAAGCGAGCTGTTGGTTAACGACCGGTTCGCATACGTATCTGTTTCGCGGGCTCAACACGATGTGCACATTTACACGAATGATGCTAGCAAGCTCTCCCGCAGCCTCAGCCGCGAAAGTTCCCAGCGTACAGCGACAGAGGTGGAGCAGCAGCCGACTTCACCCAAGACCGAACCAGTGTCGGCGCGAGGAACACAACCTTCTGAAGAGGAGCAAGGTCATAGTCTCGGAATAGGACTCGCATGATTTGCGATGCCGGAGATT
>JBAWBE010000549.1:0-1641 GCA_049589635.1 Terriglobales bacterium
CCTGATTAACCCGAACCACTACCTCGCCGTGGCCATTCGTTATCTCGTGACGCATCGGCCCGAATGGCGTCCGACGGTTGCGGTTGGAAAAACCGTGGTGAGCAGCAGCATGATTGACCGTGTGGTACAAAAACTCGGCCGTGAGTTGCGTGAAGTCCCGGTTGGGTTCAAGTGGTTTGTGTCGGGCCTCATCGACGGCTCCTGCTGCTTTGGAGGAGAAGAGAGCGCAGGAGCAAGCTTTCTTCGCCGAGACGGCACGGTGTGGTCCACTGACAAGGATGGGCTGATCATGGTCCTGCTGGCCGCCGAGATTGCGACCCGAACAGGCAAGGATCCTGGCCAGCACTACCAGGAAATCACGGCAGAGTTTGGCACCCCCTATTACACGCGCATCGACGCACCCGCGACTCCTGAGCAAAAGCGAAAATTTTCCGCGCTCACTCCGGACTCAGTCAAGGAGTCGGGATTGGCAGGCGAGCCGATTACCGCCAAGCTCACCCGGGCACCAGGCAATCAAGCTCCCATCGGCGGACTGAAAGTCGTCACGAAAAGCGGCTGGTTCGCGGCCCGGCCCTCCGGGACCGAAAACATCTACAAGATCTACGCGGAGAGCTTCCAGAGCGCGTCGCATCTCCATGAAATCCTCAGCGAGGCCGAGCAGATCGTAAACAACGCTCTTTGTTAAGCGAGGCAGTATGAAACCTGCAATGCAACAGTTAAGCTCGACGCTCGGTGGCACGCGCCCGATCGTCCACCGCGAACTGATGAAAACCCGGACCTGGGAGCAGGTCGAGGGCAGCCCTTTGCCGCTAGGGTCCACTTGGATGGAGGAGGAGCAGGCCTTCAATTTCGCCATCTGCGCTGAACACGCAGAAAGCGTGACGTTGTTGTTCCACGCTCCGCCCGATCTGGTGGTTCCGGCATTCGTCTACCGCTTCGACTTCTTGCGGAACAAGTCCGGACACGTCTGGCATTGCCGGATTCCGATCGCAGAAATTGGCGAGTGCCGCTACTATGCGTACTCGGTGGCGGGAGAGGATTTATTTGGTATTCACAGCTTCGACCCGCAGAAGGTCCTGCTCGACCCGTATGCAAAAGCTGTTTTCTTTCCACCCGAGTTTGACCGTACCGCGGCCATGCGGGAAGGATCGAATGCAGGAAGGGCGCCGCTCGGGGTGTTGATGAGCCATCGGGCGGAGTTTGATTGGGAGGATTCCGAACCGCCGCGTCATGAGGCCGATGCGATCATTTACGAGCTCCACCTCCGAGGTTTCACCGAGAACCCCAACTCGGGTGTAGATCCGTCGCGGCAAGGGACATATGCCGGCCTGGTCGACAAGATCCCTTATCTGAAAGATCTCGGCGTGACGGTGGTCGAATTGATGCCAGTATTCCAACGCGATCCGCAGGAAGGAGACTACTGGGGCTACATGCCTTTGAACTTCTTTTCTCCCCACGGGCAGTACTCGAGCGACCGTGATCATGGGCAACAGCAGCTAGAATTCAAGAATATGGTGAAGGCGTTTCATGAGGCGGGGATCGCCATTGTGCTGGATGTTGTCTACAACCACACCTGCGAAGGAGATCACCGAGGCCCAATCTACAGTTATAAAGGCCTGGGCAGCGCAAGCTATTACATGA
>JBAWBE010000550.1:0-2652 GCA_049589635.1 Terriglobales bacterium
AACAACACAAACGTCGGCGGAGCCACCCCCGCCTGCGTCATGTAATAACTCTTTACGCGCTTGCCCATCGGCACCGACGCGCGATCGAAATCGATCTTCTTCACGAAGCGGTTCATCTCCGAGGTCGAAATGCGTTTTCGCCGCTCCGCCGCCACCTTCTCGATCATCGGCAGAATCTTCTCCGTGCCCTTGCCCGTATGCGCGGAGATAAAAAGCACGGGCGCATAGCTCAAAAACTTCAGCCCATAGCGCAGTCGCTCTTCATAAAGCTTCCGGTCCTGCGGCCGCTTCGCATCCTGAATGCGCGCCGCCTTCGACTGGCTGATGGCGCGCTTCTCGCCGCTCATGATGAGATCCCATTTGTTGACGAGAATAATCACCGAGCGCCCGCTCTCATGCGCGTAGCCCGCGATGTTCGCGTCCAGCCCGCTGGCGCCTTCAGTCGCATCGACCATGAACAGCACAATGTCCGAGCTTTCGATATTCTTGCGCGCCATGACCACCGAAAGCTTCTCGGCCATCAGTTCAGTCTTGCCTTTGCGCCGAATACCCGCCGTATCAATGAAGCGAATTTTGCGGCCCTTGTACTCGATGACCTCGTCAATAGAATCTCGCGTAGTGCCGGCCACAGGTGAGACGATCGCTCGATCGACTCCAGTAAGCTGATTCAGCAGCGTAGATTTGCCGACATTGGGATGTCCGATGATGGCGACTTTAATTTCGTGAGGAGGAGCGTCGTCAGTTGTCACCCCTTCGTCGTTCGCTGTTGGCTGTTCGCCATTCGCAGATGCTTTGCCATTCTCCGCGACCCCCGCGGGCTCCTCAGCGATCTCCGCGGTTAAAGGCGTTTGCTCTGCCGGCAGCAAAGGCAGCACCGCGTCCAGCAGATCGTCAATCCCGCGCCCATGCTCAGCCGAGATCCCAAACACTTCCCGAATGCCCAACTCGTGAAATTCGCCAACCAGCGATTCCTGCTTGTCGCTGTCGACTTTGTTCACGGCCAGGAAAAGAGGCTTTCCCATGCGCTGAAGCTGTCGTATCAGTTCACGATCAGGCCCAGCCAACTCCGTCCGCGCATCCACGACCATAATGATTCCAACCGCTTCCTTGAGCGCGACCTTAGCCTGCCGGAAAATTTCCGCCGGGATAAACTCCTTATCCTCAGGAACGATGCCGCCCGTGTCGACCACACGAAATGCATGCCCACGCCACTCCGCCTCGCCATAAAGCCGGTCGCGAGTGATCCCAGGTTCATCGCCAACAATGGCGCGCCGCGACCCAGTCAACTTATTGAACAGCGTAGATTTGCCAACGTTGGGACGGCCCACGATAGCGAGGAGCGGCAAAGCATTCGAATTGTTGTAAGGAGTTTGCTTCACTGATTCAGTGGAAAACCGAGAACTGACAACTGAGAACCGACAACTCTATTATAGAGACTCTGTGCCGTCCTCCTCTCATGCCGCGTCCACTGCTGGATTCTCTCTCTACCAATTCTTTGCGCCCGGCGGCGTTTTATCGAAGAGCCATCCCGCATACGAATTCCGCCGCGGACAGCTGCAGATGGCGCAAGCCGTCGAAGAAGCTCTCGCAGAAAAGCGGCATCTGATCGCCGAAGCTGGCACCGGTACGGGAAAAACGCTGGCGTATTTACTCCCGGTAATCCGCTCCGGCAAGCGCGTAATCATCTCAACGGGCACAAAGAATTTGCAGGAACAGCTCTACTTTAAAGACATCCCGTTCCTGGAGCGCGCGCTTTCTCCTGAAGGAGACCGGAAGCTTTCCGTCTGCTACATGAAGGGCCGCAACAATTATCTCTGCCGAAAAAAGCTGTACGACCTGACCGACCAGCCCGTTCTGAGCGGCCTCGAAGAAATCGAGCATTACCAATCCATCGCCGCGTGGGAGAAAACCACCCACACCGGCGACCGCGCCGAACTCGCCGAACTGCCCGAGGCAAGCGCGCTCTGGCCGAAACTCGACGCCCGCGCCGACACCTGCCTCGGCCAGAAATGCAAAGAGTACGACCGCTGCTTCATCACCGAAATGCGCCGCCGAGCCGCCGAGAGCGACATCATCATCGTTAACCATCATCTCTTTTTCGCCGACCTCGCCATCAAGCTCGGAGCCGATCATGCGCCCGACGCGGGCGTCCTCCCCGATGCGGGCGCGGTTATCTTCGACGAAGCGCACGAACTCGAAGACGTAGCCGGCAACTACTTCGGAATCTCCGTCAGCAATTTCCGCATGGACGAGCTAGCGCGCGACACCGAGAATCTTCTCCAGCGCGAAAAGCTCTACACGCCGCAAATGTCGGGAGCGATTCAATCCCTTCGCGAGCGCTCACAATTATTTTTCTCGCTCCTTCCCGCACAGGAAGGCCGCTTCGCCTTCGACACCCGCCGCGAGTTCCTCGAAGAAAACGGAGAAGAATTCATCGCGTTAAATCAGTCACTCAACCGCCTCACCGCCGAGTTCGAACAGCTCCCGCAAAAGCCAGACGAAGTTTTCACGCTCGCCCGCCGCGCCCAGCAAATACAAGTTCAGCTCAGCTTCGTAATGGAAAACGAAGACCCAAACACAGTCTTCTGGATCGAACGCCGCGGATTTCGTGGCGGAGCGACTGCTTTGCGCGGAACGGGGGCTGCTTTGAAA
>JBAWBE010000551.1:0-16097 GCA_049589635.1 Terriglobales bacterium
GAGCGCAGGCAGATAGAAGATGGTCGCCTGAAGCAGGCGACGCGCGGGAGCCTTGGAAGCCGGAGCTGTTGCCGGCAATTGGGGTAGCGCCATTCCCATCGAGTAGCGGAAAAGCATCGCACCCATGAGGACCGCTCCGACGAGATAGATCCGACCCGTCATTCCCATCGCGACCGGAAGGATGCTCACCGGAATCAGAGCTGCCGAATAGGCCAGAATCCGCCAGACAGTCGACTTTCCATTCGAGTCCACCACCGGCAGCATACGAATTTCGCCCTGAGCATAGTCTTCGCGATAGAGCCAGGCTATCGACAAAAAGTGCGGGAACTGCCACACAAACATAATGGCGAAAAGAACAAGAGTCTCGACTTCAATTCTGCCACGCGCGGCGGTCCAACCTAAAGCAACCGGCATCGCACCCGGAAACGCGCCGACAAACGTACAGATCGGCGAAACTTTCTTTAGCGGGGTGTAGGCGGCGAGATAAACGAGCGCGGTAAGGAAAACAAGCAATCCTGTGAGCAAGTTTGCATAGATTGCAAGATAGACCGAGCCACCCAGCGTCAGCACCAGCCCGACAGTGATGGCGTGAGCCCGCGACATTCTTCCCGAAGGCAGCGGTCGCGTGGCAGTTCGCCGCATGCGCGCGTCAACGTTCGATTCGAGCACTTCATTCAGCGCGGCAGTGCCGCTTGACACAAGGGCAATGCCGAACAACGCATGGAAGAGTCCGAGCGACCATGACGAGACGCCCGCGCGATGCGCGCCAAAAAAATACCCGCACCACGCCGTGAGCACGATCAGCGTCGTGATGTTCGACTTGGTCAATTCGCTGTAATCGCGCAGCAAGCCCGCGATTTGCCGAACCGAAATCTTATGTGCCATGAATCCCACACCTACCAGGTTTAGACCAGGCCGCAATCAGAACTCACGAAGGATAGCATTCGTATCGTGTCTTTTGTCCGATGTCAATAAAAATTCCCAAGCCGCGGAATCTTGTACAACATGTTCGCACCAAAACCGACCTCTTGCCAAACCGACATCCCGCAAGCTATTGGCTACCGGCGGCGCTCGATATCGTAAAAGTCTCCGGCGGATCAAAATAGCACTGATGCCAAAGCGCTGCGTCTGTCAATCCGCCGGCTTTCCACTTTCGGATCGTCCCAAGGGTCGCCGCAATCATGCCGCCGTCCGCGGAATCATAAATCAGCACCAATCCCGCAACGTCCGGTGATTTGGCCAACTCATCGTAGCTGCGGTCGAGCAGCGACTTGGCAAATTCCAACTTCGCGCTCGCTCCGCTGCCTTTCTCATCTTCCCGGATTTTTTGAACCGAGATAATCTTCACATTTTTCCCACGCAGCGGTGCCCAATCGCCGGGAAATTGCGCCATCTCTTCGCGGCTTACCTGAAAAAGATCGGCGGCCGTCGGCGACGTCGCGACCGACGGTGGAACATCTGGAATGCCTCCCGGCATCTCGAGGCTGGTCCGCCAGATCCATCCGCGCGACAAGCCCGAAATGCGCACATGAACCCAATCGGCGTTATAGTCCAACATCTCAAATTCATCCTGCGCGTCCGCAAGAAATAAGGTTTTGGCGCTCAGGCTCGGAGACGAAACCACCGGCGTTCCCGACTTCTTGATCGCTACCAGATTTTTCGGCCGCGATTGATTTCTAATCGCGTCCTCCAGGCTGGAGGCTTCGCCGCGCAAGTCTGGTGACTTCTGTTCGTCGGGCTTGTCGGTCGATTGTCGCCCGGTCGCGGACCGACTCGGCAAACCATTTGCCGTCAAGGGCGATGAAGGGGATGGGAATGCACTACCCGTGCCTGACGCATTTGGCATCGGCGCCGAAACGATGGGCAAGTCCGATGCAGAGTCCGAGGCAGAGTTCGATGCCGAGGAAGATGCAACCTTCGCAGGTTCGTCGCTATTGGTTTTGTCCTCCGCACTGCTCTCCGCGTGATTTGACCGTCCCGACAGTTGATCGCTCAACTGATCCAGAAGATCAGACTCGAGGCGGCCGTTTGATTTGAGTAGCTGGTAGCCGGAGTGCGTCGCAGCCGCGTCTTTATACCAGGCCGTGACGTTGGCGCTCACGCGCACGACCGATCCCGCGGGCGTCTCATTGACCTGCACGGTGCATTGGTAAAAGGCTCGCTGATAGCGTGTCAAGGGACGATCGCCAGTTAGAACGAACCCGTCAACGGTCGGGAGATGTCCGCTCATTGCCGGTTGGAGCTGCTTCAACGCTTTTTCGACCATACTTTTTGGCGATCGAAACGTGCGCTCGATTGGGCCGGTCTGCGCGCTGATCTTCGGGGCAGCCAGCGCGAAACCAGCGCAAATAACCGCCACGACTGCAAACCGTCCAGCTGCCAACCGCCTAACGGTACCTGGCCGCGTCATGGCAACGCCTCCAGTTCGTCCCGTCGAATCCAGCCATGCGCCCCTTCATGGGTCTCGACGCCGAGCCAGTACGGAGTCAGGATGACAACCAAAACTTCGGTGCCCGGGTCGAGCGTCTTGACTGTGCTCGCGGTGTGAAAGGGAGCGGATTTAAGCGGCGCTCCGGGCTTTTTCACAGTCCGCTCCACTTCTCTCCGCAGCCTCACGATGCGTTGCTCCAGCGTTTCATTCGGATCCTGCGCCAGCACTGATGCGGTCACCGATCGATCGACGGATGATGCCGAGTGACTGAGCGGTGATCGGCTGATCGTTTCGGGATCGTTAGCCCGGCTGGAGCTTTCTCCGGAACTCTCTCCGCTACTTGCTCCGGCACCGGCTCCCAGACTGGAGGGCGAAGGAGTGCTCAGCAACTCAGTGTTGTTACCTAAATCGAACTCCTTCTTCGCGATGTGTTCCTGTTTTTCGCGGAGCGCATCTTCCGTTTCCTTTTTTACCAGCTCCATCTGTTCGAGGTGGTCCTGAATGTCTTTGTACTCGCTCGATTCGACCGAGCCGTTTGATTGGTGAACGGTGCGCCTGAAATCCTCCACGTAGAGCGCGTCGATCCGCAGAATGGAGTTCTTCTCGCCCTGGGGCTGCAAAATGTATCGCACCGCTATCGTTCCAACGTCGGCACTGTCCTTGAAGTTCCAGGGGTTGAGCACAGCTTTTCGCACCTTGTAGAAGACTTTGCCGGGCTCTGTCCATTTAGGAAAGATCGGTGTCGAAGTGGCTACCACCGCTCCCCTAACGTATTCGTCTTTGTTGTATTCCTTGGTTCCACGAATGATGCCATTGGCAACCACGTCGGCGACAGCTTCCGATACTTCGTCGATGGGACTGGGGATGTTGACGATCAGTTCTACACCGTATTGCACGGAGTTTTTTTCGCGCGCCAATACCGGACTCGCAAGCACCGCGACAAGTAGAATCAATGCTTTCCATTGAGGCTCCGGCACACGCACATGCCATGTGTATTTGTAGAAAAGGCCTCGTTCCATTTGCGCGACCGGCTCCAACCTAGATGCAAGAGTGATACGGAGCACGGCTGCTGTCAACTCGCGATGCACCTTGACAAACCCGTTGCCGCCCCAAGGAGAGAAGTTGTAAACTCGGCAAGAAATTTTTTTCTTTTACCCTCTTGCACAACCACGACCGACGGTAGTACTATTCGCGGCTGGTTAGTGGTTGGACCACTTGACCGGAAAAGTATTGCGATCTTTGATCTTTAGGTTTTAGGCGGTCCAGTAGTTGACGCGAGTGTCCCAGGTTTCATTGCGTCCGTAGTGGTCCGCTTTTCTTGGTGAAGTTTCGGTTTTTCAAAATTAGAGATGTATCTGAGGAGTGCAGCATGCGTATGTGGGCGCAGTCTCACCTCTGTCAGAAGTCGCAGCGGTTCGTTTCTCTACTGACCGTTGTATTCACCTTGACCGGTTTGATCCTGAGTACAACTCAGCCAGCCAATGCGATCCCGGCATTTGCCAGGAAGTACGGCCTGCGCTGTTCAGCTTGTCATGAAAGCTGGCCGATGCTGAACTTCTTCGGCCAAAAATTCAAAGATAACGGCTATCAGTTGATGAACGACCGGGATGCCCCAATTTGGCAGAATCCCGGCTATTGGCCGGTCACGTTTCGTATCCTTCCCCTTTGGCACCGGGTCAGCACCAGCCAGGTTCCGACAGATCAGTCGCCGACGGGAGAGCAAAAGATCACTTCCAGCGGTTTCGATCTCAGCGGTCTCGACTTCCATACCGGCGGCACACTGGAAAAGAATATTTCGTTCTATGTGCTGCCTTCCTCCGACGCGACGGCGTCCTTCCACTTCGAAACCGTCATGGCGCGAATCGATAATATCGGGAACAGCCCGTGGCTCAACGTAAAGCTGGGCAAGTTTGAACTCGACAATCTGCTCTCCGAAAAACGCATCCTGACTCTGACCGGCAATGGCGGCATCTATCAGCTCTACCACTTCATGCCGCAAGGCGACGGCAACATCTTTGGGCAAATGGGAGACAACCAACTCGGTGTTGAAGTGATGGGTCACTCTGCGAACGATCGCACACGCTATTCTGCCGCGCTGCTCAGTTCGAACGACGGCAGTGTTGGCCTGCCCTACGGCGCCGAGTCCTACTCCGGATTCTTTACCTTCAGTCAGGCATTCGACTTCGGAAAAATGGGTGTTTCGCGCTTCGGTTTCTACGCGATGCTGGGTAACGCGCCTACCGCCTGGCTGACCGGTCCGACGGGCGGAGGGGCCGGTGGTTCGATCCTCGGCTCTGGTACCGCCAATAAGGGTTACCACCGCGAGGGTTTTGTCGGCCAAATTTATATGGGTGAACATGCCGACGTAACAGTCGTGACGCAGCATGGCTGGGACAATGCATGGTTTGGCCAAGGCTACGGCGATTACGTAGACGGCATCGCCCCCAACAACAACACACCTGGCGTTACTACTCTCCCCACCGGCTCGGAGGCGCCAACCTGGAACGGCGTGCTGGTTGAGCCACACTACGTGATTAGCCCGCAGATGATTTTGCTGGCGCGTTACGAGACCATTCGCATGTCGCAGCAAGCGAACGGTTCGAACTACACCGGCCCTGCCGGACCTTCCGCTTCCAACTTCGGCAATACCAGCACCTACACCATCGGCTATCGCTACAACCCGTTTATGACGCCGCGCGCGGGCTTCGCCTATCACGCGGAATACAACTGGTTGCACCAGGATGGCACAGGAGTCGTACCTGGGACCAACATCAACAGCAGCGAACTCTTGCTGGGCTTTGACTTCGACTTCTAGAGAGGATAACGATGAACTCGCGATTGCTTAAAACGACGTGTCTCGCGGTGATTGCCTGTTTCTTTGCGTTGCCCGCTCTGCAGGCACAGGTCACCGAATATCAGGAAAAAGAATGGCTCAACTCGCCGGCTGCCACCAGCCATGTCGGAAAGCTCACCGGGAATGCCCACGCTGCTACCGAGCCTTACCGGCGCTATTGCATGGTTTGCCATGGCCCACTCGGCGACGGGAACGGGGAGAGCGCGCAGTGGATTGACCCCAAACCGCGCGACTTCACACTGGGTGTCTTTAAATGCCGCTCCACGCCGACCGGTACTTTGCCGACCGACGAGGATTTGTTTGAGACGATTGCACGCGGTCTTGATCGCTCCAACATGCCGCAGTGGAATACTTTCCCTGCTCAAATGAGGGCGGACCTGGTGGCGTGGATCAAGCATTATTCTCCGCGCTGGCAAACCGAAAAGCCTGGCACGCCGATTGTCGTCCCACCGGAGCCCGAGATTACGGCCGAGCGGATCAAAGCCGGGCAGGATGTTTTTAATCGTGTGCAGTGCTGGAAGTGCCACGGCGTGGATGGCAAGGCCAACGGCCCTTCGGCGTCCACTTTGCAGGACGATCAGGGCCGTACCATCCTGCCCTACAACTTCGCGGAAGGCGGGCGCTTCAAATGCGGTACGACCGATGCCGATCTGTACAAGATCTTTATGACCGGTCTCGATGGCACTCCCATGCCTTCGTTTGCTGACAACATCAAGCCGGAAGAGGCATGGGATATGGTGTTCTTCCTGCGAACACTTCAGCCCTTTCACACAAAAGCCAAAGAACTAGCCAAGGGCCTCAATTTGAAGCCGATCAATCCCAATGCGCCACCACCTTCTCAATAAACGGAAGAGTGAAGGCCAAAAAGCATCAGGAGACATTCAATGAAGAAATGGCACAAGCGTTCCTTTCAAATACTATCGGCTATAGTTGCAGCCTCGGTGATCGTGGTCATCATCGGTGAGCGAGTAAGGGCCGCCGGTGAGGGGTCGATCACCGGAACCGTCAAACTGAGTGGAACCGCCCCACACATGAGGGGCATCGACATGTCCAAGGATCCTTATTGCGCGGGGCAGCATAAGGACAAGCCTGCCACCCTAGAAAATGTCATGGTCGGATCGAATGGAGGCCTGCAAAACGTTGTGCTTTACATTTCAGATGGCCTGAGCGGCGCTGCAGCCAGCGCCGTTTCCTCCGCGGAGCCGACCTTCGATCAGAAGGGATGTATGTATACCCCCCATGTCATGGCGGTCAATCCGGATGAGAAATTTAAGGTCATCACCAGTGACCAGACGGCGCACAACATCCACCCATTGCCTGCTCCTGGCACCGGGAATATTGGCTGGAACCAGTCGCAACCGCCCGGAGCTCCTCCGATCGAAAAAAGCTGGAAGAATCCGGAGGTCGCGATCTCGGTGAAGTGCAACATCCATCCCTGGATGCACGGCTGGCACGTCGTCGTCAAGGGTCCATACGCGATTACCGACGACGACGGAAACTTCACGATCAAGAACGTGCCCGCCGGTTCGTACACCGTGACTGCCTGGCAGGAAGACCTGGGAACGCAGACCGCAAAGATCACGGTGGCTGGTGGTGCGGCGGCGAAGGCAGACTTCACGTTTAAAGCAAAGTAGACCGGTGAATGTTGGCTCGGGCGGCGAGACTCGAAATCGTCGCCCATTGTGTGGGGATACATGGACACTGCAATAGGAGTATTTTCCGCGCGCGACCATGCCGAGGACGCGGTCACGGAATTACGCAAGCAAGGTGTGCCTGACGACTCCATCGTCTTTCTGACCCGATCTGAGGGGGAAGCGAAGACGATCGCCCGGCAATTCGGCGCCACGGTCGGCGGATTTGTGGGTGGAGCAACCGGCATGTCAGCGGGCGTCGTGGCAGCAACCTTATTGCTCCCGGGTGTTGGAGCCGTGTTTGCTCTCGGATTCGGCGCGGCCGCGCTGCTCGGCCTAGCCGGAGCCGGCGCGGGCGCAGGGGTTGGTTCGTTCGCCGCGCATGATAAAGAGTCGCCTCAACCAACCGCCGACGGGAAAGCCTCCGAGGATGCCATTTTCTTTCGCGAAGCCCTGAAATCGGGGCGCTCCCTGATCGTTGTGCGAGCGCAATCGCCCGAGACGGCCGCTGCGGCGTGTGCCACGCTCGACCGCCTGGGCATCGGCATGCAGGGCAAGACACCGGGCAGAATGCAAATGAAATCGCGACAGATCGGAGAGGTGGTCGTGCTCGATGTCAGCGGAAGGATCACGCTCGGCGAAGGGAATATCATGCTTCGCGAAATTGTCCGCGATTTGGCCGATAAAGGAACTAACCGCATCGTTCTGAACCTGAACGAGGTGCATTACATCGACAGCTCAGGGCTCGGCGAACTGGTTAAAACGCACACAACCATACGAAACAAGGGGGGCGAATTGAAGCTCGTAAGCCTGAGTAAGCGGATTCACGACTTGCTTGAGATAACGCGACTGGCTGCGGTCTTCGACATTCAGAAGGATGAGTCGAGCGCCATTCAATCCTTCGGCGGTAAAGACTCGCCCCGAGCTTCGGCTTGATACGTAAACTCGGCGCAGATCTAAATCGTTAGCCCGAAGCGACCTGCCCGCAACGCTAACTTCAACTCTCCCGTTCGTCGGGAATGACAACTAGTTTCGCAAGAGTGGCCGATTCAACCAGATCTGATCGAACGCGAGGGCAAATGGCAAAACTCTTTGCTGTGACCATCATCGTCATCGCGATTGTTTCCGCGATCCCTATCCTGCGCCACACCTGGTGGTTGCCAGAAGACATCTCCACCCACGGTCAGCCGATCGATGAGCAAATGTCGGAGACTATGGCCGAGGCGGGCATTTCCTTTCTCGCTTCGCAGATCCTCCTCGCCGTCTTCATTTGGCAATACTCGCGGCCACGGCCCGGGGAGAAGATCAAAAGGTTCCCCGGCGGAGCCATGGGCTTGGTGATCGCCGCTTTTCTGCTGGTGGGTACCGAGGTTCTGGCTCTCGGAGCGTTCGGCGCAAAAGCCTGGGCCAACATTTATCTAACCCCGCCCGCGGCCGACTCGATCCCTATTCAAGTCCAAGCAGGCCAGTTTGCCTTTTATTTCCGCTATCCCGGTCCCGACGGAAAATTCGGTCCCCTTCACGCCGACCAGATCAACGAAGCGAATGAGAATTTTTTCGGGCTCGATACGACTCACGATCAGGATTCCAAAGATGACATCGTGACCGCCGAAATGGCAATTCCCGTGAACCATGAAATCCATTTGCTCATGCACTCCAAAGACGTTGGACATTCATTCTTCGTCCCGGAATTGCGCGTGCATCAGGATTTTGTTCCGGGCCTGGACCTTTCCGTCCATTTCACTGCGACCAAAATCGGCAGGTACGAAATCGTATGTACTCAGTTGTGCGGCCTGGGCCACTACAACATGAAAGCGTATTTGAGTGTCATGTCGCAGGCGGATTATGACGACTGGTTGAAGAAACAGGCAGCTCTACAGTAAGCGCGCGGCCCTCGTCTCGGGTGGCGAGGAAATCTATTGAGGTGAATCATGCACGATATGTCAGCGCACGCTCATGCAGCGCAGGCACCGACAGGCTTCATCCGGAAGCACATTTTCAGCCTCGACCACAAAGTGATCGGCAAGCAATACTACGGCCTAGCTCTTTTCGCGGCGATCATCGGCATGTTCCTCTCCTGGGTGATGCGTATCCATCTCGGATGGACAAACTTCGCTATTCCCGGACTGCACTTCCTCTCCAAGAACGGTGCGCCGGGCGACGTGATGACGCCCGAGTACTATCTGCAACTGATGACCATGCATGGAACCATCATGGTCTTCTTTGTCCTCACAACCGCACCGTTCGCGGCATTCGGAAATTTCTTTCTCCCGATTCAAGTGGGCGCGGAGGACATGCCCTTCCCGCGCTTCAACATGATGTCGTTCTGGGTCACATTCGTCTCATTCCTGGTTATGGTCTCCTCCTTCTTCGTGTCCGACGGGCCGACTCTCGGTGGTTGGACACAGTATGCGCCCCTCAGTGCGATAGGCTCGGCGTCAGGTCCCGGGCAGGGACTGGGTGTGGTCCTCTGGGCCTCGTCGATTGGAATTTTCTGCATTGGTCAGTTACTGGGCTCGCTGAACTTCATCACCACCACCCTCGACATGCGCACCAAAGGCATGAGCTTGTGGCGCATGCCGCTTACCACGTGGGCATGGTTCATCACCTCGATCATGGGCCTGACTGCTTTCGCAGTTCTGATGCCAGCCTGCGTTCTGCTCATTCTCGATCACGTTGCGGGAACCAGCTTCTTTGTGCCCTCGAACTTGGTGATTAACGATCAGTTGCAACCGCACTCCGGCGGTTCGACGCTGCTCTGGCAACATTTGTTCTGGTTCTTCGGGCACCCCGAGGTCTACATCGCCATCGTGCCGGCCATGGGAATCGTCTCCCACATTCTGATGGCCACCATCCGGCGGCCTCTTCTGAGCCATCGCGTGCTGATTTATTCCATGGGAGGCATAGCGGTCCTCAGCTACATGGTCTATGGGCATCACATGTTTGTCAGTGGGATGAATCCGATCTCCTCGATCGCATTTTCCTTTCCCACTCTCATCATCACGATCCCAGCTACCATCATCGTACTCATCTGGCTGGGCAGCCTCTATGGCTCGAGGATGCGCCTGAATACACCCTGCCTGTTCTCTCTGGGGATGATTTCGATGTTCATCACGGGCGGGATCAGCGGATTCTTCCTCGCGCAGCCTTCACTCGACATCATGCTGCACGCCACCTACTTCGTGGTTGGCCACTTTCACTTCGTTATGGCGGTCTCGGCGATGTTCGGTATTTTTGCCGGCACTTATTTCTGGTTCCCGAAGATGTTTGGCCGCATGATGAACGACACTCTCGGCAAGATCCATTTCTGGCTGAGCTTTGTGGGCGCGTATTGCATCTTCATGCCGTTCCATTACCTGGGCCTGGCCAGCAACGTACGCCGCTACCAGGCATTTACAGACGATTATCTGCAGCGTCTGCTTCCAGTCCACAGGTTTATCACGGTCGCTGCGATCGCCACCGGCGTCGCGCAACTGATCTTCCTCTACAACGTCATCCACAGCCGTTTCTGGGGCAAGCCCGCAACCGACAATCCTTGGGAAGCAACTTCGCTCGAGTGGTCCACCACCTCGCCCCCGCCGTTCGACAACTTCGGCGGCACACTCCCGGTCGTATATCACGACCCATATCAATACGGGATCGAAGGCTCGACGGGAGATTACGTAATGCAGACCGATCCTCAGCAAATTCAAACGCAAGGCGACGAGGCATAACTTACGGAAGGGTAGTGAGAGTTTTCGAAATGGCAACGACAATTCATCCGCCGACGACTCAACCGACCCGCAACACCTCGCGGCCAGCCGCCTCGTTGGGAAACGGTGGCTGGCGCAATCTTGTTCCCGAAGGCGGCGACCTGCGCGCGGTACAGGAATATGCGCCGCCGCCAGCTTCGACCGGCGTCTGGGTCTTTGTTGCGGGCGTCAGCATGACCTTTGCCGCGCTCACCAGCGCGCTCGTAGTCCGCAAGGGTGGGGCCGTAGAATGGCGTCACTTCACGCTGCCATACATTCTTTATCTGAATACAGTGGTGTTACTTGCCAGCAGCCTGACTCTTGAGATATCTCGCCGCCGTGTCGCCGCTTTCATGGGCGGATTCAAAGCGACGACCGCGAATCCAGCCCGTTGGCTCTATGCCACTCTTTCTCTCGGATTGCTCTTCCTCGCCGGCCAGTACCTCGCCTGGCGGCAATTAAGCGCGCAAGGCCTTTATCTCGCGACCAATCCCAGCAGTTCATTCTTCTACGTATTCACCGCCGCGCACGCTCTGCACCTGCTGGGCGGCTTGTACGCAATTACTCGCGTGATCCGTAAGCTCGATCAGCATGTTCTGCGTCGCGCCACATTAGACGCCACCGCGCATTACTGGCACTTTATGGATGTGCTCTGGATTTACCTGCTCGTGTTGCTGTGGATGAAACTCTAGTCTTCACCAGGAGGCTCTGTGAGCCAAGCCGATTTGACGATGGGACACCACCATCCA
The DNA here is from genome assembly GCA_049589635.1 of Terriglobales bacterium. Classification (GTDB taxonomy): domain Bacteria; phylum Acidobacteriota; class Terriglobia; order Terriglobales; family Acidobacteriaceae; genus Acidiflorens. The sequence continues at coordinate 11,397 of JBAWBE010000551.1, forward strand.
CCGGGAATGACGGTCGGGCTGCCACCGTTTGTGGTGCCCGCCAAAAAGATGGCGATGTGGCTGTTCATCATCGCCGACGCTGCCACGTTTGCGGCGTGCCTCGTGGCTTACGGCTTCCTGCGTAACGGAACGGCGAACTGGCCGAGACCATTCCACAGCATCACCAATGTCGCCATCATGACCTTCATCCTGCTTACCAGCAGTTTGACGATGCTGCTGGGCATACGCGCGGCCAAGGCCGGAGACAAATCTGCCGCCTTTCGCTGGACTATGATTACCGCCCTCGGCGGTGTAATCTTCGCCGCCTTGCACATCCGCGAGTGGCTGGGCCTGATCGATGAAGGCATGACGATGTTCCATAACCCGTGGGGGACAGGGCTTTTCGGCGCATCGTTCTTCAGCATTACCGGCTTGCACCTTCTCCACGTAACTGGTGGCGTGCTCGCTCTTTTAGTGGTTGGCATTCGATACATGGGCGGCCGCTACAACGCAGATGACCTCGAAATCACCGGTCTGTACTGGCATTTCGTCGATCTCGTTTGGATGTTCGTCGTACCATTCGTCTATCTTTTGAATCTGGGCCACTAGAGATTGGTCACTAGAGTTCGGTCACTAGATTTCGCGAGGGAGCAAAACAGATATGGTCAGCCCACCCGATGTGCAAAAACACGAACCACCGGCAAGATACACGGACCCGCTCGGACGATATCTGTTGATCTACGTCTGCATCCTGATTCTAGCGGCCGCGCAATTCTTCATCGCCTATACTCACATCGACTCCGAGGGGATGTTCGCGCGCATGTTATTCGTCGCCATCGCCGAAGCGGGGCTCGCGGTCCTGTTCTTCATGCATCTCTGGGCAGAGAAGCGCGGATTTCTAATGTTCGTGCTGGTCTTTACCATTTTCGTGACGCTCGCTATGCAGTACGGTTGGACCGATAGCAACCGAATGGAATCGGGAGCTCCCTACACCCAGAAGACAGAAGCGGTTTCGCAATGAAAGAGTTAATCGGCCAGTTAGTAAGAGAGTTATATGGTGCCAAGCGCCGCTTGTATCCGGCGGCCTTAGCGTTGATTGCACTCGCTGTAACGATGATGCCCGCATCGAGCTTCGCCCAGAGTTGTGCGCTCTGCTACACCCAGGCAGCATCCTCCAGCCGCCAAATGATCGAAGCGCTGCGCAGTGGAATTCTGATCCTGATCATCCCACCCACGCTCGGGACAATCGCGTTCCTCTTCATAGTCCGCCGTAAACGCAATCAGATTCGTCGAACCGACGAAGATAACTCGCACATTGATTGGTAAAGGTACGGTCGAGAGCCAGAGAGATAATCTGCTCTTGTTCAATTGCCAAGGTCCGATTGCTAATTGGCCCGTCGTCTACAGAGGAGACAGCTCGTCTTCCCTGGATCGTTGCGCTCTTTGCGCCAGTCGCTTCTCCAGGAACTCCCGCGCGAGGTCCTGGCCTCCCAAGCCAAACGCAATCGCCAGGCCGAACATGACCGCGCCAAACGCAGTCCCGAATGCGATCATGACCGTTCGCTCAGCAATCCCCAATACCTCGAAAGCCATTGATAAGGTAAACATGCTGATAAAGATTCGGATTGAGACGCTCAGCAATCGAGATGGACGGAACTCAGCATTCACCGCCGCGAGCAGGGCTGCACGCGAGAAGAAACTCGCCGCGAGTAATCCGAAAAACAGAATCAACAGGGCTCCAAACAGCCGTGGCAGGAATAGAAAAAATCGAGCCGTGTATTCCTGCAATCCCACGATCCCAAGTACGCTTACCCCCAACAGGACGAATCCGACCCAGGCTAGCCAAAAGGCAAACCGGCTCAATAACTCGGTCGTGGATGGGAGATCTGCCTGGTTCAGCAATTGCGTCGCACCCGTATGTGCTGAGAGCTTGGAAAACCGGCTCCACCGCAAAATGCTGCGCACTGCCGCCTTTACTAAGTACGCAATCAACCATCCCAGTATGGCAATAACGAGCATTTCGATCACACGGGGTAAGTAGTGTGCAATGCCTTCTTCCAACTCGCGTAAAGTCCTCATCAGTTCGGTCACGATGAGTGTCCACAGTGTCCACATATCATTCTCACTTTCTGTCCGCCCAACGCTCGAGCAGGTACGGCTTCGATCGTTCGAACTCCCCGCATAAAGATTCCACATTCTTCTCGACGTCCTCCGCCGAGGTGCTTTGATTTTCCATCATGAAGGTCAAAGCCCTACCTCTATAAAGAGGCACCAAAGCCTGAACGATATGATCCTGGCTGATCACCGCCTTATGATAAGAAGCCGCAAACTCGTAAACTGTCCTCGCCCATGTGTCCGCCGGATAGCGGAAAGCGCTGAGGTCAAGGGCTGCGATTCTCTGCAATTCCAAAAGTGTCGCCTCGCTGATGATGGGCCGCAAAACCGGTTCCAATTCAGCGACACCGGTAACAAACATTTCTCGCATTCGAGCGAAGTCCACTGCGACAGGATCCAGCGTAACCTCGGACTCCGATCCAAGAGTCTTTATCGGTTCACTATTGGCAATCGAACTCCAGAACTGAAAGTTCGAGTCAAGTGAAGAGAACAGAGCGCCGACGGTTCGCCGCATGGCTTCCACCAAATCGGCGGCACTACGATCTTGTGGCGGTTTATCACCGAGAAACGCCTGGCACAGGCGATACTTGCTCGTGATCGCCGTGACCGTGAGCAGGATCTCCGCGCCGTTTCTCCCCGCTTGGTCGCCCCATTTCTCGTTGCTCAGAAAATCCGTCGCCAGGCGACTGGAAATCGCAAACTCTGACGCGTAGGGTTCACGAATCCCACGCCCGTAAATTGCCCGAGTCATCGGATAAAGCAAATTGCGCATCAGGACACCGGCAAATTTCTGGCGGCGATAAATTGGAGAGACCAGGTCGAAGTCCTCCTTGTAGATGGGCAGAACAAGGCGCTGCAGCCAGTCCGGTTCGATCGTCGATGACTCGGGAGAAAGTACCACGCAAGCTCGCGCCCGCAGCAGGTCAGCAGCCGAAAGAATAGTCCGGAGCGCGGTTCCAGAGTCTTGACCAGCGCCGTATCGCGTGGCGATGACAGGCAAAGTGCGCAAGGCGTAAACGCGTGACGCGCGCACATCATCGATTGACACTCCGGTTACTAAGTCGGGAGTTCCATCCTGTGAGCCGCCGTCAGCATCGATGATGACCACACGTTCGCGTGGAAAGCATTTAAGGATCCCTGCTTGAATGGCCCTGACCACCGGCTCAATAGTGGCGGCATTGTTGTAAGTCGGCAGCCCGATGAGGATGTCAACCTCACCAACATTCATAAGTTGGCGGAGGAAGTCATCGTTCAGAAGTGTTTCGTCTGCCAATCCGTCCTCCGACAAAACGTCTCAACACCAATTATCCAGCCGCGTGATAGTGCGTGGGTGATACGGAATCAAATCCGCCTCAACCGGAACCAATAAAACTGATAAGGCGCCATCGTGAGCAAGTAAGGTAAATCTCCGATGCGCGGAAATATATTCTTGCCAAACATCTCAATCAGAATGTTCCCTTTATATCGTCTCAGATCCAGTTCCACGGCTTGCGCAGCACTTGAGAGATTGTTAACAACCAATACCGTTTCGTTGCCGAATTGCCGAACATAGGCCAGCACTCGATGATTTGCCGGATAAATAAATTCTATCGATCCCGATCCGAACACAGGAGTCGACTTCCGCTCCTGAATGATGTGCTTCGTCCAGGAGAGCAGCGAATGGTCGAATCGCTTTTGCGATAAGACGTTCACGGCCTGATACCCATAAACAGGATTGAGGATTGGCGGCGAATAAAGACTTTCCGGATCCGCCGTCGAGAACCCACCATTGCCGCCTCCGGTCCACTGCATCGGAGTGCGCACCCCATTGCGGTCGCCGAGATGGATGTTGTCGCCCATGCCGATCTCGTCTCCGTAATAAATGATGGGTGTCCCAGGCAGCGACATCAGCATGCCATTCATCAGTTCGATGCGGCGCCGGTCATTGTCGAGCAAGGGAGCCAGTCGCCGCCGAATGCCGAGATTCAACCGCATCGCCTTATCGATGGCATAGATGTCGTACATGTAGTCGCGCTCAATATCGGTCACCATCTCGAGCGTCAACTCATCATGGTTTCGCAGAAAAATTGCCCACTGGCAGGTTGCGGGAATGGCTGGCGTCTGTTGCAGAATCTCGGTAATCGGCTTCCGGTCTTCCAGCCGCAGACCCATGAACATTCGTGGCATCAGCGGGAAGTGAAATGCCATGTGGAATTCGTCGCCATTCCCAAAGTATGGACGCAAGTCCGCCGGCCACTGATTCGCCTCTGCCAGCAGCATCGTTCCGGGGAATTCAGCGTCAACCTTCCCTCGTAGCTCGCGGATCACCTCGTGCGTCTCCGGCAGGTTCTCGCAAGAGGTTCCCTCGCGCTCAATCAGGTAGGGAACCGCGTCCAGCCGGAAGCCATCGACTCCCAATTCCAGCCAGAACTTCATCACCTGCCACATCTCTTCCCGCACGGCGGGATTGTCGAAGTTCAAATCGGGCTGATGACTGAAAAATCGATGCCAATAATAGGCCTTGGAAATCGGGTCCCATGCCCAATTCGACATCTCGGTGTCGAGAAAAATAATTCGCGTACCGCGAAACTTCGTGTCCGTATCACTCCACACGTACCAGTCGCGCTT
>JBAWBE010000552.1:0-3938 GCA_049589635.1 Terriglobales bacterium
ATTGAGCAACTGCGTTCATATATGGCTGCCCATAAACACATTCAGATTTTCGTGAACTCGTTGCTAACCTTGGAATGTTCAAAGCGACCGCTACCACTGATACCATTTCCATGGTAAATAGAGCGCGGTAGGGGAAACTGAGGAAAAAGAACCGAAGATAGGTTTCGCTTGTAACCCGCATAAACACACGGTATTATCGCAGAAGTGTAGTGGTCACCGGCACACACGGAGAACGGCGGCAATAGAATCCCAGCCTCACCGCCATAACCATCCAGAAAGGGTTCGTTTGGCCCATCATCCCGAAACCCCGTTCGACAGCCTTGAGGGCGCGCACGAATACGTTGGCTTGCTCCTGGAGACGATCGCCGAGGCTAGAAATGAACTGGCGGCGGACGTCAGCGCCGCGGAAGCGAAGCCGGATCGCAGGCTGGAGGCGCTGCGGGTGGTGCAGTACAAACTTGAAAAGCTGGACACGCATCTTCAATCAAGCAGCCGCTTGTTGAACGACCTGAGGACGCTGCGTCGCTTGTTGCTCGAAGAAAGAGCCGCGCTGCTCAAGCGCACCGGCACGACTGGCTAGACGACAAATCGCGTCGCGATCACAACTATTCCTTACGCCCGCAACTTCTCCGCAAACTTCTTTTCCAGCTTTGCCAGCTTGGGAGAGATCACGAACATGCAATAAGGCTGCCGCGAGTTCTCGTTGTAATAATTCTGGTGATAGCCTTCGCCCATGTAGAACTTGGAGACCGGTTCCACGGCCGTCACGATCGGCTCCGGAAATACTTTCGCCGCCGTCATCTCCGCAATCACGTCTTCGGCAATGCGCTGTTGCTCTTCGTCGGCGTAGAAAATTACTGACCGATACTGCTCGCCCGCGTCGTTGCCCTGCCGGTTGAGCGTGGTCGGATCGTGCACCGAGAAAAATACATCCAGCAGTTCGCGATAGCTGATCTGATCGGGATCGAAGGTGATGCGCACCACTTCGACATGTCCGGTATCGCCGCCGCACACCTGGTTGTAGGTAGGGGCGTCGATGTGGCCGCCCATGTATCCGGACTCGACGTGACTGACGCCGGTCAGCCGCTGAAAGACAGCCTCAATGCACCAGAAACATCCGCCGCCGAAGACTGCTGTTTGCTCTTTTGCCATGGGATTTAGATGCTGATAACGGATAGAAGTTCCGCGTTCACTTCATCGTCACTGCATTTCGACTGAAACGGCGTCACCATCGCCATCGGCCCGATCCCGATAATTGACTGACACGCTCTTGTCCTTCCAGTCGCAGGAGAACTTGTCGGCTCCAATCAGCACGATATGACCGCTATCCTGAACATGAACTTTGACGGACTTGGCGCCCGAGTTGACGGTCATTACGGCCTGCGGCGCCGCCGAACAATCCACCGCGATCAACTTGCCTTTCAGGAAACGGAGCGGCGGACCCGCAGGCAACTGCACGACCTGCTCCTGCTCGCTGGCATCTTTCGCAGGCTCCGCCTTCCCATCCGTCGCGTCCGCCCGTTCTTCCACCCACTCCCCTGTCTTCTCGTCCCGCACCTCGACCTTTGCATTGCCGGAGCGTGAATTACCTGAATTAAAGGACTTCATGTCCGCCCTGAAATGCGAGGCCTCTGCCAGCGCGAGGTTTGCCTGCATCGCGAGTCCCGGGTACACGCTACTTTGCAGACTGCGGAATATTTGAATTGCGTAATCGGGTTTTAGATTTGCCAAATAGGCGTTCCCCAGATTGAACAAATAACGATCATTTGCCGGAGCCAACTTCACCGCCTTGGTCAGCGTCGCAATCGCCTTTTCAGATTCTCCCGAGGTGGCTTGCGCAGCCCCCAGCAACGAATACGCATCGGCCATCTTGGGATCGAGGGCGATCGCGGCCTCCAACTCCTTCTTTATCTCTGCCGAGCTTTCGCCGTCGTGTGGCCCCCGCCGACTCAACACCATCGCGTAGTAATAATGTACGAACGGGTCCTTGTCATTGCGCTGCTCCGCGCGGCGAAGGTAATCCGATGCCTGATCGAGTTCGCCGTGTCGCAAACATGCAAAGCCCGCACCCTGAAGCGCGAGTTCATTTTGCGGATCCGCTTTCAGCACCTCCTCAAATTCGCCGATCACTTTATCCTGGTAGTCCATACCGTGGGCGTGGATCGCCGCGACTATCGCGCGACCGTCGGCAGCAGTCATCGGGGCTACGGTAAATTGCGCAGCCACGATACCGGCGGGCGTTGGCAATCGATAATAACGATACTGCCCCGCGCGCAGATAATTGGCGAGCACCGCGTCAAGCTGCTGGGCCGTCATCCCGAGCGCTGCTTGCAAGCTCTGATCTATCGATTTCTTCTGCTCCCGGAGCGCCTGAAAATATACGGACATATTTCCGAGCAACTTCTTGTCGTACAAGTAATGCACCAGGAGGCTGGATTCAGCGTAAAAGGTCGTGCGATGATCTCCGCTCTCGTTATACGTCTTTGTATTCTGCTGAACCCTTAATAGGTCCGAAACTCTCATCCACCCTAGCTGCCGCAGTATGAGGAAAGTCTCAACGGGAATCTTGCCGACGCGCGCCTCTTTGTTATCCACTTCAATACTCGAAAAGTATTCGGCAAATCCCTCCTCTAGCCACGGGTCGGGATGGCTGGAAAGATTCCCGTCCATCAATCGGTGAGCATATTCATGGAACACTGCATTCCATGCATTATCCGCCGACATGTCGAGCATGATGAAACTGCGGTCTTCTCCGCCCTGGAAAAGCCCGGCTATTTCAGTGGGCTTGCCATTGAATAGGGGTGCGACCTGCCGGATCTCTTTCGTATTGCGGAAGGCAACGATCTGCAACGGCACGGAGAGGTTCACTTCCGCTTTTTCCATCAGTGTGCCGAATACCGATCGCATCTGTTCAAAGTGGAGCGCGACCTCCCGTCCCTTCTTCTCGCCAGCATCGGTCATCACGGAAAAGTTCGGCGAGCGCACTTCTACCCATTCCTGCTCGCCCGCAGAACAAAAGCTTGAGCAAAGCGAGAGACAGGCAAGAACGAGGCAGAATTTAAGGGAATGCACGGTTGACCCCCAAAACAGGGGATAGTACTACTGTTTGGAACAAATACCTAGAATTTTTGCTGAACCTGTTACAGGAGTGAGTTAGTACCTGTTACGTGTACACAAAATGGCGTTGAAGGTCGGGACAAGGTCTGGATGACGATTGTTGCTAAGTCCCCGACGCTTGAACTTACACGGACACGGTAAAGGAAGTCTCCGTCCGCGTCACCGGACGATACAAAGTATCCCGCTCCACCGGTTCTCGTCCAGCCTCGGTGATCAGCCGGATCAGATCCTGCCGCCGCAGCCCTTGCGGAGTCGTTGCGCCTGCGTCGTGATAGATCTTCTCTTCGACCACCGTGCCATCAATATCGTCGGCACCGAAGCGCAGCGAAATCTGCGCGATCTTTGGCGTCATCATCTGCCAGTAGGATTTGATGTGGGGAAAATTGTCGAGCACCAGCCGGCTTACCGCGATCTGCTTGATGTCGAGCATGCCAGTGGTGGTCGGCAGATGTTCGAGCGGAGTGTTCGCGGGATGAAATGCCAGCGGAATAAAGGTTTGAAAGCCGTGCGTTTCGTCCTGTAGAGTGCGTAGCTTCATCAGGTGATCGACGCGATCTTCGTCGTTCTCGATGTGACCGTAGAGCATGGTTGCATTCGACTTCAGACCGATTTCGTGCGCCGTCCGAGCCGTATCAAGCCACTGATCGCCGTCAATCTTGTGATCGCAAATGATGTGCCTTATCCGGTCGGCAAAAATCTCCGCCCCTCCGCCCGGCAGCGAATCGACGCCGGCTTCTTTCATCTTTTCGAGCGTCTCGCGAATCGTCAATTTCGCACGCTTCGCCAGATAGGCGACCTCGACCATCGTGAAAGCCTTCATG
>JBAWBE010000553.1:0-2606 GCA_049589635.1 Terriglobales bacterium
GATGACGATCGAATACATCTTCCAGTAGCCGCTGTCGAGCGACATACCGAGCAGCCTTTCCGCCAGTCGCAAATGCGCCGTAGAACTTACGGGCAGAAATTCGGTGAGTCCTTCAACGATTCCGAGAAGGACGGAAATCAGGTATTCGTTCAAGCAGTTTTCTCCGAGGGGATGGAGTTAGTCGAGGCTAGTATCTCAGAATTCTGTGAAAGGAAGGTTAGAAAGCTAGGTTCGTGCCGCGCGGCACGGCCGAAGCTAATGGCTCTTTGCGAGAAAGTAGTCCGCCGTGTCAGCTACTTCCCCAAATCTGACTTCTGCAATCTTCAATCGCCCTAATTTCCCTCCGCGTACCGCCGGAAGAAACTATCGCTCTTCCAGTGCGGACGGCCGTCGTCATCCGCGATCTTTACCAGCAGCCCGCGTACGATCTCTTCATACTTTGCCGCGGTCGCCAGATCGACCGGCTGATTCACATCGTCGGACGGCGCGTGATACCGCTCGGTCAGCCAGTCTTTGAATATCTTCACCTCGGGCGTCCCCGGTTCAGCGCGGACGTCCATCATCACCGAAGGCACGCCGTGCCGGATAAAGTTGTACTGATCGCTGCGCACAAAAACATTGCGCAGCGGTTCCGGATCCGGTTGTACCTTCACGCCCAGCGACTGCGCAACCTCGCGCGCCTCGTCTCCCAGAGACGACTCCGCGAGTCCCTCGACCGTCAGCACCTTGAGCGGCACGATCGGCAGAAACATATCTACGTTTACGTCGGCCACCATCGATTTCGCTGGCACCGTCGGATGCGCCGCAAAATATTTCGATCCCAGCAACCCTTTCTCTTCTGCCGTTACCAGCACCAGCAGAATCGACCGCCGCAGCTTTTCCGGATGCTGTTTGAAACTCGCCGCCATGTCCAGCACCAGCGCGCTGCCCGAGCCATTGTCCATTGCCCCGTTGTAAATGCGATCGCCGTTGATCGGCTCGCCAATCCCAATGTGATCGATGTGCGCCGAGAGCACAACATACTCATCCTTCAAGGCCGGATCGCTCCCCGGTAACTTGGCAACAATATTTGCCGACTCGACCTTCGTTACCTCAACCCGCGTCTTTGCCTCAAGCGAAGCCGGCAGCGCAAAATGCGGCAGTTCCTTCCGATCTTTGCCAAGCGCAGCGATCTCCGCAAACGTGTGGCCCGACCCGGCAAAAAGTTTTTCCGCGCTTGCCGGATTTACAGTCGCCGCCAGCTTGTCGCCTTCCGTTTCGTTGAATTCGGGATAGTCGAGGTCCATCGACGGATGGGTGCGATTGAGCGCGATGCGCGACCACGGAATATCCATCGATGCGGGATTCATCAGGGTAACCACGCCTACCGCGCCCGCCGCCCGCAGCGCCTTCCAGCGTTCGGCCATCGTTTGATAGTGCGCCGCCAGCGCGCCCGGAATCCGCGCGGGCGACCCACTGAAGATCACCGCAATCTTCCCATGCAGATCAAGGCCGGCAAAGTCGTCGTAATTATTCTCTGGAATCTTCAGCCCATAGCCCGCAAAAACGAGCGGAGCGCTGACCTCGGGCGCAGGCATCACGCGCGTGCCAATGTAGGCGTCTTCGCCCAGCACCAGCGGTTCGCGCTTGCCGTTGCGAATGAGCGTCAGGCTCGAATCTTTCTCAATAATCTGTCGCGAAAGAAATTTCACCGGTTGATAGAACCCGCGCTCACCCGCGGGCTCCGCGCCCGCTTTTTTCAGTTGCTCGACCGCGTACTTCTCCGCCTCGCGCTCGCCGCGGCTGCCCGTGTCGCGCCCTTCCAGCTTGTCATCGGCAAGAAACTTGACGTGACTCCACCAGGAGTGACCGTCGAAGTCTGAGGCAGCAAGCGCGGACTCACGCGAACACCCAGCCACGAAACCTATCAATAAAACCACGAGAACTAACCGCGAGAACGATCTGACTTTCATGATTATTCCGCCCAGAACCGGATTTCCGGAAAGCAACGATACCTACGCTTTCATTATTATATGGAGCAAGTCAAACCCTCTGAATCTGGTTCACCTCCGGGTTGCCTAGCAGGCTGCGGAAAAAGCGACTCCCCGACTTAGATTCTCTGCAGGTCCCGTGATCGGAAGCCGTTTTGGTTGCATCCGCTGGTGTCCCGTGGATTAATTTCGGGCCTACGAACGCACAGCGACCTCGGCTTACGTCGCCTGAATCGCCAGATTCCTCATACAGACTAAGTTGTAGGCTGCGGCCGCGAAGGTGAAGACCCATCCCACCTTGAAGATTCCACGATGCCGAACCTTCCGCAACAGCGCGATCGTCTTCAGCCAGCCGAAGCACTCTTCCACGCGTTTCCTTTTCCTCTGACTGATGGCATATCCGGCGTGGTGCGTGGTGCGAGCATCAATGGCACTTCCACCGGGCCGCTCCAGATTTTGAGCCACGTGCGGCGTGACCTTGAGGTTGCGGCATTCGGCCACGAAATCCGCCGTGTCATATCCCTTGTCGCCGCCTACCGTTACTTGTTTCGTGCCCGGAATCTGTTCCAGCATCACCAGCGCGGCATCGCGCTCCGCCGTTCCGTTGGCCTCGAACACCTCGCTGTTCACGATCAG
>JBAWBE010000554.1:0-1709 GCA_049589635.1 Terriglobales bacterium
CCAGGACTGAGCGTGGCAGACTTTGGAACGCGGCGACGTCACAGTTTTTTATGGCAGGAATATGTGGTGAACGCGATGGCGGCGAATCTGGGATCGGCGTTTGTTGGGACGTCGAATACGTTTCTCGCGCACAAGCACGATCTGGAGGCGATTGGGACGAACGCGCACGAACTTGCTATGGTGCTGGCCGCGCTCGCGCCTGATGACGATGCGTTGAAGGCTTCGCAGTATCGCGTGCTGGAGCTTTGGCAAAACACGTATGAAGGATCTCTGCGAATAATGCTGCCCGACACGTTTGGAACGACACAATTTCTGGAGCATGCGCCGGCGTGGACGGCGGAATGGACGGGGCAGCGTATCGACAGCAAGAATCCTTACACCGCAGGCGATGAATATATTCGGTGGCTGGAAGGGCGCGGGAAGAATCCGCGAGAGAAGCTGATTATAGCGTCGGATGCGCTGGACGTGGACGACATACTTGGGTTGCACGCTTATTTCGACGGAACAATGGCTGAGGGTTTAACTCCGGCGAATTTTAATTCGGCGGCGGACTTTCTGGATCGCACAAAATGGACTCCGGGACGTCGCATTCGGCTCAGCACCGGTTGGGGCACCCTGTTGACGAACGATTTTCGCGATTGCGATCCGGCGGGCGGAAATGGATTTGATCCCGTCAGTTTGATCTGCAAGGTATCGACCGTGGAGGGACGGCCGGCGGTGAAGCTCTCCGACAATTATGCGAAAGCGGTCGGCACGCCCGCGGAGATTGAACGTTACCGGCGTGTGTTTGGGACGGCAGGGGTCAGTAATGTACCGGTGATTGCCTAGCTTCATTGCCAGTGTCGCTCAGCCCGCCAGCGATTCGATGGCTTGCACGGCATCCGGCGGAAGCTCGATCTGAAGGCTGGCGAGGTCCTGCTTCATGTGCTCAGCGCTCGATGTGCCGGTTAGCGGGAGGATGCCAATGGCGCGCGCGAAGGCAAAAATAATTTGCGGCGGTGTTGCGCTCATGCGCTCGGCAAGCGCTGCGATCGTTGGATGATGAACCACGTCAACATTGGCCGTAAGCAGTGAAAATCCTTGATAGATAATGCCGCGCTCGCGGCAGAGTTGACGGACCTCTCGATCCCAACCTTGGGTTGCATAGCACCGGTTCTGAACAAATCCTGGAAGTTCGCTCCCCGAGCTCGCTATCTGTTCGATGTGATCGAGCGACACATTGCTCACTCCAAGCAGGCGCGTACGGCCGGCGTCGCGCTCCTGATGCATCGCCTCCCACACTTCGGCATCGAATTCGGTCCAATCATAGTTGGAGGCGGGACCGTGCAAAACGAAGCTGTCAACATAGTCACAGCCGAGGTGCTCGAGTGAACTCCCGAGCGACTGCGCGACTTGCGTGGAAAGAGTCGCTGCGTGATCGTAAGGCAGGCGATGATCCTGTCCTCGGCGATAAGTAAATTTGGTCTGTAAAAAGAGATCAGCGCGCGTAACAATTCCGGCTTGATACGCTGCTGCTAATGCCTCGCCCACTCCGGCTTCGAAGTAGTGGCGACGTTGATTGGCGGTGTCGATGCCGCGGAAGCCGGCGCGGAGAGCAAGTTCCGTGAGAGCGGCAGTGCGATCTTCCATCCACGCGGTACCGTAGAGGAATGTGGGAGTCGAGGAGACCGGATGGGAGGGCATCGGAGAGTTTTGGTGAATTGTCGGCT
>JBAWBE010000555.1:0-1916 GCA_049589635.1 Terriglobales bacterium
ACTCGATATTGCCGTTGATCGTGGCAACAATTTTTTAGAGAACCGAGGTCGCAGATCGTCGCTCGAAATTGGTATTTAAATTCCCGCTTGACCGCAATTTTCCTCCACTTTTCCGTAGTCTTTAACACCCTCAGATCGCCCGAAAGACGCGCTTTTTCACTGCTCTGGCCGAGGTTTTGCCGCAAGAGCGCAAACTTTTTATCTTTCCAATTTTTTTTTTTTGGAACGATGTTTATTCGCTTGACTTAATCTGGGAATGAGCTAGATTTGCCTGCAGCCAGTGCTGGTCGCTGCTTCCCCGCAGGGGCCCATCGGCTGGTAGTTAAGCTTCTAACGTTAGATTCACAAACTTCCAGGAGGAAATTCAGTGAAATTGAAAATGTTGGCGGTACTCACTTTGGTGGTGTTCGGTTGTGCATTCGCTTCGGCGCAGACCTTCGGTTTCGGCGTCGCGGTTGGCAGCTCTGGCCTGTATTGCAACGTTGAGCAGCTTTCGTATGCTGGCGGCGGCCTCTACGGCGGATCTGACAACCTGAGCGCTTGCGGCCTGTCCGTGAACTCGACGATCTCTGGCTTTGCTGGCACAGTCGCGAACCGCGGCGAGCTGGCCCACGGCGCTGGCGTTATCTACGGCGACAGCATCTATGCCACAACCTCTGGCGATCCGTTCGCGCAGTGGACGGTATTCAGCAAGCTGAAATGCAACCACACCAACAAGTTCGGCGACTTCACCGGCTCTGACGGCTGGGAAGGCGTTGCCGCGTTCAGCGGAGTCGAAGTCGGAACCAACCAGGGCCCGTTGTCCTGCAACCTGCCTGGCAAGGGCGGCAAACAGGCGACCAAGGGCGTCAACACGCTGGCGAAGTCGAAGTAATAGTCGACTCACTTAGCTTCAACAAAGGCCATGCCGGTTTTCGGCATGGCTTTTTTCTTGTATCCTGATTGCTCGTAGGCGAGACGATCGCTGGCTGGACGTCCGCTCCGCCGCGAACGAGTGCGGCGGCTGACGGCTTGCCACATCACTTCATTTTGGAGAGAACCTGGAATGCGTAAATTGATCGCGGCCCTGCTGCTTGCCGGCTGCGCTGCGTTGCAAGCATCGGCTAGCGCTCAGGAATCGCAAACTGCCCCTCAGCCGACCCCGGCCGAACAGAAAGCCCCGAGCCAGAAACCGGATGATCAGAAAACAGGCGACCAGAAAAGCAGCGAGCAGGCCCCGCCCGCTCCAATATACGCGGACCAGAATACCTCCATATCCGCAGTACCGGCTTCCCGTGCGGCTACCGGTCCAGCCGTCGAAACCACCGAATTTCCCCTCGATAAATTTCAGAATTTTTCCGCCATCGCACACGGCGGGCCCGTTCCCGGCACCGAGGCCGACGTTCATTTCTATCGGGCCGGCAACCTGGTCAGAACCGAAGGCGTCAATCCCCGGCCCAACTATTACGTCACCGATCTGACCAAGCTCCACAGCACCTCAGTCAATGCCCACACCTGCCTCCAGGTCAGCGCACCCAACGTTCGCTCCTTTCCGTTTTTTCTTCCCGTTCCTGGCAATAAGTACGAAATCACGCCCGTGGGTGAAGACACAGTCGACGGACATCACGTCCATGTGGAAGACCTCACCATCCACCGGCCCAAACTTGACGAACTGCATTACCGACTCTACGAAGCGGATGACTTGCAGGGCTTTCCCATCAAGATCGAGAACGTGAAGAAACAGGCGTGGCACTGGACCATTCATTACAGAAACGTGAGACTGGAGTCCCAGGACCGCTCGTTGTTCATCGTTCCCGAAAAGTGCGAGTCCGACGCCGACTTCAAGAAGGTGACGCCGGGCGCGGGCGCGAAGCCGAAGCCTAAGGCGACAACGCCAGCAAAATCCCAATAGGTCAAATCCGCTCTGAGGATTGGGC
>JBAWBE010000556.1:0-1666 GCA_049589635.1 Terriglobales bacterium
GCATAGTACTGATCGATGCCGTGATGCGTCTTCAGCCACTCTTCCATCCCGGCTATGCCCGACGGCACCTCGCCAAGGATCCGATCGTAGATCGATTGATGATACGCGACGGCGTGCGCGCAGGTCACGGCACCAGCTTTCGCCAGCCGTGTCGCCCCCTCGACGGGCGGGTACTCTTGCCGCCACCTGCAAGCGCCCAGGTAAAGCATGCTCCATTCCCGCCCCCGCAATTCGCGGAGAGCGGTTTCCAAACCGGAAATCGCATCGGAGGTAAAAAGCACGTCGTCTTCGAATACGAGCACGTTCGCCAGCCCCAAGTGCCGGGCCTCGGCCACCACGGTGCGATGGGAAAGCCCACAACCCACATGCTGATTCGGCTGCGTACGGATGGCTTCGAATCGCTGAACCCGGTGGGCGATACCCAAACGGGCGAAGCGGGCCGAAACTTCCTTCCAGCGGCCGGTCTCCTCAGCCAGATTGATACAGTAGATAGCGTCGAAGAAATGAAAAGGGTTGCGGAGTTCCTCCCGCACCTTTTCTATGATGCGTTCCGCAGGCTCGCGACCGACGTGCGCGGGAAAATGCTCGAGGGCGGGCGAGGGGTCAAGGCCTAATTCGTCGGCGATGATAAGGTAGTTCCGAATCCTATCTTCCCAGCTATTCGCATAGGGAACCCCCATGGGACGCGCGAACCGATGGATCCAACGCAAGAAGGGCAGGCATAGGTTGCGGCCTCCCGCGCGCCGGAATTTCTCCTGGATGTAACCTTCCTCGCCGCCGAACCCTCGCAGCCTGGGATTAAAACCCGGCCAAGCCGCTTTGCGGCAAGCGAAAGCACCCAAGCCTTGTAGGTCGATCTCGAATGGTTTCGCCGCCGGGTCGGAACCGCGGCTATCACTGCCCCAAACGCCATACATACCGCACGACCAGGTACGATCCATATGGGTCGAGAAGGTCTTCAAATCGTCATAAAGCAGCGGTCCCTGGAGCAGATCGGGCGTGTCCGGTTGCCTTTTGAAGTAGTCGATCAGTTGGCGCAATGCGCCCGGGGCGAACATAACGTGGCAGTCCATGCACAGCACAAAATCAGTGGTAGCTTCGCGGAACACCATGTCGCGCACCGCCGTTCCCCGCAGCCGGTTGAACGGTACGTACCGATAGCCGGACACCCAGTTCTCCAAGGCCTTCAAATCAGCAGCACACGGACCGTCGGGATGATTGTCGACAACGACAATTTCGGTTTCGTCGGTCACTTCGGGATGGAACAATCGAATGGCCATAACGGAAAAATAGACGCCGTCATAGTCGTCGTAGGTGGCCATTCCTATAGTCAGTGTCTTAGCAGTGCTGTTCATGACATCAACGGTTCCGGCCGCTAATCAGCCAACCCCGTTCAAGAGTCGCTATGCTCTCAGTTCGAGCCCACGCATGACTCATTCGTCTAGTTCATCTAGTCTAGTGGCAAAAATATCCTCGGCCGCGCTCACAAGGAATCCAGCGAATTCCGCGCCTACATAGTCAATGCTGCAGGTAGTTGTAGGCGCCGTTCTTGTTCCTCCGACCACAATGGTGGCAACCAACACAACGCGTGTTTTGCCTTCTATTTCAGCTTCTAGCTGATACTGGATTGACTCGAGTCGAGTTGTCAGATTGAACGATCTCGTTT
>JBAWBE010000557.1:0-6454 GCA_049589635.1 Terriglobales bacterium
CCAGCCCTCGCCGGCCTGACTCTTGACGTATGCTTCGCAGGCTTGGCGCCGAGCATGCAGCGAATTGAAATTCTGCTCGAGCCCTTCCTCAGAAGATTTGCGGGTATAGATCGCACAGCGTTTGGGAGCGCAGTCATTTTTGGACATGACTCGCCTCCTGCCCTCGCTTGCTGCGCAAGCCGAAGAACCGCGGACCGTTCCTATGCGCGCCGGTGATCAGCTTGGCAACCTCGGTAAGTGAGCGGTAGCGCTTTCGCTTATACCGCACGCCACGATCAAGCACCCTCACCTCGTGCGCAGTGCCGTGCCAGTCGCGCACCAAAACTGTTCCCGCAGAGACCGCCGTCGCCGGCTCGAATTTCAGCGGGTGTCCGCTTCGCGCGTCGTTGCCCAGGCGCACCAGGAATCGGCGAGTGGATGGTTTGAGTCCTCCGCTGGCGTGCTCCTGGATCCGATATGCCACGGCACGGGTCAGCAGTTCGCGGCTGACGCGATGCGGGGCTCGCAGCCGTAGAATGCTCGCCATTGTTGTTTCAAGGCCTTGATCGGAGACGACTCCAGCGAAGCGAGTTTCCGTGAGATCGTCTCCGGCGATTTAGAAAGCCTCTGGCCTTGCATGTGTTGCCTTTGCTCCGTCGGGCAACACACACATTGCTCTTCGGGGGGCACGCGGCCAGTCATCAGCCGAATTTACTTCAAAAGAAGAGACCACCTTCGTACAGTCCGACTGTTCTTCCGCGATTTCGGCAGTTCATTCGCCTTCCAATCGCCTGAGACTGCGCACACCATCGGTTCTTGCCAATGGCCGGCCTCTACCTTCCGCGCGAATGAGGCTGGGAAAATTGAGGGAAGCGCTGCCTTCACGCGCCGACCAGAGCAAACATCCCCACGAGCCCATACAGCTCAAGGAGATTTAGAACGAAATGGAACACGCGAAACTGGCGAACGGAAACGCGCGTATGCCCATCCGACACTGCTCAACATCTGCCCCGAAGAAAGCTGCTCGAAATAAGGCCGAGTCCGCACGGCCGCGCCGTAAGGAGACCGGTACCAAGTCGAAACCAGAGAAACTGGTTTGCCGCTATTGCGGGAGCGACGACCTAGCTCCGAGTTTTATTAAACGGCGGGATCGCCGATGCCGCAAGTGTTTCAGTAAACGCTACGGATCGGTGCCACAAGCGAGGAAGCCAAGGGTCAAGAAATAGTTCGCCGCGACGTTAGAGGAAGGACCGAGTTCGAAAGTGCGCGGCCTTTTTTTGGTTCATGACTGATCGCAGCATTTTCGGAATTTCAGTAAAGCCGGTATTTCAGGTGTGGTCGTCGATAGTGATTTTGGTGGACGGTCCTGAAACTTTTCTCTAAGCTCCAGTTTGGCTTACAAGAGGCTCGACAGAGCGAATAGGCGAGGATCCATGTAAATGGAGATAGTATGTTAATTCATATGGCAGGGCCGTATCATAAAGATTGATCGAAATCGTGCCCGCGAGAAAAAGTTAGATCGAACCTTGGACCTAGCGAAAGTAGTTGCAGATTTGAAGAGAGAACGAGACAAGCTAAGACGAGCCATTGGGGCGCTTTTGGGCTCGGCGTTGTCACCGGTTGGCAAGAAGCGCGTCGGCAGACCTAGGGGGAGCGCTACGAAGAAAAAGAAGCGTGGCGGCCTGACCCCAGCGGGTCGGAAGCGGCTGTCGCTGGCTATGAAGAAGCGCTGGGCAGAACGCAAGAAGATGGGGAAATAGCAAGCCGTGCCGGGTCGGAAGGGGCACATCGACTGTCCCTCATCGAAACTTGGTCCGCCGAAATTCATCCAGCGAATCTTTTGAGACTGCCGCCAAGTTTGTTGTTACAGAACAAGTTCTACGAGAGGATGCTTCCGTTTTTATCGCACCATGCGGGACCAAGATTAAAGGAGCACCGACACTTACTACAGCGCTCAGCTAGGATTTGATTCAGTTGCCCGAGCCTGACAGGGTCAGTTCCACCCGGCGGTTCTGCGCTTGGCCCTCCGGCGTGTCGTTAGTGGCCACCGGGTCCGCATCGCCGAAACCCTGCGATGAGACTAAAGCGGGATTGACTCCCTGAGCAATCATAAACTTCATCACGTTGTCGGCCCGCTTCTGTGACAGCACCAGATTGCTGGAGATACCCTGGCGCTTGAGGCCGGGGCCGATTGGTACATTATCGGTATAGCCGCTAACCACAATCTTAGTTTGCTGCATCGGAGCCAGGATCGGGACCATTTTTGCAATTGTCTATTGCGCTGTCGCCGGCATTTGCCAGTCGCCGGACGGAAACAGCAACTGATCGTTGACCGTGACCTTGATGGCATTCTGGAGTCGCTCGATGTGCATCTGTTTGGCACCGATTTCCGACGACGTCGTTTGGTTGAGCTGGTCATATCGGGTCTGGAGCGCATCGTACTTCTGCTGCGTAACGCAACCCGTCAACACGAGCATACATGCTAGCGAAATCGCGAGGATCCGGCCGAACTTAATTTCAGACATCTTGGCTCCTTTTGCTGATGGACCTGGTCCCCGCCTCGAACCCGAATAGGTCGCCGGATTGTTCGCACTGTTCGGGCAGCTTCCTTCGCAGTCCTGTGCAAGTAAATCAGACCTTGGTCCGATAGCGGCCCCGGATTGGAGACGAGGACTGCAGTTCGCGCAGGATTCTGACTTGCCACGTTGCGGCCGGGTGGGGTTTCGTCTTTGGTTTTGGCCGATCGCCCCGTCGATTCGTCAAGCTTTGATTGTTCAGTAGGCGTAACTGTCTATAGGACCAAAGTCCGATTGAGCGGAGAGGTTTCCATAGAAGAAACTGAAACCAAAGCGGACGCTTTAGAAGGACTCAAACCCTGGATAGAAGGAATAGATAACATGAAGTGCAATTTATTTACTCGAGCATACGTTATCTTGGCGGTCGCAACAGTCGGATGCGCCGGGGCGCAGGTTACGCAACAGAGTTCTGCGGCACCCGTCGTAAACTCTCGTCCATCGCAGGTCTTCGTCTATTCCTTCGCTGTAAATGCGTCTGACGTTTCGCTCAACTCAGGATTCTTTCAGGCGACCTACCGGCAAATGTCGGATGACAATCCGACCGATCAGCAAGCCCAGATCGCGCATCAGACTGCCCGGAACATCTGTATCCAGGTTGCAGCCGATCTCACGCAAAAGGGCATCAACTCCACTTGCTTGCAGCGCGGAGTGCCGCCCACCGGCAGCAATGTCCTTATACTGGACGGCCAGTTCACCGATATTAGCCAAGGGAACCGGCTTCGTCGAATGGTCATCGGCCTGGGCTCAGGACAGTCCAAGGTAAATACGGTAGTCCAGGTCATTCAGAGAACCGATCAAGGCTCGACCGAGATACTGGACTTTGAAACCACCGCTGACAGCGGTTACATGCCTGGAGCGGGAATCACGGGCCCTGCAGGCGCTGCAGCCGGTGGTGCCACAGCGGCCGCTTCGCTAGGCGTGAACCTCGCCGCAGGAGGAGTGAAGACCTACACATCCTCGACCGGCTATCTGGCGGACAAAACGACGAACCAGATCGTCGACCTGGTCGGCAACTATTAGAATCGTCAGGGATGGTAGTGATTGGCGCAGGGACAAGAGCAATTTTGACTAGACGTCAACTCAAGTGGATCTCCTTAGCTTTTGAGATCGATAACGAATTTGGCCGAAGCTAATTCTGGCAACGATCAGGGCAGTGTACGGCTTACTCGGGCCGACGATACGACTCTGCTCATCAAGTTGTCAGGGGCTTGGCATCTGACGCGGGACGTATTTTCAGGTGCGATTCTTCGGAAGGAGCTAGAGTCGGTCGCTGTGCTCAAAGGGGTCTCGTTCGACACTTCGGAACTGGCCAAGTGGGACAGCGGGTTCATAGCGTTCCTGGTACAAACAAGTGCGGCATGTCGCGCGCACGGCATAGACCAAGATCGTGCAGGGTTGCCTGAGGGGTTGAGGCGCCTACTCGAACTTGCTGAAGCCGTGCCAGAGAAAAAGGGCACCCGCAGCGCGGAGGTCAAATCGCCATTCTTCGAACGAGTCGGCAAAGCTACTCTCGGCTACGGTCTCTCGGTCGACGACTTCATGTCCTTTCTCGGCAAGCTAACGGTCGCCTTCGGAAAATTCGTCCGTGGCAAAGCGCGCTATCGTAGAGTTGACCTAATTGAAGTTATCCAGGAATGTGGTGCGAACGCGGTCGGCATCGTTACGCTGATTTCATTTCTGGTCGGCGTGATCCTAGCCTTCATGGGCGCCGTCCAACTCTCTCAGTTCGGAGCATCCATCCACGTCGCAGACCTGGTTTGCATCGGCATGACCCGCGACATGGGCGCGATTATGACCGCGATCATTATGTCGGGACGCACTGGTGCCGCATTTGCGGCCAAGCTGGGCACAATGAAAGTGACGCAGGAAATCGACGCCTTCACGACCATGGGCGTTTCGCCGATGGAATTTCTCGTGCTGCCGAGAGTGATCGCCTTGGTGCTGATGATGCCGCTGCTATGCCTATGCGCTAACTTCCTGGGCATTCTCGGCGGCCTGTTCGTAGGTGCGGGGATGCTTGGTTTGTCGGTGCGCGGCTACATGCAAGAAACCATTGCGACGCTGACGCTGACCAATCTTTTCGGCGGCCTTTTCAAAGCTACCTTCTACGGACTTTTGATAGCGATTGCCGGATGCCTGAAAGGGTTTCAGTGCGGCAACAGCTCTTCGGCTGTGGGTGACGCAGCGACCCAGGCAGTCGTCATGTCGATCGTTATGGGCGTGGTCGCCCGCGGACTATTCGCCGTCGTTTTCAATATCATCGGCATCTAGGCGCGACCAATCAGCAATGGGCGCGGGTCGATACGTCTGAAATCATCTTCGGGATACTCTTCGGCGCGCTTGACCTCACCGGTCAGAAACCCGCGGCCGAGAGGACAGAACGGCACCAGGCCGATGCCGAGCTCCCGCAGGAACGGAATTATCTCCGGCTCCGGGTTGCGTTCCCAAATCGAATATTCACTCTGTAGCGCGGAAATCGGATGGACGGCATGCGCTCGCCTGATGGTGGCACACGCACTTCGGAAAGGCCGAAGAATCGCACTTTGCCTTTTGCGATCAGATCGTCGACCGCGCCCTTATGATCCGTCTACGATCCCGTGCTGGTTGAACCCTTGGGCGCCGCCGACGCCATCGGATCGACCCTCAAGGGAATCTCGAAAGTGACCGACTGCGGAATCTTGCAAATCTGATCGCTGCATTCCTGAAAACTGAGCGTGCCCCTCAGCTTGTAGTCGCCAGGCTTCAATCCGGAGCGCACGAGGATTCTTCCTTTGGCTCGGAAGCTGCCTGCGTAGACAGGCAGGGTCTCGCCAAGTTCGGGGAAAGCGACTTTCTGTGGATCGGGATACGCGAACGACTGCTTCGCGACGCAGTCGCTATCAAATACGATCGCAGTCGGCGTATAGTTCGCCGGAAGCGGTTGCCCGTAAATGTGCCATCCCTTGGCAATTGAGAAGTCTGCGGCGACCCCGATCTCCTGCCCGGCTACCGCGTGATCCATCGAAGGAGTGATCACGACTCGAATGTCTCCCGCGGTTAACGATACAGATTTGCCACTCGGGTCGGCGCCGAGTTCATTGACCAGGATTTCCGATGTAGCCACCCTAGTCTGATAATCGGGTAGAAAGTACTTGGCCTGGATTACGCCATCGGGAGAGATAAGATAGTCGCCCGGGAACGGAATACCGTAGAACGGATGATCCTTTGGAATATTCGAATTGAGGATTCCGAACTCGCGAATGACAACGCTGCCCTTGTCGGATAGACACGGAAATCCAAGTCCATGCGCGGCGCTGAAGCGGTGCAGAACCTCCTGAGAATCGTAGGTGATGACCGCGACATTTACTCCCCGCTGTTCGAAGCCTTGGCGCGACTGCTCCAGCTCGACGAGCTGGCTTCTGCAGTAGGGTCACCAATCGGCGCTTCGACTAAAGACCAGAAGAAGTCCCGCGGGGCCGGTGAGATCGCGAAACTTTCTTTCGTTGCCGTTCTGATCCACGAGTTCGAAGTCAGGTATTTTCTCCCCGACCTTAAGACCGGTGGTTGCGCCATCGTTCTGGGCCTTAACGAAATCCTGAAACTCGCTCGGCGCGATCTTCTCGCCACTGCGCATTTTTTTCAGGACCTGTGTGAGAACCTCGCCGTTGCTGGAATTCGAGTCTGGCATTGTTTTCTCCTGTGCAGACACCCACTGGGCTCCTGCAAATAATCCCGCGATCGCCGAAAGAATGGCGGCAATCATAATTCTCTTAATATCAAAGTTGGATCGCGGAGTCATATCTCACGCATCAGCAGAACTCTGCGGTCATGAAGATAATCCACGAGTCGCACGGTCAGTAGCGCCGCAAGCACGAGCCCATAGGCGAGCGGCTCGCTTTCGTCGCGTTTGACCCTCAAAG
>JBAWBE010000558.1:0-11528 GCA_049589635.1 Terriglobales bacterium
GCGTGACCCAGTCGAAGGCCCTGTGACTCCGCTGCAATTCGTCGTCGTTGGCGGCGGGCCCACGGGCGTGGAGCTGGCCGGAACGTTGGCGGAAATCGCGCACCACGCCATGACGCATCAATTCCGCAGGATCAAGCCCGAGCAAAGCCGGATCATTCTGATCGAAGGCGGTCCGCGCGTTCTGCCGGCCTATTCCGAGCAACTCTCGCGCAAAGCCACAGCCCAACTCGAACGGCTCGGAGTCGAAGTCCGCACTTCGCAAATCGTCACCAGTGTTGAACCCGGCGCGGTGTGGGTGGGAAGCAATAAGACTCCAGCGTCGGTCGTGTTGTGGGCCGCAGGCGTAGCCGCTTCGCCGCTCGGCCGCAAGCTGGGCGTGCCGGTCGATCGGAGTGGGCGGGTTCAAGTCCAGCCCGACCTCAGCATCCCTGGGCATCCCGAGGTGTTCGTCATCGGAGACCTGGCCGCGCTCAATGATGAAAAGGGCAAGCCGCTGCCGGGACTCGCGCCGGTCGCCATCCAGCAAGGCAAGTGGGCAGTGAAAATGATTGCGGGCGATCTGGCAGCACAATCGCTCGCGAGGGGATCGCAGAAATCGCCGCGCCCCAGGTTTCACTATCACGATAAGGGTAGCCTCGCGACCGTCGGCCGCGCCGCCGCCGTCGCACAGATTGCCGGATTTGAATTGTCGGGCTTCATCGCCTGGCTGGCGTGGCTTTTCGTTCACATTCTTTTTCTGATCGGATTTCGCAATCGCATCGTCGTGATGCTTGATTGGGCTTGGGCTTATCTGACCTACGAGCGCGGAGCCCGCCTCATCACCGGCCGCGACGATCTGCCGGGCTGGAAGGAAGCGCACCAAAAAGACAAAAGCAACCATGCTGGCTATGACGATCACAAAGCCAACCACAAAACCGAAGACCCAAATGAAGACGAAGACAAGGACGTCGCGGCCGAAAAGCCCGCCCCCGTCCGCCAGTGAAGCGCCTGATCTGCGGCCGTTTCTCGCAGCCGATATAATCGAATTGCCGTGAAACGCGTTGCTTACCTATGGTTAGCTTGCTGGTGGCTAGTCGCGTCGCTGCACGCGCAGCAAAACCCTCCAACGGGCCGCACACTGGTTGTAATTCCGTTTGAAAACACCTCGCCGACTCCCGGCCTCGAATGGCTCGGCGAAGCCTTCCCCGTGAGCTTCCGCTCGCAACTCGATTCGCCCATCCTCTATGTTGCCTCTCGCGAGGAGCGCCTGCGCGCCTATGATCGCCAGGGCGTACCCAGCGGCGTGCATCCTTCGCGTGCCACAATTTACCGCCTCGCCGAGCAGATGGATGTCGACTACGCTGTACTTGGCTCGTACAGCTACAACGGTGCTAGCCTGACCGCGACTGCGCAATTGCTCGACATGCGCGCGCAAAAGATCCTGCCGCCCATCACGGAATCCGCCACCCTCAGCGACCTTGCAAATCTGCAATCGGCGCTCGCCTGGGATCTTGTCCGCCTCATCCGCTCCAACTTCGGCGTCCCTAAAGATCGTTACATTGCGGGCGTTCCTCCTATGCGCCTCGACGCGCTTGAAAACTACGTCGGCGGAATTCTCGCCTCGACCGCGGATGAAAAAATCCAGCATTATCGTGAAGCAGTCCGCTTGAACCCGGTGTTTTCCGAGGCATGGCTCGAGTTGGGTAAGACTTACTACGCGCAACGCCAGTATGAGCAGTCGATCGCGGCTCTCGAAAAAGTTCCAGAGAACGCGAAGGTCGCGCGCGAAGCCTGCTTCTATCTTGGCCTCAGCAGCTACGCCCACGGCGACTTCGACCAGGCCGACCAGGCTTTCGAGTTTGTGGCAGCGCGCCTGCCGCTAGCCGAGGTCTATAACAATCTCGGAGTGGTCGCCGACCGCCGCGGACAAAAAAGAGCGTCGGATGATTTCGAACGCGCGATTCAAAACGATCCAAGCGATCCCGACTATCACTTCAATTTGGCAGTCGCCGAGAGTCGCAGCGGCGACAAGGCTCGCGCAGCGCGCGAATTGCGCATCGTTCTCGATCGCAAACCGAACGATCAGGAAGCGAGGGCTTTCCTTGATTCGCTGATGCCTCCCGCAATCGGCGCGCAGTCAGCGAATGCCGCAAGCATGACGCCAGCGAAACTTCCCCCCGAGCGTCTCAATCGCAACTATGAAGAGAACGCCTTCCGGCAGATGACCATCCAGATGCAGAGTTGGGCCGAGCAGCAATTCGCACGCTCCGATCCGCGATCGCACGCCCGTTATCACATCGAACTTGGCAAAGAGCTTCTAGCTCACGGATTCACGAGCGAAGCCGAAACCGAGTTTCGCCATGCCGCCGCGGTCGATCCGTCAAGCCCCGTTCCGTTGGCAGCTCTCGCCGACGTCTACGACGCGCGCGGCGATTCGGCCGAAGCCCGTGCCGAAGCCGAAGCCTCGCTTCGCGTACACGAATCCGTCGAGGCGTATCTCGTTCTGGCGCGTCTTGACCTGCGCGAAAATCGAACCGACGCGGCCACAGAAAACGTAAATCGCGTCCTGCAAATCGAGCCGCGAAATCTCACGGCCCAGGATCTAAAACGCACTCTAGCAGCCAAGCTCGCGGAGAAAGCGCAGCCACTGCCACAGGAATGAAATCAGCTTGCAGCTCTCAGCTTTCAGCTCCCAATTTTCAACCGTCAGTTTTTAATCGCTCAGCGATTAAACGAGCATCCCAGTTCGTGCTCCCGTTTCTAATTACGCTGATCCTTGCCGCTAGCAGCCGCGCCGACGTCTTAAAGGTCGTTGTCGACGACGCTATCCAGCCCGTGACCGCGGAATACATCGGCCGCGCTCTCGAAACCGCCGCCACCAACCACGACCAGGCAGTGCTCATCGAACTCAATACGCCCGGCGGCTTGGTTGATTCCACGCGCGACATCATCGAAAAACTCTCCAGCTCGCCCGTTCCCGTAATTGTCTACATAACTCCCACCGGGGCGCGCGCCGGCTCGGCAGGCATCTTCATTCTCGAAGCCGCCGACATCGCCGCTATGGCTCCAGGCACCAACGCGGGAGCGGCCCATCCCGTCACTCTCTTCGGCAAGCCCGACGAGACGATGATGAAAAAAATCGAGAATGACGCCGCTGCCCTAATGCGCTCAGTCGCCGGCAAACACGGCCGCAACGTCGAGCTTGCCGAAAGCGCCGTCCGCGAATCGAAATCCTTCACGGAGCAGGAATCTCTCGACAAAAAGTTGATCGAATATATCTCCCCAAACGAGCAGGATCTCCTGCGCCAGGTCAGCGGCAAAAGTTTCAAGCGCTTCAACGGCACAACCGTCACCCTTGACCTCGCCAGCCAGCCCATCCGCGACTATCCCATGACGCTCAAGCTGCGCATCCTCAGCTACCTCATGGACCCGAACGTCGCCTTCATCATTCTGGCCATCGGCGCGCTCGCCCTTTACATGGAGTTCAATCATCCCGGCGCAGTCATCCCGGGCACAGTCGGCGTAGTCTTCCTCCTCCTCGCGGCATTCTCCCTGAATCTCCTGCCCATCCGCTTCGCCGCGTTAGCCCTGATCCTCGGCGCCTTCGCACTCTTCGCGCTCGAAGCCAAATTCGCCAGCCACGGCGTCCTCACCATCGGAGGCATCGCACTCCTCGTGATCGGCGGCATGTTACTGGTCGACGGTCCCATTCCCGAGATGCGCGTGCGCCTCGTGACCGCGCTCGCCGTGAGTGTGCCCCTAGGTATCATCACCGCATTCCTGATGAGCATCGCCGTCCGCGCCCGTCGCAATAAAGTAGTCACCGGCCAGCAAGGCCTAATAGGAGAAATCGGTATCGCCGAAACCGCTCTCTCACCAAGCGGCAAAGTCTTCATCCATGGCGAACTCTGGGACGCGGTTTCCACGCTATCTGTCCCCGCCGGAGAACGCATAGTCGTGCGCGGAGTCGATGCCCTGACGCTCAGAGTCGATCCCGTGGCTGCCACTAGACCGCTCATAGCCCAAAAAACACCCTTGTCATCCTGAGCGAAACGTAGGACCTGCTTTCGATCGCATCGCAACGGCTTATTCGGTCTACGCCGGCGGCCCATCCGAATTGTGAGCCGAGCGGAAATCTTGCTCTCCGTTATTCCTATCGACGCTATTTAGCAATATAGCTAATATCAAAGAGTGAAGTCTGTGTCCCGCATTTTTCGCGCCCTGGCCGACCCCACCCGCCGCCAAATTCTCCAGGAGCTCAAGAGACGCGAACTCGCGGCCGGCGAAATAGCTGCTTGCTTCTCGATCTCAGGTCCGTCTATTTCTCGACACCTCTCCGTCCTCAAGAGCGCGGACCTTGTTTCCGAGCGCCAGGACGGCAACCGTATCCTCTACCGCCTTGAACCTGAGCGCATCGCAGGCGCCGTGGGTGATTTTCTCAGCGCTGTTTGCCCCACCCAAGTTCTCTACCGCCGAAAGGCAAAAACGACAACCAGGAAAGCGAGGACAACATGAGGATCGCAATCACCGGTGGTACAGGTTTCATTGGAAGTCATTTAGCCAACCAGCTGCTCGCCGAAGGGCACGAACTTGTCTTGCTTTCACGTGCCGCGGGCCGGGAACATGCAGGCATACCTGATTCGCGGCTGCTGACTTTCGTCTCCAGCGACCTCTCGGACGTCAACGTGCTGGCGGAGGCGATTGCCGGGTGCTCCGCTGTCGCCCACTGCGCCGGGATTAATCGCGAAATTTGGAACCAGACCTTCCAGCGAATCCATATCGACGGCACGTGTAACGTGGTCGAAGCGGCCAAGCGATCTGGCGTGCAACGCATTGCGCTGATGAGTTTCCTGCGCGCGCGGCCCGATTGCGGTTCGCCCTACCACGAGTCCAAATGGGCCGCCGAAGAGATTGTCCGCGGATCCGGCCTGGATTACACGATCCTGAAGGCTGGCATGGTCTATGGGCGCGGCGATCACATGCTCGACCACCTCAGCCACTCCTTGTACACGCTGCCGATTTTCGCGACCGTCGGACTGAAGGAGAAGCCGATACGTCCACTGGCAATTGATGATCTGCTCCACGTGATGCGGGCGACGTTGGTCGATGGCCGGCTGACGAAACAGACGATTGCCGTTACCGGTGCGGAGGAACTCTTTCTCAGCGAAGCCGCGCGGCGAGTAGCTGCCGTTCTGGAACGAAAGCTGTGGGTGTTCCCTTCTCCTCTCTGGTTCCAGTACATTTTGGCTCGACTATGCGAACAGACGATGAAAGTTCCGCTGGTAGCGAGGGCACAGGTGCGCATCCTCTCCGAAGGCGTGGTCGAGCCCGCTACACATTGCGATCCTTTGCCATCGGATCTTCTGCCAGTAAGGCGCTTCACGCCAGACCAGATCCGCAACGGGCTACCCCGACCCGGTCCGTTCACACTCCGCGACCTCAGTTGCTGCGCGTGAAGGCTTTGCGAGGAAATGTGGTCGGAAAACTAAAAACTAACCGGAAGAACTAAACCAAGTAACTCCTCGCAGGCCTCATTTGCCGTGCTGCACAAGCCCTTCCACCTCATCGTTGGCACCTTGTTACCTCTGTAACCCGTCCATCCTTCCCCGCCCCCTAATACCTCCGGTCGCTGACTTTCTCCCTGCCGTGCGCCATCATCACAGAATGCTTCGGTGTTGTGCCAATAACCGCTCTTCCCGAAGCAAACCCGGAACCAACCTTCAGCCAATTCTCAGCCCCTGGTCTTCGTGCGTCGGACTGGGGCTTTTGCCGGGAACTGATGGCTGAGGAAACAACGCAGTCCAATCTGAAAGGAGCTTGAATGAAACGATTCCCCCTTCTCGTTGCAAGTCTGTTGGCCTCACTCGCCTCCGCAGCCTGGGCAGGTCCCTTATGCGATGGCTGCAAGTCGACCGCACCAACACAACCCACTGTCAGCACCACTTCCGCCACGGTGGGCATCGGATGCGATAAAGTCCAGGCCGTCAACAATGCTCTGGCCCAGATCGGCGACGGATACTGCACCGGCGCAAACAGTCCGCAATGTTCGGGCACCTGCAACAACCCCAACAATTCCTGCCTCGCGACGGCGACCGCCACCGACGTTGGCCCTACGACGTATCAAAAGGTCCCGGTGAGCGGCTGCAAGAACCCTAACGGCGAGCAAGCCACCGTTCCGGCTGGCAATTTCACCTGCTACTGCAAGTGCAGGCTGCCGCTGGGAGGCGGCGGAGGAACCCTCCCGGATTCGAGAGCGATCGAATAACCGCACGCACGCCCGTTGCCGGCCCTGCAAGTGAATGAATTCATCGGGGCAGCGAGAGCCAATTCGTCCACAAGGCGGACCTCAAGCTGCCCCGAACTCTTTTCAGGCCTCTCGATCCCGTCATCACCACCCCCAAGCCACGAACCGATCTAACCCGAGGACTCAGCCAAGGAACCGCATTCCCGGGAATTCCGCACTCGAACTACGCTACAATCCGCTCATACGCTTAACAGGAATTGTGGAGGTACTTCATGCCGGATATCGGGTTCCCTATCTTCGTTGTGGTGATCGTCATTTTCATCATCTACCTCCTCAGTTCCATCAAGATTCTTGCCGAATACGAGCGAGGAGTAATCTTTCGTCTGGGGCGCCTGCTTGGGACAGCAAAAGGACCGGGCGTAATCTTCGTTTTTACGCCGATCGATCGCATTGTGCGCGTCTCGCTCCGGCAGGAAGCGCTCGAAGTTCCGCCGCAGGACATCATCACTCGCGACAATGTCACCTTAAAAGTGAACGCCGTGATTTTCCTGCGCGTGATCGATCCGAATAAAGCAGTCGTTGAAGTTTCCAACTACGTCTACCAGACTTCGCAATTTGCTCAGACCACACTGCGCTCCGTGCTGGGCGAGCAGGAACTCGACGAACTGCTTGCGCATCGCGAAAAGATCAATCTCCGCCTGCAAAGCATTCTCGATCAGCACACCGCGCCTTGGGGAGTGAAGGTTGCGAACGTCGAAGTTAAACAAGTCGACATGCCGGAATCCATGCTGCGCGCCATGGCCAAGCAAGCCGAAGCCGAACGCGAAAAGCGCTCGAAGATCATCCACGCCGAAGGCGAATTTTCCGCCGCGCAGCGCCTCGTCGACGCCGCGCATTTGCTGTCGACCGAGCCCGTCAGCGTGCAATTGCGTTACCTCCAAACACTGACGGAGATTGGAGTCGAAAAAAACACTACCGTCGTCTTTCCCGTGCCGGTCGATTTCTTTTCCGGTATTCAAAAACTACTAGGCGGGTC
Source organism: Terriglobales bacterium (assembly GCA_049589635.1). Lineage (GTDB taxonomy): Bacteria > Acidobacteriota > Terriglobia > Terriglobales > Acidobacteriaceae > Acidiflorens. Next base: position 7,260 of record JBAWBE010000558.1, read on the forward strand.
GCCCGAGCCGGCGAAAAGCTAGAAGCGTTAGAACGAAGTAACGAAGTTACGACTTAAGGAGTCAATAGAATCATCCATGCCCACTTCGCAACAGGACACGGAAATCACCCTCGGTACCGGCCGGATGCTCGCGTTGTTCTTCGCGTTCGTTCTCATCTGTGCCGTTTTTTTTGCGATCGGCTTCTCGCTCGGTAGAAAAACGACTGTCGTCAGTGCCAATATCTCAAGTGGCCCCGTAGGAGTGCCGGCGGCCGTTGTGCGCCCATCCGCGGGGAAGGAAAATACGCAGCCGGCGCAATCGACTGACTTCAGTTTTTACAAATCAGTCTCTTCAAATACGACCGACGCTGAACTCAAGCCTCGGGATGCACAGCCGCAACCAGCCGCGACCACCGATCCCTCGAAGTCCACAACTCCCGCTGCCAGCCCAGCACCCGCAAGCGGCGGATATTTTGTGCAGGTAGCCGCCGTCAGCCGAGAGGAAGACGCGGACTCCTTAGTCGAAGCTTTGAAGAAAAAACAGTATCCGGCGTTCACCGCGAATAATCCGTCCGCCGACAAATTTCACCACGTGCAGGTTGGCCCTTACGCCGATTTAAAAGATGCCGAGGCCATGCGCGCTCGCCTGATAGCCGACGGCTATAACCCGATTTTGAAGAAATAGAGAACTGTTTGTAATAGATAATTTGTAATTTGCAATTTGAAAACCTGAGATGATGATCTCGCACGGTTTTCAATCACAAATTACAAATCGCCGATTACAAAATTGTCCGATGCCTCAACCAGCCCCCAATCTCGACCGCTTTCTGCACGCCATCGCCGATCCCGCCCGCCGTCGGATCTTGCACGCTCTGAAGGAAAAGGGCGGATGCTCCATCGACAAAGACATTGGCCTCTGCTCATCCGACATAGAAGAACGTATGAAGCTGGCGCAGCCGACGATTTCTCACCATATGCGGATACTCGAGAAGGCCGGTCTGGTGGAAGCCAAGCGCGAAGGCCATTGGCGGTGGTATCGGCGTAACGAGAAACTGATCGCGGAAATGGTGAAAGGCTTGAAGGGGCAACTTTAGGAAGGGATAACTTTCGTCGGCGGTCACCACTCCGAGGTCCACTCGCTCGAACCGACCGCTCAGGATTCAGGGATCGGGTAAAAGTATTACTTTCCCGCTTCAGCGCTCATAGCGCGCTCGTCACCGGACTTACCTGTGTCTTTGCTCTTCTGCGCGAGGGCGCGCACGCGATTGATAAGGTCTCCTACCTCAAATGGTTTTGACAGCACCGCGACGCCCCGTTCCTGGAGGAAGTTCCGCGACTGTTCGTCTTCCACGCTCGCAAATGTGAGCAACAATTTCTTTTCCATGCCGGGACAGTTCGAAGCGATCCATTCATATACATCCCTGGCGCTGAGCCCACCGGGCATGCGTCCGTTCATCACGATTGCGTCGAAGGCGCCGTTGCGAAGCTGCTCGCGCGAATCTTCCACGCTCATCGAGGTTGTCACATTAGCGCCCGCGCCCGAAAGCACGTCGCGTTCGAATTCCAGGACTGCTTCTTCGTCTTCCACCAGCAGCACCCGTTCGGCAAGAATCGGATCACGACGCGCTGCGCCTGACATTTCCGAAGACACTGTCTTCTCGCCTGCCGGCAAGCGCACTTCGATGATCGCGCCGCCGTCATGCAGGTTGCGGGCGGAAATCTCTCCCAGATGCTCTTTAATAATTCCGTAGCAGATGCTCAGGCCAAGCCCAGTGCCTTTGCCCAGCGATTTAGTCGTGAAGAAAGGATCGAAAATCTTGCCGGGATCCTTGATTCCCGGGCCGTTGTCTTCGAACTCCACGCAGACGGACGAATCTTTCTGAGCGACGCGCACTTTCAGCGAGCCCCGTCCACGGCCCTCTCCCATCGCGTCGATCGCATTGTTGATGATGTTCAAAAACACCTGCTCCAGTTGATGGGAGTCGGCGATCACCATTGGCAGTTCCTTGGGAATCTCGCGCTCGAGTGCGACGTTATTGACCTTCAAATCGTATTCGCTGAGCGTGAGCGTCTCTTCCAGCACCCGGCGCAAATCCACTTCCTGCTTTTGCGGCTTGTGCTGCCGCGCGAATGAGAGCAGGTTCTGCACGACTCTGTGTGTTCGCTGCGCCTGCTTAAACAACTTGGTCACATATTCAGCCGAACGCTCATCCAGACGAGAGCCTTGCAGCAACTGCGCATAACCAAGAATGGCAGTCAGCGGATTATTCAGTTCGTGGGCAACTCCCGAAATAAGCTGCCCGATGGCCGACATCTTCTCGCTCTGGAGGAGCTGCTCTTGCGTTTTGCGCAAGTCTTCATAAGCGCGGCACGTCTCCTCGTAAAGAAGAACTTTCTCGATGGTGGTCGCAAGTTGACGGCTGATGGCAACCAGCAGATTCTCGTCATTGCTGGAATAATGCCGGTCTTCCTTGCTCGCCAGCCCCATGATGCCGATGGGCTTGTCCTTGCTCCAGAGCAAAACCCAGATCCAATAAGGCAGCCGGTCCGCGCAAACAAATTCCACCACCGCAGCCGGAAGGTGCGGCAGAAAATCCTGCGTCACCACCTCCGCGCGCGACCGCATCACTAGTTCGCCCATCCCCTCCGGAAATACAACCTCCGCCATGCGTACACGCGCTTCGCTTCTCGGACCCCAACCGGCGCGCCGCCGATACGTCCCTTCGGGCTCGCAGGCAAGGTACACCGATCCGGTCTCCGCCCCAAACAAAGAAACCACCTGGCGCAGTGTCAAATTCAAAATTTCATCGAGATCGAACGATTGCGTTGCGATCACCGCCATCGCGTTCAACGCATTCAGCTCGCGATTGCGCCGCCGCATCTCGTCTTCCGAGCGCTTCTTTTCGGTAATGTCGAGAACAAAACCTTGATAGCGCTCGATCCGCCCTGCCGAATCGCGCGTCGCGAAACAGCTGAGCGCAGCCGTGAGCGGCGCGCCGTCCTTGCGCCGAACCGTCATCTCAAAATTGCGCACGTAGTTGTGCGCCTCAAGCTCATTGCGAAACGACTCTCGCTCCTCGTTGGTCGCGCCCAGCACGCTCGCCAGGTCGAGCGCAACCAGCTCATCGCGGCTGCCATAACCGAGCATGGTCACGAATGCATCGTTGCAGTCAAGCAAATCGCCTTCGAGCGTCGCTACAAACACGCCTTCCTGCGCCTGCTCGAACAGCATGCGGTATTTCTCTTCCGCAGCCTGCCGGTCGGTCGCGTCATGAATGACGTGGATCGTTCCCTTCTGTTGTCCCTGTTCTGCATAGGACGCCGTCGACACAACCGATTGCCCGCCGAAACATGGATCGAGCCCTTCAGTCAGTCCCTCACCGCGTTCGCAGTAGGGGCAGCCAATCCATGACTGCGCCTGGGGCAACGCATCCTCGCACGTGAAACCGACGATCTCAGCCGGCGCGCTTTCCAGCCGTTGCAGCAGCGCCTGATTCGCTCGCAGAATTTTGAAATCGGCATCGTGCGCCAGAATCAGGTCCTGAATCGAGTCGAAGGTGTTGACCCACTGCCGCTGCGACCGCAGCACTTGCTCGGAGAGCTTCAGATTCTCAGCGGCGATCCCCAATTTCTGCGCCGCCGTTTCAAGAAACTCGAACTCTTCGCGGCTATATTGCCGGCCGCCTGCGCAGCCGAATGCGATCACGCCAATCGCCGATTCCTTGCCCACCACCGGCACGAGCACAATTTGCCGAATGCCGCGATCTTCCAGCAGACGCCGCGCTTCCGCTGTCATCGGGAGGGGCTTGAGCATCGTTGCACTATTTTCATGCAAAACCTGCGCCAGGGCGTCGTCCATGCCGGCTTGCCCCATCGCGCGAAGAATCTCGGGCGTGAGCCCTACATGCTGCACTGGTACGAGATGCGCGCCTTCCAGAGCCCCCTCCAGAGCATGGAACCACGAAGCCTTTGCCTCAATCGCTGCCGCCAGTTTGCCAAGAGCCGTCTGCATGATAGTGGCATGACTCTGCCCGCGCGCGATCGTGGCCGACAATTCGGTCAGCGCCGTCTGGCGCCGCGTGCGCACTCGTGACTCGTCCAGCACCACCAGCAGCATGCTCGAGCCAAAAAGAATTTCTGCTAGCAGGTAGCCTTCCGTAGGAATGCCGGTCGTAAAGGGATGCCAGTTGAGATTGAGCGTCACCAGCCCAGCGCCAAACAGGATCGTACCCGGCCCGACCCGAGCCAGCCTGGAGAAGATGAACTTGAGCGCTACGCCCGCAGCCAATG
>JBAWBE010000559.1:0-13910 GCA_049589635.1 Terriglobales bacterium
GTCGAGTCAGTGCGTGATATTTCGGAGCTTTTTTCCCCTCCGCCAGCGCCTGCTGCACGATTACGTCGATCGCGCTGCCATTCTCGGCGTGCATGCAAACCAAGCCGCCGTTTTTCGCTGTGGTGCGAAACGCCTTGAAGATGCTGGCGTCGTCCAGCATGAACACGCCGGGATAGGCCATGAACAGCTTGAAGCTGGTGACGCCCTCGCGCACCAACGCGTTCATTTCATCGAGCTGCGCATCAGCCAGTTCCGTGATGATGCAATGGAACGCATAATCGCAAACCGCGCGCCCCGAGGCCTTTTTCATCCACGCATCGAACGCCGTTCTCAGGGTCTGCCCTTTGTACTGAATCGCAAAATCAATCAGCGTGGTTGTCCCGCCGAACGCGGCGGCGCGTGTTCCAGTTTCGAAATCATCGGCACTGGTCGTGCCTCCGAAGGGCATATCGAGATGCGTGTGCACATCAATTCCTCCGGGCAGAACATATTTCCCGGCTGCGTCGATGATCTTTGTCGCGTTCTCCCTGGGCAACTGACCGATCGCGGCAATCCTGCCGTCTTTGATCGCGACATCGCCTGCGTATGTATCGGTTGCAGTCACCACGCGGCCATTCGCGATGATGGTATCGAAGCCCATGAATGCTTCTCCTTCAATAGTTCTGGCAATAGTTCGGGCAACCGTCCCGGCAGTTCCGGCAATACTTCCGACAATAGTGCCGACCGAATTCTATGCTAAACTGCCGACCTTCGCCGGACCAGCGACGAGTCTTGACACACGTCCTTTGTCTTGTCATTCCGAGCGCAACGATGAATCTCAATTTTTCCGGCGGCATGAGAATCCTCGTTGCACCCGGAATGACTAGTCTGAAGTAGGATCGAAGCGGAACGCCAGCAAGGAGACGACATGCGGTTCGGAATCACCATCAAGCCTGACATGACGGTCGAGCGCATCGTCGCGCTCACGCGCCAGGCCGAAGACGCAGGCTTTGAGTATGGATGGATCTTCGACTCGCACGTTCTCTGGCTCGAACCCTATCCAATGCTGACGCTGATGGCCGCAAACACCAAACGCATGCGGCTTGGAACGTGCGTTACGAATCCAGCCACGCGCGACATCACCGTTACGGCGAGCCTTTTTGCCACGCTCAACCTCATCTCCGGCGGACGCATGCAACTGGGCATCGGACGTGGAGATAGTTCGCGGCGCGTGCTCGGCAAACAGCCTGTGACGCCCGCGCAACTCGAGCAGTCGGTGCGTGATTTTCGCGCATTGACGAGCGCAAAAGAAATCGACTACGAAGGCCGGCCTGCACAGCTCACCTGGGCAAGCGGCGGAACCCCGCCGGTCTGGGTTGCGGGCTATGGTCCCAAGGTGCTCGAAATGGCGGGACGCGTTGCCGATGGCGTGATCCTCCAGTTCGCCGACCCTGACTTGATTGCCTGGTGCGTGAGCTTTGTAAAGAAGGGTGCCGAGGCCGCGGGCCGCGATCCGGGCAAAATTGAAATAATGTCCGCAGCGCCAGTTTGGGTCTCAGACGACTTAAACGCTGGGCGCGAACACGTGCGCTGGTTCCCGGCCCTGGTTTCGAACCACGTTGTGGATCTCGTTTCGCGCTACAAGCCGGAAGAACTCCCAGCGGCACTAACGTCTTACGTCCGCAGCCGCGAAAAATATGACTATCTCCATCATTGTGAAGTCGGCAGCGATAACGCCGATTTTGTCTCTGACGAAGTTACGGATCGCTTTTGTCTGCTTGGGCCTGCCGAGGCGCATATCGAGAAACTGCGCCGGCTGGCTGCGGTCGGAGTAACTCAGTTCAACATTTATCTGATGTGCGGGGATGAGGAAGATACCTTGAAGCAGTACAAGAAGGACGTGATCCCCGCATTTGGAAAGTAGCGAGCTATCCCGCAAAAGTGGCCCCTCATCGTGGTCGCAGGATGCGAGCCTGAATACAGTGAACTACAATACATCTATTCAGTCCTGAGTCTCAGTCTAAAGACAATAGGAGGACGACACGGACGGCGGAACTTTGGCGCTGCCCATGAATCAGCGCCAAGATTAAGAGTTTCAAGTATTCCCGCTGAATCCGTATTGTTGTTGCCCACATACTTTGATCTCGACCCTTATGCGGTTTAGGCACTCCCTTTGGTATTGTCGAACCTGCGCCACAACGGCAATGTTCCTTCTGCTGGTGGGGGCAGGTAGGGCACAGAACACAACGCGTATCACACTCGATCAGGCCATCGACCTGGCACTGGCTCACAACCATTCGCTTCGGGCAACTCGAACTCAGATCCTTCAGAATCAGGCACAAGAGATCACTGCGAACCTCCGTCCCAATCCAACTTTGGGGATGGATACCCAATTCGTTCCATTCTTCAGCCCGCAGGATTTCTCTGGCGAGAATCTGAACGAAACTCAACAGTTCGACATCGGTATTTCTTACCTCTTCGAGCGTGGTCACAAGCGCCAACATCGCTTACAGGCTGCCCGCGATGCGACGGCCGTTACGCGCGCCCAGGTCGCGGATGCTGAGCGCACGTTGGCGTTCAACGTGGGGCAGCAGTTTGTGAGCGTGCTGCTGGCGGAATCGACGCTCCAGTTCGCACTCGAAGACCTGAAGGGATTTCAGCAGACGGTCGATATCAGCGAAGCCCAACTTAAAGCGGGGTACATTGGGGAAGGCGATTACCTGAAGATCAAACTTCAGCTGCTACAGTTTCAAACCGACGTTTCGTCCGCCCGCCTGGCGCGGGTGCAGGCGCTGGTCGGTTTGCGCGAATTCCTCGGCTACGACGCCGTGCCCTCCGACTACGATGTGGTGGGCGATCTGGAGTATCGGCCGGTTAAAGGAAACCTGGAAGACTTGCAGGCGATGGCGCTAACGGAGCGTCCCGATTTTCGCGCCGCTGAACTCGGCGTCACCGCCGCCCAGAGCCAGATCGCGCTCGCCAAAGCGAACGCCAAGGTCGACGTGAACGGTACTTATGACTTCACCCACGTCTCCGGTGAGAACACGGCGTCTATCTTCGCGAATTTTGCGCTGCCGATCTTCGACCGCGGTCAAGGAGAGATCGCTCGCACCGGTTACGTGCTTACGCAGGTGCAGCAGCAGAAGGAATCGGCAAGCGACACTGTTCTTTCAGACGTTGCCAACGCCTACGAAGCCGTCCGGAGCAACCAGGAAGTGGTGCAGCTCTATACTTCCGGATACCTCAAGCAGGCCCAGGATTCGCGTGACATCAGCGAATACGCGTATAAGCGAGGAGCCGCCAGCCTGCTGGATTATTTGGATTCCGAGCGCAGTTATCGTTCCGTGCAGCTGGCCTATCGACAGGCGTTGGCCGCATATATGACCGCGCTCGAACAGTTGAAGGAAGCGGAAGGAACAAGGAACTTGCCATGAGAAACGTGCCGTGAGGGAACTGTCTTGAGTGAACCGCTGTGAGTGAAAAATCGTTGAGGTTCAACATGAAGATGCACGCTCGCCGTCGATGGATGCCGGCGCTCGTCGGCGCGCTGGCGATTCTTTTTGTATTCGCTGGCTGCGAAGGCTCCAAGTCCGCGGCGCCGGCTGATTCGAATAGTCCCAAAAGCTCCGATAGCGCGGAACTGTTTACCATCCCGCAAGACCAAATGGCGCACGTGCAGGTGGTGGCAGTCCAACCCACGACGTTGACTCGAGTGCTGCGGCTCACCGGCGCCGTCGCCTATAACAGTTTTAAAACTACTCCCGTCATCACGCAGGTAAGCGGACCAGTTAGCCGGATCGTGGTCGTGCCCGGCCAGCACGTTCACCAGAGCGAGCCGATGTTATACGTGGCCAGCCCCGACTATTCGCAATTGCGCACAAATTATTTGAAAGCCAAAGACGCCTACGCTCTGGCACAAAAAGGCTACGCCCGGGCGAAAGACCTCTACGACCACCATGCGATCGCCGAACAGAATCTGGAACAGGCGGAGTCAGCGGAAGTGCAGGCGGGCGGCGACCTGGCGGCGGCGCAAGCTGCATTGAAAGTAATGGGAATTACAGATCCCGATGCGCTCGTGAAGGCCCCGCCTTCATTTGAAGTGCCCGTGAGAGCCCCGATCAGCGGCGAAGTGGTTGAGCAGGATGTATCCGCCGGGCAGCTCATTCAGCCGGGCAGCACGCAATGTTTCATGATTTCGGACACGAGCACCGTGTGGGTGCTGGTCAACGTCTATCAGAAAGATTTGCCCTACGTGCATGTCGGAGATATCGTCACCATTCAAACGGACGCCTATCCCGACGTTTTCCACGGCCGCATTTCGTATGTAGCAGCGTCGCTCGATCCGAACACGCGTACTTTGCAGGCGCGCATCGAGACGAACAATCCCGGCGAGAAATTAAAGAAGGATATGTTCGTATTTACGAACGTGAACGCGGGGACGATTCCAAATGCTATCGCGCTTCCGGATGCAGCCGTGCTTCGCGACAGCGAGAACCAACCCTTTGTTTACGCGCAGGCCTCTTCGAATCAGTTTGGCCGGCGCGCCGTAACGCTCGGAGAGAGCCTTAACGGGCAAACGCAGATCACTAGTGGGTTGAAATCTGGCGATAAGGTGATCGGAAATGGCAGCTTGTTCCTGCAATTTGCAAACTCATTGCAGCGCTGAGTAACTAGCGCTGAGTGACCACGAACAAAGAAGAAATAAAGACATAAGGATAGTGTCCACCATCGAATGATCCACCGAATCGTCCAAGCGGCGCTGCGTCAAAGATTTCTGGTACTGATGCTGACCGCTTTCATCACGGTCGGCGGCATCCTCTCTTTTCAGCGCATGCCTGTGGACGCGTATCCCGACCTCTCGCCTCCGCAGGTCGAAATCATCACGCAGTGGCCCGACCACGCGGCCGAAGAGGTCGAGCGGTTAGTTACGCTGCCTCTTGAACTCGAGATGAACGGCGTCCCGCACATGGTGGTGATGCGTTCCATCTCGCTCTACGGCTTGTCCGACGTGATTCTGACTTTCGAGGAAAATACCGACGACTACTTTGCGCGGCAAATCGTATTTGAACGGCTCGCCCAAGCCACGCTGCCGACCGGAGTGACTCCGGGTCTTTCTCCGCTGTTCAGTCCCAGCGGCCTTGTCTATCGCTACGTGCTGGAGAGTCCCGACCGCACGCCGCAGGAGTTAAAGACGATCGAAGATTGGGTGGTGGAGCGCGCCTATCGATCGGTGCACGGCGTCGCCGACGATTCCGGGTTCGGTGGAACGGTGATGCAGTACCAGGTGCTGCTCGATCCGGCGCGCATCTATGGATATCACCTGACCATTCCGCAAGTGGTGACGGCGCTCGCGGCAAACAATGCAAATGCCGGCGGCGGATTCTATTCGCAAGGCGGGCAGTTCTACTACGTACGCGGCATCGGTCTGGTAAAGAACACAGACGACATCGGAAACATCGTGGTGGGCGCCAACAAAGGGGTTCCGATTCGTGTCAAGGACATCGGAGATGTAACGATCGGACACGCGCCGCGCCTAGGCGAATTCGGCTTCCAGAAAAACGACGACGCCGTCGAGGGCGTCATTCTGATGCTGCGTGGCGAGCAGACACAAAATGTTCTGAAAGCGGTTGAGGCGAAGACGGACGAACTAAATCGTCAGGTTCTGCCGCCGGACGTCAAGATACATCCTTATTATGATCGCAGCGAACTCGTAGCCCTTACCACCGACACTGTGGAAGCAAATCTGCTCCGCGGCATGGTGCTGGTTTTGGTGGTGCTGATTTTCTTCCTGGTCAGTTTTCGGGCCGCCGTCATCGTTGCCCTCACCATCCCACTTTCTCTGCTCTTTGCGTTCATCGTGCTGCACGCGCACGATGTGGCGGCGAACTTGTTGTCTATCGGCGCAATCGATTTCGGAATCGTGATCGATGGCACGGTGGTGATGATTGAAAACATTTATCGGGAACTGGCGCTGCGCGTGGGGCAGGAATACAAACTAAACGACGTGATTCTAGCGGCCGCCAAAGACGTGGATCGCCCGATTTTCTATTCGGTGGCCGTCATCCTCGCCGGATATCTTCCGATTTATGCGCTGACAGGACCCTCAGGCAAACTGTTTCATCCCATGGCTGAGACGATGTCTTTCGCGCTGGTCGGCGCGCTCATCCTGACCCTTACGCTGATACCAGTGCTCGCCTCCTACTGGTTCAAGAGTGGCGTCCACGAGAAGCCCAACCGTGCTTACGAATGGATGAAGCGGAAATACGCAGTTCAGCTCGATTGGTCGCTCAACCACCCGAAGCTGACGATGTTGATTGCGACCCTGATCTTCGCAGCAACTCTGCTGCTCGTTCCCTTCATCGGCGGCGAGTTCATGCCCCATCTCGACGAAGGCGCACTATGGGTCCGGGCGACGATGCCCTACACAATTTCTTTTGAAGAGGCGAGTAATATCGCGCCGCAGATCCGGGACATATTGATGTCTTATCCTCAGGTCACCGTCGTAGGGTCGGAGTTAGGACGTCCCGACGATGGCACCGACCCCACCGGCTTTTTTAACTGCGAATTCTATGTAGGGTTGAAGCCGTATAAAGACAAATCTTGGACCGGCGATGTTAGCGACAAGAAGGAGCTGATCGAATCGATCAACAAAAAGCTGACGGCTTTTCCCGGAATCATTTTCAACTACACACAGCCCGCCGAAGACGCGGTCGATGAAGCGCTCACCGGCCTCAAGAGTTCGCTCGCTGTCAAAATCTACGGTGAAGACCTGAACATCCTTCAGGACAAAGCCATCCAGATCAAAAACACGCTCGCAAAAGTCCCCGGATTTACAGAGCTCACCGTGGTCCGCGAATTGGGCCAGCCGAGCCTGCTCGTCGACGTCGATCGCGACAAGATTGCGCGCTATGGTATCAACGTAGCCGACGTAGAGGCTGTGATTTCGGCGGCAGTGGGGGGGCAGGCGGTAACTCAAGTCATCCAGGGCGAGAAGCTATTCGATTTAGTAGTACGGATGCAGCCGCAATTTCGCAGCAGCGCGCACGAGATCGGCAACCTACTAGTCGGCACGCCCGATGGTCAGCAGATTCCGCTCAGCCAACTCGCGAATATTACTCAGGGAAACGGAGCGTCCTTTATCTATCGCGAAAATAATTCACGATACATCGGCGTGCAATACAGCATCGAGGGGCGAGACTTGGAACGTGCTGTACGAGACGGCCAGGCCGCGGTAAAGAAAACCGTGACCCTCCCGCAGGGTTACACGATGTCGTGGGGAGGCGAATACAGCCAGTTCCTTGAAGCGAAATCGCAAATGTATTTCATCGGGCCGCTCGCGGTCGTCTTGATCTTCATGATCCTGTTTGCGCTCTACGGGAATTTCAAGTTTCCAGTCACCATCGCGCTTGGCGTCATCATGACGGAGCCGGTGGGTGCTCTGGTGGCGCTGAAACTCACGAACACTCCCTTCAGCGTCTCTTCCGTCCTCGGCTTGCTGGCGTTGCTCGGCGTTTCCGTCGAAACGGCCGTCATCCTCGTTTCCTATATCAACAAGCTGCGTCAGGAAGGCATGGGAATCCGCGCGGCCACGCGTGAGGCATCTTTGCTGCGGCTTCGTCCAATCATGATGACCGCGCTTGTAGCGTGCCTGGGATTGTTGCCCGCGGCCCTTTCCACCGGCATCGGATCCGATACGCAAAGGCCATTCGCCATCGTCATTGTTGCTGGCCTCATATCGCGCCTCTTCATTGGGTTCTTCGTCAACCCGGTCTTGTATGAGATGGTCGCCCGTGAAGGCGATGTCCTCCAGGTGTAGGAAATAATAGGTCAGGAAGTAGTGCGCGACTCTCCGCCCTGATCTGTAACTTTCGCTGCCGTCGCGCATCCAACTGAATAGGCAGGGCAATACCACATGAATGTTAAGCACCAGCGTTCGCCGATAATCGGCAAGATCGTGGTTCTGGTCGCGATCCTTCTTGTTGCGGCTGTTGTGGGCTACCGGGTTAACGCCGCCACGCCTACTACCGTCCTCCCCGATCCCGCTGTGGACTCTCCTCGAGCGGCGAATTCAACCAAGCAAACGGCGGTTGTTGCAGGCGGCTGCTTTTGGGGAATCCAGGCTGTTTTCCAGCACGTCAAGGGCGTAAAAAGCGCCACTTCGGGATATTCCGGCGGTTCGGTTTCCTCGCCAGCTTACGAAGATGTGAGCACTGGCACGACGGGTCATGCAGAATCCGTGAAGATTGCTTTCGACCCATCGGTGATTTCTTACGGCCAACTTCTGAAAGTGTTCTTCTCCGTAGCCCACGATCCCACACAACTCAATCGGCAGGGTCCGGATTCCGGTACCCAATATCGGTCGGTAATTTTCTATGCCAATGAGGAACAAAAACAAATTGCCGAGTCCTACATCTCCCAACTCGAGAAGGCGAAGTCGTTCCCTCGACCAATCGTTACGCAGGTGGTCCCGCTGAAGGCATTCTACGAAGCCGAGGCCTATCATCAGGACTATGCGACGCTTCACTCTGACAACCCTTACATCGCCATCAACGACGCGCCCAAAGTAGAACATCTCCGCGAGCAATTCCCAGATCTTTACAAGAAGTAGCGAGAGACGTGCGCCGAAGGCAAGGATCCAGACCGCGCAGAGACGTGCATCCGAATAGATAAATCCTATGAATCGACGATCTTTTCTTTCCATCTCCGCAACGGCAGTGGCCGGCATAAGTTTGGCTGCGTGGCCCAAAAGCCCAGTGCTGGCTGCCGCTAAGTCCAGCTCGTCGGATGACAAAGACACGGTAACAATCGTTCAATTCAGTGACTCCGGTCAAGATCTCGGACCGACTCGCGTCAAGAAGGTTCATAAGACGGATGCCGAGTGGAAGCAACAACTGACTCCTCTACAATTTGAGGTTACGAGACGCCAGGGTACGGAACGGGCGTTTACCGGCGATACCTACAACCTCCACGACAAAGGACTCTATCGCTGCATCTGCTGCGGCAATGCGTTATTTAGTTCTGACACCAAGTTTGAGTCGGGAACTGGATGGCCGAGCTTCTGGGCTCCCATCGCAAAAGAAAATGTCAAAAAGACGGTTGATACCAGCTTCGACATGACTCGGGACGAAATCTCTTGCTCCGAATGCGAAGCGCATCTCGGCCATGTTTTTGATGACGGACCGAAGCCTACCTACCTGCGTTATTGCATGAACTCCGCCTCGTTAAAGTTTGTGAAGCACGCTTAGTATCCGCCCCCCGGGTCTGAAGCCAGGTGATTTTCAGACTGCACGGAAGCACCTCGGCATGCGGTCCTATATCATCGTGGCGATGAGAGAATTCCCAATTGATTCGGTTCGCGCTGCATTCCCGGCATTAAAGGGCGATTTCATTTTCTTTGATAATGCCGCGGGCGCGCAGGCGCCCGAGAGCGTGCTGAACGCCGTGGCCGACCATCTTCTTCACCGAAATGTTCAGCGGGGCGGGCGATACAGGCAGTCGCAGGAAGTGGACGAAGCAATCTTGCGGGCCCGAGACAGTGTTGCTCTGCTGGTGAATGCCCGTCACCCGGACGAAATTTCGTTTGGCATGAATTCAACTTCCTTCCTGCGATTCGTCAGCATTGCGATCGGTGAATCGCTGGGCCATGCCACCGGCAACGGTCGTCAGAGCAACGAACGCCGGAGCAACGGCCATCGAACTAACGATCGCCGTGAAATTATCGTGACCGACCTTGATCACGAGGCCAACATCTCCGTCTGGTTAGCTCTCGAGAGTGCAGGCGCGAAAGTCGTGTGGTGGCGGTTCAGGGACGATGGCCGGCTTCATCCCGAAGATCTCGACAACTTGCTCTCCTCGCGAACGCGGATCGTCGCTTGCACATTGGCTTCGAACGCACTCGGATCCATCGTCGATGTCGCCGAGGTCTCCAGGCGAGCTCATGCTGCCGGAGCCGAAGTATTCGTCGATGCAGTGCATTATGGCGCCCACGGGCCAATTGACGTTCAAGCATTCGATTGCGATTACCTCGTTTGCTCTGGCTACAAAATATTTTCTCCCCACATGGGATTTTTCTGGGGCCGCCGAGAGATACTCGACGCGCTACCCACGTTCCGCGAAGATTTTGTGCCCGACACCACTCCCTCCAAGATGGAGGTTGGCACATTTGTCTACGAGAATGTAGCCGGCATGGACGCGGCTGTGCGTTATCTCGAGAATCTGGGACGCGGAGTTGCCGCCGGTGTGAGTTCGCGGCGCGCAGCACTGGTTGCGGCGATGGAAGCCATTCGAGAGTACGAAGCACAACTCTCGCACGCTATGCTTGACGTCCTCGCTAGTGTGAACGCAACCGTCTATGGCATCACTGCAAGGGATCAAATCGGGCGCCGCACTCCGACGTGGTGCTTTAACGTTCCTGCCATCTCACCAGCTAAAGTCACGGAAGGGCTCGCCCGGAAAAATATCGGCGTGCGCGATGGCCACATGTATTGTCCGCGGCTCATGACGCGATTGGGACTCCCGATAGAGAGTGGTGCAGTTAGAGCGTCTCTGGTGCACTACAACACGATGGAAGAGATTCGCAGATTTGGAAGTGCGCTCGCTGAAATCGCGGGCTGAAAATTGTTGATCAAGCTTTGACGGGAGCATTCTGCAAGGAGCGCACGAGATGGCTGAAGTCTGTGAGGAACTCTACGCTTCGCTCCACCGCCAATTCAAAGGCGATCTGCTACGTCCCGGTGCACGCGGCTACGAAGACGCGCGTACCGTCTGGAATGCCATGGTCGCGCGTACGCCAGGACTGATCGCCCGCTGCGCCGATGTAAGCGACGTGCAGAACGCACTTCGAGCCGGAGTTGCGGCTGGAATTCTCACCGCGATTCGTTGCGGAGGACATAGCCTCGCAGGATTCGGCACATGCGACGGCGGCCTCGTGATTGACCTGTCGAGGATGCGCCACGTTACTGTCGACGGGGAAGCACGACGAGCGCGCTTTTCAGGCGGCTGTCTTCTCGGCTCGATCGACTCCGCGACTCAAAAAGCGGGACTCGTTTTTCCGTCCGGCGTAGTCTCACACACCGGTGCGTCTGGGCTGATCTTGGGCGGTGGGACGGGATGGCTCACCCGCCGATTCGGATTGTCCTGCGACAACGTCGAAGCGTTCACGCTGGTGACAGCGGACGGATCTCTCGTGAGAGCTCACGCAAAAGAGAATCCGGATTTGTTTTGGGCCTTGCGTGGAGGCGGCGGCAATTTCGGCGTGGTAACCGAATTCGAAGTCAAGCTGCATTCTCTCACCTCTGTCGTGCTCGCCGAAGGATTGTGTCCTGAAGCTAGTATCCGCCCGCTTCTCGAACTCTGGAGAGACTTCATGGCCGAGGCTCCATTCGACTTGAAGTGGAACATTGATCTCCGTCTTGCTCCGCACAAGGACAATGTGCCAGTCGAGCTTCGCGGGCGCCCGGTCGCAGGCAATTCTCTGGTTTGGACGGGCGACGCCGATGCCGGACGCCCGTATTTAAAGCGCGCGCTTGCCCTGTGCAATCCGGATTCTGTCCGCACCAACACTGTGTCGTTTCTCGATTTGCAAACCATGGCCGATGCCGATTTTCCGCACGGCCGGCGCTATTACACCAAGTCCGGATACTTCACCTATCTCGATGACAACACGATTGATCGCATGGTCGAGGCGCTGGCCACGATTCCTTCGTCGGAAACGCAAATTGAACTGGCGTACCTGGGCGGTGCGGCAATGTGGCTCTCGGCAAACGAGACCGCGTTTGGTGATCGCAGCGCTCCCGTCATCATGAATTTGCTGGCGACTTGGTCAGACGCGTCGACCGATGACGGACATATCTCCTGGGTTCGAGCGCTCTTCAAGACGCTTCAGCCAGCCATGAAGCCCGGAGTCTACGTAAACTTTATGAGCGATGATGAGCAGGATCGTGTCCCTGAGGCGTATCACGAACGATGGGATCGTATGGTTGCGGTCAAGACGCACTACGATCCGAATAATTTCTTCCGGCTCAATCAGAATGTCCCACCACGAAACATACGGCAATGACTCGTACTGCTCGGCAGCCCCAAAATCGAATATCACCGGGCTGGCATCCGCTGATGATCCTGTTCGGCGGGCAGGTGCACGGGAACTGGGGCGGAATCGCTTGTAGGCGCCAGGTTGTGGTAACTCTCAGGCGGACCAAGATAACTGGGTTTGACGCCACCGAGATTCACAACCAGCTTTTGTAGAACGATGCCCGGATCCACCATCCAGAACTTGAGCGTGTGATAACCGGCGTTCTCGACGAAATGTGTTGACGTCACCTTGCGAACGCTGTCTTCGACGGATTGCTCCCAATCCTGAATGGAATTGTGCGCGAGGGCGTCAATGATCTGCGGCGGCTGATCGTCGAAGGAAATCGCGAACCGTAAGCCGCGTCCCGGAACAAAATTCAGTGTAGGAGCGAGAATCGATTCAACCTCAATCTTTCCCGGATGGAAAAGATACATCTGATATTCGAGGCTTGGAGAACTCGTGGGAGAGCCCGTTGGCGGCATCACGCTCTTGCTGGTCACCGGAAAAATCGTCATCGATGAGAGTGTCCGGCCATAGTCGTCAATCTTCTCCCAGCGTACGCCGCCGGCCTCGTTTTTTCGTGTGAAGTGTTCGGCCTCGATCGATACATAACCGTCGCCCTCGACGAATCCTTGCAATCCCGCTCTCGTCGGGTAACCTGGATTGAACACGTGCACCTTGATCGTAACGGGATGGGAGTCGGGACCGGAGATGGTGACGGAGCCCTCGCGCGCTCCGGGCGGTGCTTTGTCCCAGTCGACACTCACCCAAATGCGCTGATCGTTTTCGGCAATGCCGCGTTCGACACTGCCGCGCGACGGATTCACCTGAATCCATGGAGCGCTGGTAGTGACCGAGAATTCAAATGGAGTTTTGCCGCGGTTGAACACATCCACAAATCGTCGTTGCCGATTGAAAACATCGAAACCAGGGAGATCGGGCTCGTGAAAAACGTCAAGCCATGGCATGGCGGAGCCTTCGACGGCGAGTCCCATATCCGCTTTGTCGGGAATCTGTATCTCTTGAATCGGAGGCATCACGTTCACCGGCGGCTGGTTCCAGAATGTGTAGCCGAGGTGCGTCTGGTCCATCATGTGATCCCATTTGCCGTGGGCGAGCGTGTGATTGTAAGTCGCGGACAATTCCGCATCAGCCTGAAACAGACTGCGAACCTTTTCGGCAAGGTCGTTGGTGCTGGCTCGACCTTGCAGTGCATACAGCTTGTTTTTCCCGGCCGTAACATACAGCTCCGCTACGAGGGCAGAAGCTTTCGCGGGATAGAAAACTAACTCGAAGAAGGCATCGCGCATATTCTCCGGAAGGCTGGTGTAAATTTTCTCCGCATCGCTGGTGATGGACTGCCATTCGCCCAGCACCCTGTCTGCTTCCTGATAATCCACAAGACCGAAAGTAGATGCGTCGAGAAGCTCAGGCTTGCGCGCGCCATTCAGCTTGGTGTATGACGAAACGATACCGGCGATCGCGGCTGCGGACTGCGGTCCGAACTCGCGCTCCGCCCAAAGACGTGTGTATTCGGTGAGCTTCTCTTTTGGCCACCGGTGCGGGTTCCAAGCCATGGAGAGAAAAAACTCCGTGGGAAATTCCATCGGCTTTAGGTCGCCTACATTGACGATCCAGATTCGATCGGCTCCGTATTCATAGGAGAGATTCATCTGCTCCCAGATCTTCGTGATGGGAATCGTGTTCAGCCATTTGTACGAGCGCGGGTCGCCAACATAGTCAAAGTGATAATAAATACCGGCGCCGCCATGTCTCTTGCGTTCCTCCTCAGTCGGCAACCGGCGCACATTGCCCCAGTTGTCGTCGCACCAGAGCAACGTGAGATCGTCTGGAACACGCA
>JBAWBE010000560.1:0-11443 GCA_049589635.1 Terriglobales bacterium
CGCGGACAAGAATGTCCGCGCCACACAAACGCTTCGGGCGGGCGATCCTGAGGCTACTCCGGGGGCGGCGGTGCTGGCGGCAGGATCGTCGGTGGTGGTTCCACCGGAGCCGCGTCGCGAGTCGGCGCTGCAACCTTTTCAGACCGACGCCAAGGTCGCCGATATTGGTCTGCGGCGCGCGGCCGATCGGGCCATCAACGTCGATGTCATTTTCCCTGTGTTGCATGGAACGTTTGGCGAGGATGGAACGATTCAGGGCTTGCTCGAACTTGCTGACATGGCATACGTCGGCGCGGGCGTGCTGGGCTCGGCCGCGGGCATGGATAAAGATGTGATGAAGGCGTTGTTTCGCACGGCGCGCTTGCCGATCGTGAAGCACGTGACTGTGCTGCGTTCAGCCTGGGAGAGCGCGCCGAAGAAAGTCGAGAAACTGGTGGAGAGCAAGGTCAAGTATCCGGTGTTTGTGAAGCCGGCGAATCTGGGATCGTCGGTTGGAATCTCAAAGGCCCATGACCGCAAAGAGCTTGGGCCTGCGATTGAGGAAGCCGCGAAGTTCGACCGCAAGATCGTGATTGAAGAAGGCGTCGGAGGAAAGAAGCATAAGGCACGCGAGATTGAATGCGCGGTGCTTGGGAACGACGATCCGAAAGCTTCGGTTGCGGGCGAGATTGTTCCGTGCAAGGAGTTCTACGACTACGACGCGAAATATCTGGCGGAAGGTTCGGAGCTGGTGATTCCGGCCAAGCTGACGAAAGCGGAGATGAAGCGCGTGCAGGCGCTGGCGGTGGCGGCGTTTCAGGCAGTTGACTGCTCGGGGCTGGCGCGGGTGGATTTTTTGATGGAGCCGAAATCGAGGAAGATGTACGTTAACGAGATCAACACCATGCCGGGATTTACGGCGATCAGCATGTATCCCAAGCTGTGGGCGGCGACGGGCGTTTCGTATCCCGAGTTGATCGATCGGCTGATCCAGCTTGGGATGGAGCGGCATCGGGATAAGAAACGGAATCGTTACAGCCGCTGAGGTCTAATCCCACTTCATTTCCCGCGGATTTACACGGATTATCGCGGATTTTTTTCTTTTCGACTATCCGCGTGATGCGCGATCGGGCGGAAATTGGACGTTTAATGCTGCTGAGCTCCAGACGCAGAGTTGAATCTCCAAGTACAATAGGGTGTCGCTTGACCTACGCGGCGAATTGCGCGGCAGTTGCGGCAAACCGGGCGGGCATCCCAAACTGCCGCTAAACACGCGAGGACAGATGGCCCAAAATCACTACTCCAGCAAAAGCAAGCGTCGCCAGAAGAATAAGAAGCGCAAAGATTTCTCGGCGGGAACGATGACCAAGGTACGGCAGCTTGAAGCCGCCGAAAAAGGGAAATCGAAGTAGCTAGTTGCGGATTAGTTCGAGTTACGGATACGAGTTAAGATAGCGAACCGCACCGTCCTCCGGCAGCAATTTTCTCCAACAGAAATCCTGGAAGCGCGTCAAGCGACACATCGTGAGAATCCCTTGCGCTTGGCGGTACGTCCGGCGCGGGGGTGCGATCTTTATCGCTCAGACCCGTATTTCTTACATTCATATCCCTCACATCTATATCCTTCACGTCGGTATCCCTCACCTTTCGTGTCCTTCGCATTTGTCTTCTCATTTACACTGGGCTGCTTATGGCGGAGCGGATGAAGCTTGGGCTGATTGCGGGGAATGGGAAGTTTCCATTTCTGGTGCTGGATGCGGCGCGGGCTCAGGGATTTGATGTGGTGGTAGCGGCGATTAAGGAAGAAGCTTTTCCGGAAATTGAGTCGAAGGGCGCCGTGGCGGTCCACTGGCTGTCGCTCGGAGAGCTTTCGAAGCTGATCGACATGTTCAAAAGTAAGGGCGTGACCCGCGCGGTCATGGCTGGGCAGGTCAAGCACAAGCAGATTTTTTCTTCGATCAGGCCGGACTGGCGGCTGGCGAAGTTGCTGCTGTCGCTGGGGACGCGAAATACGGATTCGCTACTGGGAGCCGTGGCTAAGGTGCTGGCGGATGAAGGGATCATGCTGGAGAATTCAACTGCGCTGCTGGAGCCGCTGCTGGCGCGGGCGGGAGTGCTCACTCGGCGGGCCCCTACGGAGCAGGAGCGGAAGAATATTGAATATGGGCGGGCGGTAGCTCGTCGGCTGGGGGAGTATGACATTGGGCAGACGGTGGTGATCGCGGAAGCGGCGTGCGTGGCGGTCGAGGCCATGGAAGGAACGGACGCGACGATCGCGCGGGCGGGCGAAATCATGTGGTCGCTTTCCACAGAATCGGAACCTGCATCCGTAGAATCGGAACCCGCCGGTGGTGCTTCGACGTTGAGCCGCGCGTTAACGGTGGTGAAGATGGCAAAGCCGGCGCAGGATATGCGGTTTGATGTGCCGGTGATTGGTGTCGCGACGATTGAGGCGATGGAGCGGGCGGGGGCGAGTTGTCTGGCGATTGACGCCGGGCGATGTTTGCTGCTGGATGGGGATGGGGTGATGAAGGCTGCGGATGAGGTGGGGATTTGTTTGATCGCGGAGTGATGGAGCCTAATCCTTGGTCATTATGCGCCGGCCGTCATGCGGCAATCAGTCTGCGCCTTGTGCGCGAAGGTTACGCCCCCTGGATTTCGAGGCTGGCCGCACCGGTTTTCTCCGCATCTCCGCTCTCGCCAGCGTCAAGTCGTGAGCCGTCTGGAGGTTCATCCAGAACTCGGGTGAGTTGCCAAAGTATGCCGACAGCAAGAGCGCAGTTTGGGGAGTGACGCCGCGTTTTCCGCGCACCATTTCGTTTACCCGGTTGACGGGAATTCGCAGAGCGCGGGCAAGCTTGGCTTGCGTGAGGCGCATCGGGAGCAGGAATTCTTCTTCAAGAATCGTGCCGGGATGGGTTGCGGTGCGGAAATTGGGCAACATATTTTCCTCCTCAGTGATAGTCAGTACATCGGACCGCCTCGCATTGGCCAGATGAGAAACGAAAGACAATTCGATACTGTTGATTCACCCGAATACTGTAAAGACCATCAAGATCTCCTTTGAGCCTCTCGAGTCGATTCGCAGGAGGGATTCGCAAGTCTTCGAGCGAGTTGGACGCGTTCAACAGATCGAGCTTTTGCTGTATCCTCGCCCAGAGTACACGCGGCAGTTTGCGGGCGGCCTTACTGTCGCTTCCGTGAAAAATGTCGGCGGTCGTGGCGTCTGCAAAACTGACAATCACCGATCCTGATTATACATGAATACCGGGTAAGCATGTATGATCATCGTGGAGGCTTGTTGTTATGTCTGAAACTGCTCGTATTGCGGATCAGTTGCGCCGCGCGTTTTATGGGGGCGCGTGGCATGGAGATTCTTTGTTTGAAATTCTGACTGGGGTTACGGCGGCGCAGGCGGCGGCTCGGCCGATCAGGAATGCGCACAGCATTTGGGAACTGGTGCTGCATATTTCGGCTTGGGATGCGGCGGTGCAAAGGCGGATGACTGGGGTGGCCGTGCAGCCCTCTGACGCGGAAAATTTTCCGCCGGTTACGGACACTAGCGACGCGGCTTGGGGCAAGACGCTTGAGGAGGTGCGCCGGGTGCATGATGAGTTGACGGCTGCGGTGACGCACTTTCCTGAGGCGGATCTTATGAAACCGGTTCCGGGAAAGGCGGGAGCGCATTACAACTTTTCTTACATGCTGGATGGGCTGGCGCAACATGAGCTGTATCACGCCGGGCAGATTGCGCTGTTGAAGAAAGCATAGGGCTGCGGTCGACGGCATCTTTACTTCTGCACTCGGGCGGACGGTAAGCAGTCCTTGATTGGCAGGAGGTGGTTTTGTGAATCAGTCTCCGATTAATGTCGCGGTGGTGGGTGTGGGCGCTTTTGGGCGCAACCATGCTCGCGTGTATCACGCCTTGCAGCAATCGGGTGATGTGCGGCTGGTGGGCGTGGTCGATCCAGATACTCCGCGCGCGGATGCTGTGGCTGGTGAGTTTGGGTGCAGGGCATTCGGCTCGATTAAGCAGATGTTAACCACGCATAGTGAAGTGCAGGCGGCTTCGGTAGCGGTGCCGACCGTGTTGCACCAGGAAGTGGCGCGGGCGCTCATGGTGGCGGGCGTCGATGTCCTGATTGAAAAGCCGGTGGCGGCTACTCTAGCGGAAGCGGATGAGATGGTGCGGTTGGCGGCGACGCACAAACGGGTGGCTCAGGTCGGGCATCTGGAACGGTTCAATCCGGCGGTGCGAGCCACGCTGCCGCTGGTTAATCGTCCTATGTTTTTTGAGGTGCATCGGCTGAGCGTATTTTCTCCGCGGGCGCTGGATGTGGATGTAGTGCTGGATCTGATGATTCACGATCTTGACATCGTGCTGACGTTTGCGAAGTCGCCGGTGAAAGACATTCGCGCGGTGGGGCTGCCGATCTTGTCGGGCAAGGTGGATATTGCGAATGTGCGGGTGGAGTTCGAGTCGGGATGCGTGGCGAATTTTACGGCTAGCCGGGTTTCGACTGAGCGCGTGAGGAAGCTGCGGTTCTTTCAGCAGGGGCAATATATTTCGATCGATTATGGACGGCAGGATGTGCTGGTGTTTTCGGTGGGGGAAATTGGGCACACGACCTCTTTGGACGCCCAGCCTAGTGTGAATCCGCAGATTCAGGTGGCTAAGCCGGCTGTTACGGCGGAGGAGCCGCTGCTTGCGGAGGTTAGTGCTTTCTTGGAGGCAGTGCGGGGGCGGACGACGCCGGTTATTTCGTTGGAGGATGGGCGGCGTGCCCTGGCGCTTGGACTGGAGATTCTTGCGGAGATTGGACGGCACGCTGGGCGGGTGGGGGTTTAGCGCGGAGTTGTGTCCCATCAAGGGATACAACATCGAGAGAACTCCTTGCGGGGCCGGTGGCGGGTTTCAGACAGACGGGGTCCTTCGACTTCGTTCGGCATTCGCCTTACTTCGCTCAGGATGACAGCGCGTTGTACATGGCACCACGTTTTGTGGGTTGTTTTTGTGGGTTTGATTCATCGATTATGTGGCCGTTACTCAGGTACTCACTTTCCTGGCGGGAAAGATGCGACAATATATACAAAGGCAAAACTCCCCTCGTTTACGTAAGTTTACGAAGTGGTTTGGGTAAATTTATCAAGCGGCTTGCGCAACTTTGGGGGTTGCCTGCGGCTCTAAGGGTATAGCTGTTTGCCCCTACGTGCCGCGTTGTGCATTTATCGTCGTAAGTTTGTCGCTGCCTGATGCCAGTCACCCAAATTCCGTCCCGGGATCCCGCACCCTCATCGTCCGTGCCGCCGCCTCCGCCTGAACATCGCGAACTTTCCGAAGCGCAACATTGGGAGACGGCCTACCGCGGGTTTAATCCGGACGATGTTCCACATCTTCTGATTCAGTTGCAGGACGATCTTTCGCGGGCGCGCAAACGGGAAGCGGCTTGGCTGTCGGTCATTCTGCACTTGCTGGTGGTGATTCTGTTGTGGAATGGCGAACGTCTGGTTGGACTGTGGCCGCATGCGCCGGTGGCTTTAGAACTGCCTGCGAAGGTTCAATCCGACAAGGACGCAACATTTCTCGAGTTGCCTCCAGATGAGCAGAAGGCGACGCGGCGTCCGGATTCGAAGATTATTTCGGACAAGGACCGGATCGCGACCAGCAAGGCTCCGCAGGTCAATCGGGAAGATCTGAAGAAAATTCTTGAGAGTGCGCGGCGCGGAAGGCCGGGTCCGATGGCGCCGCAGCCAGGCGCCGGGGCTACGCCTCCGCCACAGCCACAAGCGGCGCAGAATGTGCCGCAGCAGACGCCGCAGAATAATCCGCAGCCGAATTCGGGCTTTACGCAGCCGCAGCCGAACGATCAGACGGCGCGATTGCAGGCGCCACCCGAGGGTGGGGCGAAGGTCCAGCCGAATTTTAATATTCCGATGACAGCGGGCTCGGCGATTGAGCAGGCGGCGAAGGCAGCGGCCGCGAATCGTGGACGATACCCTGGCGGCGGCGAGGCGGGCGATTATGGAGCGAACCTAAATCGCGGCGGATTCAAGGCGCTCGCACCGGCTGAGATTTTGACGGATACGATGGGCGTGGATTTTGGTCCATACCTGACGCGCGTCGTGCAGGTCGTGAAGGCGAACTGGTACAACCTGATGCCGCCCTCGGTTTACCCACCGATCCTGAAGCAGGGGAAACTGGCGATTGAGTTTTCGATTCTGAAAAATGGCACGGTCAGCGGGATGACGTTACGCACGCCTTCGGGTGATGTGGCGCTCGACCGCGCGGCATGGGGCAGCATTACAGGGTCGAATCCGTTTCCGCCGCTGCCACGGGAATACGTTTCGCAATGCGGCGTGCCGATACGCGACGAAAAGTGCAACCTTGGGCTGCGGTTCTACTATTTTTATAATTTGAACCCGGACAAGGACCTTCAGTAGGCGCCTCTGATCGCCCCTGAGAGCGCGTTTGGAAAGAAACTCCTCGCCGGGCCGGTTCTTGGTGTTGGCTAGTGCGGGGTCCTTCGACTGCGTTCGGCCTTCCCGTCACTTCGCTCAGGATGACAGCGTTGGTAGGGGATTAGACGGGGCAAGCCCCGTCTCTACTTTACATATTCTGGCTCTTTGCCTTGCGACCATGGATCGTAGGTGGCTACGAAATGGACTCGCTCTGGCCTCGTCGGATGGTCGAAGAACCAGGCTTTGATGAACCAGTTTGGATCGGGGTCGGAGAGATTCATCTCGCCGCTTTTTTCGAAATACTGGGCCGCTACCTGATTGGCGTTCGGAACAATTCCGTGGGTTACTTCGATGCCGTAGCGGTCGGCTTCGTGCTCGAAGTGGCGGCTGACGGCGTTGATGGCTGGCGTCGCGAAAAATGCCAGCAGGGTGATCACAAATATCAGAGCCGGCAGCGAGGCCCAATCCTTTATGTCTCGAATCTCCCATTGATAGCCCCAGCGGGCTAGCATCCAGTTTGCCAAGCGGTAGCCGAGATACAGAATGAAGAGAAGAATGCACGCGATGATGCTCATCTCTTTCGGGATGTGCAGGAGAACGTAGTGGCCCATCTCGTGTCCGAAGACGAAGAGGGTGCCCTGGACGCCGCCTTTGTTGATGGTGTTGTCGTAAATTACTACGCGCTTGGAGTGGCCGAAACCGGTGACGTAGGCGTTGAGTTGCGTGGTCTTCGAACTAGCATTCATAAGAAAGGTGCGCTCGGGTGGGATATCGATTCCGCCGTGGCGCATTACTTTTTGCATTTCGTCGACGAGGACTGGTTGAGTATCGGCGAGAGGTGTGAATTTGAAAAAGAGCGGATCGATGATGACCGGTTGGATGAAGAAGACGATGAGCAGCACGGGGATCGAGGCGAGCCAAAAGTAGAACCACCAGCGCTGCGGACTGCGGCGGATGACGGCGTAGAGGATGGCTACGAGGATGGTGCCGAGGATGAGCATTAGGATGAGGTTGGTCATCCAGTCGGTGAACCAGGCGGGCCAGGTTTGTACGGAGAGGCCGTAGGCGCGCTGAAGGGCTTCATCCCAGACGTCGGAGGGAATGGTCAGGAAATTGATGATGAGAAGCGTGAGCGGAGCGAAGATGATCAGTTGTACGAAACGGCGCGAGGAAACGCGCTCGGCGAGGTCGCGAAATTTGGGGGCGACGCGCCAGCGAAGAACGAAAAGAAGGACGAGCAATCCGT
Organism: Terriglobales bacterium; assembly: GCA_049589635.1. GTDB lineage: Bacteria > Acidobacteriota > Terriglobia > Terriglobales > Acidobacteriaceae > Acidiflorens. Next base: position 7,685 of record JBAWBE010000560.1, read on the forward strand.
AAAGGGTGTTTACGAAAAAGTGCGTGTAGTGCTCGTGCGAGTAGGCTTTGGCGCGGGCGAACTGGGCCGGCGGCGGAGAGTATTCGAGGATCGGCGTTTGGGCGGAGTCGGGCGCGACGGTGCTGGGTGCGGCGGTGGTGGGTACAGATGGTGCGGCAGAGGTGGGCGAAGGCGTGGAGGTGGCCGCATTGGATTGGGCCCGGGAGGATGCGATTGCGAGGAGGCAGAAGAGGAAGACGGAGACCAGACGCTTCATAGGGATTGTTCTCGGCGAATTATTGCAGAATTTTCGGATTTTGGGGCGGGGTTACTGGGTGCTGGCGCAGAACGGAGTTGCTCCACGCTGGAGTCGTGGTTGAGGTACGGTCTGAGACTGTGGAGAACTCCCTGCTGGGCCACTCGTGAGCTCTCGGTGAATGGGGTCCTTCGACTTCGTTCGGCTTTCGCCTCACTTCGCTCAGGATGACACAGTTTTTTTGCCGCAGTCTTTTTCTGCAGCCCTTTGCTTCGGGGTGGGCCGCTTCGCTATCGGATGACGGGGCGGTGCTTCTTGCTTTACTTCATTGCATCGATCATCACGTAGAGCTGCGAGGTGTCTTTTACTTCCACAAACGGCTTGTCTGGATGTTTGCTGCTCACTATCCAGATTGTTGGAGTGTGGTCGATATGGAGGCTGGTGCCGAGTTCTTTGTCGGCATTCACTAAGGCGATCAGCTTCGGGTCATTATCCACCGCGAACGGCAGACTGAGCTTGTGCTCGGAGGCAAACTTCTCGGCAAAGGCGTGCAGTGCCATCGGGCTCACGATCTCGGTCTGATGCTCAAATACCGCCAGCCGGAATTCGTTTCCCAGTTCTTTGGAATGAGTGTCAAAGTAGCGCGCGATCACGGCCGCGCCGAACGACCAGTTGTGCATGGGCAGCGGAAAATCGTGCTGCACGAGAGGAATCTTATAGGTGCGCGACGCCTGGTCGAGCAGGGGCGCAACCCGCCCGCACTGGGGACATTGCAGGTCTTCAAAGACCACTAGAGCCGTGCCCGCACCTTTTGGCGGCCGCAGGGCGTCGGGGACATCGTCGGCCGAAACCGGGAAAAGCGCCGGCAGCGAAAACGCCAGGGCGAGGGCGAGCACGGACAGGAAAGCAAAGCGGGGCAAACGGAGTTGAGTTTTCATAATATGAACCGGATAGACACCAGATATTTCCTCCTATGTTAGCGAATTCGTGCGATTCGCGCACGTCCTAGGGGCGGGTTGGTGACGGCTGGTGGATAAGATCCACACCGTAAATCCTGCGGTACCTACCGTTGTGGTTCCCACGTCTCGAAAACCGCGAGACATGGGGCACCCGATTCTTTTTTATTCGCTCCAGCGTTTGAAGAGCAGGGCGCCGTTGGTTCCTCCGAAGCCGAAGGAGTTGGACATGGCGTATTCGAATGTTGCTTTGCGGGCTTGATTCGGGACGAAGTCCATGTTGTCGGTTTCGGGATCCTGATTCTCCAGGTTGATGGTCGGTGGAAGAATTTGATCGCGCAGGGCTAGAACCGTTACGCCTGCTTCCAAACCACCTGCTCCGCCTAGTAAGTGGCCGGTCATTGATTTGGTCGAACTGACTGGAACTTTTTTCCCAAACAGATTTCTGATCGCGTGGGCTTCGAGCGTGTCGCCGATCGGCGTCGATGTTCCGTGCGCGTTCAAGTAGCCGATCGCCTCCGGCTCCAACTTAGCATCGCGAAGCGCGTTGCGCATTACACGATAGCCGCCTTCGTGCTCGGGCGCGGGTTGGGTCATGTGAAAGGCGTCGGCACTCATGCCATAGCCAACGATTTCAGCGAGGATGGTCGCGCCGCGGCGGCGGGCGTGTTCCAGTTCCTCAAGAATTAGAATGCCGGCGCCTTCGCCCATTACGAAGCCGTCGCGGTCTTTGTCCCAGGGACGGCTGGCGCGGGCCGGATCGTCGTTACGGGTGGAGAGCGCGCGCATGGCGGCGAATCCGCCGACGCCCATGGGAGTGATGGCGGCCTCGGCGCCGCCGGCGATCATCACATCGGCGTCTTCGTGCTGAATGATGCGGTAGGAATCGCCGATGGAGTGCGCGCTGGTGGTGCAGGCCGTGGCCGTCGCTTCGTTGGGTCCCTTGGCTCCGAACTTCATCGAGACGTGGCCGGCGGCCAGGTTGACGATGGCAGCCGGAATGAAGAACGGCGAGATCTTGCGTGGGCCGCCTTCGAGAAGGGCTTTGTGTTCGCGCTCGATCACGTCGAATCCTCCGATGCCGGAGCCAATGTGAACGCCGACGCGCTCGGCATTTTCAGCCGTGACCTGAAGGCCGGACATCTTCATGGCTTCATCCGACGCGGCAATCGCGAAGTGAATGAAGCGGCCCATTTTTTTGACTTCTTTTTTCTCGATGAAATTCAGCGGGTCGAAGTTGCGGACTTCTCCAGCGATCTGGCAGGCGAAGGCGGAGGTGTCGAAGGCGGTGATGCGACCGACGCCGCTCTTGCCCGCCGTCAGAGCCTGCCAGACTTCGGCGGTGGTATTGCCGACCGAGCAGAGCAGGCCAATGCCGGTGATGACGACCCGTCGTCTTTGGGCACTCACCGGAATACTCGCTCGACTACTCCCGAGGTTGCTCTCCAAATTACTTGCCTGCCTTGGCGTGCTTGCCGATGTAGTCGACTGCGTCGTTGACGGTGCGAATCTTCTCGGCGTCTTCGTCGGGGATTTCGATGTCGAAGGCCTCCTCAAAGGCCATGACGAGTTCTACGGTGTCGAGCGAGTCGGCGCCGAGGTCGTCCACGAACGATGCGCTGGGCGTGACTTCGCCCTCGTCTACACCCAACTGCTCTACGATGATCTGCTTCACTTTTTCGTCAACTGCTGCCATGTTTTCCTCGTTTCTGAGTCTGGGGTCGCGCGGCTTCATGCAGGCCGGCGTTTGTTGATTTACGACTGCCTGTTGCGTACCTGAATGTATGAAATCGAAACCATTAGTCTAAAAGGGATTGAGAAAGTATGCAAAGGCGGAAGACCGGTTCTCAGTCGTCATTTGTCAGTGAAAGCACAAGTCGCAGAGAACTGAGAACCGGGAACTGAGAATGTTTTATTTCGAATATTCATCTCTCAGGTGCGTCTGGCGGCTGGTCATCGGGATTGCTTTGCCTTCGATGTAGACCTGCTTTACATCGGTTTTCATGTCCAGCGGATCGCCGTTCGCCACTACTACGTTTGCGGTTTTGCCTACGTCGAGGGAGCCTAGCTTGTCGGCTACGCCCCAGATTTCAGCTGCGTTGATGGTGATTGCCTTCATTGCTTCGTCGTAGGGAAGGCCGAAGGCAGTGGCGAATCCGGCGGCGTCGGGCAAGTTGCGCACGTTGTGCGCGGAGTAGGAAGCAAAGGCAATCTTGACTCCGCGTTTGTAAAGCTGCGCGGGCAGGCTGTAGACGGCGTCGTAGCGCTCTTCGTCTTTTGGGGCTTCGTAGATGGGGCCGACGATCACTGGAACTTTGAGGCTGGCGACGTAATCGAGCACGGGCTGCGAGTGGCTGATGTGATTGAGGACGAACTTGAGTTTGAAATCGTTAGCTAGAGTGACGGCGGTTTCGAGATCGCTGGGACTGTCGGCGGCGAGGACGATGGTTTTTTTGCCGTCGAGGTAGGGCAGGAGGGCTTCGAGCTTCAGGTCGCGCTTGGGGGCCATGGGAGCGGACTTCTTGCTCTTATCTTCTTTGGCTTTCTCTTTACCCTTATCACCACTCT
>JBAWBE010000561.1:0-5549 GCA_049589635.1 Terriglobales bacterium
GTTCTGGCTTGAGTGGGATGCGGAGGATTTGGTCGAGCCAACGTGCGAATAACTCAGGGAAGAAAAATCCCTCCCCTTACCCACACAACGAACACCGCGTTGTGTGGGCCATCGCATCCGTTTGTAGTCGACCAGCCTGATGTTTTCCCCTGGCCGGTCACTGCCCGTGGCTCCTGGCGTCCACAATCCCACCGAATCATAGCGGTATTATCCACCCCTCAAATAAATTCGCTTTCGCATGATAGTTCCGTCCCTCGACTTACGCCTATTTAGGTGTAAGGGCAAACTGACAGCCGCCCAATACTTTTCGCGTACTTTGCGGGAAACCACCTTCCGAGGAGAAAACTATGACGACACGAATCAAGAGTCCTATCCACAAATCGACCAGCATCCTACGTTTGGCTTTGCTCGGCAGCCTCATCATTGCCACCCCGCTGTTCGCCCCCGCGCAACATTCTCATGCAGCCACTCAGAACCCGGCCGGATCCGCCGAACTGGTAAAACTCGTCCGCCAGGGAACAAAGCAATACATCAACGTCAACAACGCCACCGCCGCCGGCTACGGACCATTTCTCGGTTGCGTCGCGGGTACCGATCATGGAGCGATGGGCATCCACTACGTCAACGGCACCCTGCTCGGCAATCTCACTCTCGACCCCGCGCAGCCGCAGGCGCTCATCTATGAGCCCAATAACGGCAAGATGACCCTGGTCGGCGTCGAGTTCATCCTCGACTCGGCAAGCTGGCTCGCCGCCAATAACAACACTGCTCCGGTGCTCAACGGACAGGTCTTCAATTTCGTCGGAGCCCCGAACCGCTTCAACATCCCGTCATTCTTCGAGCTCCACGTCTGGGCCTGGCGCGATAACCCGCAAGGCGCGTTTGTAGATTGGAACAACGACGTCACATGCAACGGTGAATAGTTCAATGGGAGACGTCTGCTCATGACCTTGGGGTCTTTGCACCAAGTCGAGCGTTAGTGTGACGCTTCCGACATTTGTCCGGTAGTAGATCCTGGGAGTGTGGAGGTGTGGGAAGCGCCGAATGCTTCTCATATCTCCATGCCGACCGGTCCAGCGGGGCCGTCGTGAACATGTGAGGTTGAGATCAAGAATCAGGTTCTTCGCGGCAAAGACTATAGGGAGAGGTATCACCATGCCAAGGTTCGTTATCGAGAGAGATATTCCGAGAGCGGGTAGCCTTTCGCCGCAGCAGCTACAGGAGATATCGCAAAAGTCATGCGGAGTTCTACGAGGGATGGGTACTCAGACTCAGTGGGTTCAGAGCTATGTCACAGACGACAAAATCTATTGCATATACGTCGCCCCGAATGAAGACGCCGTACGTGAGCATGCGCGACAGGGCGGTTTTCCGGTCAACCGAATCTCGCGAATTTCTTCGGTGATCGATCCGACCACTGCCGAGTAGCCCCAAGAGTTCAGGGGTGTCGACACGAAGCCTGACTGACCTTTGACCTCTCCGCCGACGCCCAGTACGCTCCTTCAGCGGGATGAAGTTGGAAAGTTAGCAACGGGTTTCCGTTCCCTCTTGATTTGCCCGCCGTCCGATCACAATCTTTAAAGATACAATACTTGAGTCTCCGAGGAATTCATGGATATTCGATCCGTACAACGTCCGCTGAAAGACCGCTACCGGCAGGACCCGGCGAGTTCCAAAATCACATTGGTCGCGCGCGGCAGTCAGGCCGACGCGCCGATCTCCTGCTCGATTGATTTGGGGCGGGCAGTCTACAATGCGCAAGCGCACCAAGGCGTTGGCGGAGCTGGGACCGGAGCGTGCTCCGGAGATCTGCTGTTGGGCGCGCTCGCCGCCTGCGCTCAGATCACTTGCCAGATGGTAGCCGCTGCGATGGGAATAGCTACCGAGGGCATTGATGTCAGGGTCGAGGGCGATCTGGACCTGCAAGGAACCCTGGGAATCTCGAAAGAGGCCCCTGTCGGATTTCAGAGCATCCGAGTCATTTTCGACGTTCGCGCCCCGCAGGCAACGAAGGAGCAGCTAAGTGCGTTGCAGGCGAAGACGGAACAGTATTGCGTGGTTATGCAAACCTTGCAGAGTCCGCCGAAGATTGAGCACACGTGGGCGCAGCGGTGATCGCCGTGTTGTGACGCACTCGGGCGTCGGCAACAACGTTCTTGTTTCTCTACTACACACAAGTGGGCAGGTGAGTGGATGTCGGATCTGCGGGCCACATGATACGATTCCGCGGTGGGCGATTCCGCTTGCGTTCCCGTTTCTGCTTCGGCCGTCTCCGCCACCACGGCTGTCTCGCGGCACTCTGCCCTCGTTCGCGTTACTCACTGGATCACCACCCTGTGCTTTCTTGCCCTGCTTCTCAGCGGAGTTGAAATTGTGATCTCTCACCCCCGCTTCTATTGGGGCGAAACGGGCAATGATTTAACTCCGACGCTGTTCAAGCTGCCGATTCCGGCCTCGCGGCACTTGGTGCCGACCGGCTACGGGTATGTGCTGCCGGATCAGAACGGCTGGAGCCGTTATCTCCACTTTCAAGCTGCCTGGGTGGTGATATTGACCGGCTTGCTCTATGCGATCTTCGGCTTTCTTACTGGGCATTTTCCGAAGAATTTGCTTCCGGGCAACGCCGATCTTTCTTGGCGAGCGTTAACGAAGGCGATCGCCGGCCATTTGCGCTTCGAGCGGCCCACCGAGGCAGAAGCCTGGTCGTACAACCTGATCCAGCGGCTCGCGTATCTGTTCGTGATCTTTGTTCTCTTCCCGTTAGTAATCTGGACGGGCCTGGCAATGTCTCCCGCCTTTGTTTCCGCGTTTCCAGCTACCGTAAATGTGCTTGGCGGCCAACAATCGGCCCGCACGCTTCACTTCTTCGTCTCGCTGGCTCTCGTGCTCTTTGTGCTGGTTCACATCGGGATGGTTTGGTTTGCCGGATTCAGGAGCCGCGTGTGGGCGATGATCACGGGCCGTGTAAGTAGACCTATGGAGCGCATATGAGCAAAATCTCACGCCGCAAACTGATCACCACCGGACTCACAGCTGCGGCCGGTGTAGCCGGACTGGGTGTGGCGGCTGGACTGGCGCAAAAATATGGATTGATCCCGCCCGACCACAGCGGAATCTGGGGGCTCGGCGAAACGCTGACCTATGCTTCACAGCGGCTGTTGACAAGGCACTCGTTAGCGCGCGAGTTCCCACGCAGCCAGATCTCGAAGCCTCCGTTCCCCAACGAAATCGAGCCGCCGACTGAGGAGTTCAAGCGCCTTCAGGCCGGGAGGTTCGCCGACTGGCGGCTCTCGGTCAACGGCATGGCCGCCCGGCCCGCCACGTTCTCGATCGATCAGCTTAAGAGCTATCCGTCTCACAGCCAGATCACCATGCTGCAATGCGAAGAGGGATGGTCGTATATCGCCGAGTGGATCGGCGTGCCTTTGTCCCACGTACTTAATGTTGTGGGAGTTCTGCCGCAGGCCAGATACGTCGCCTATTTCTCGATAGAACCCGACACGTGGGAAAGCATCGATATGGCCGACGCGTTGCACCCGCAGACATTTCTGACCTACGGGATGAATGGCGGTGAGCTTCCCGTGGCCCACGGCGGGCCGCTGCGCCTGCGGTTGCCTCGGCAGGTCGGCTACAAAAGCGTGAAATTCATCACCCACTTGACGGTCACGGACAGTATGAAAGGTTTCGGCAAGGGACTGGGCTCGGCGGCACCGGAGTTTGGCTATGCTTGGTACGCCGGCATTTAACAGGGTGCGTTTCAGGGAAGTGACGCGACTGGCTGACGGCGAGAAAGGAACCATCCTCAGGCGCGGCACTCTAACGCTGTATGACACAAAACATCGGCTTCAGATCAAAATATTGGTGCGCAAAGCCGAGGCAGGTTCGCACTCGGCAGTTTGCGCACATCTGAGATGCACGGAGGAAATGACGGGATGGGTTCTACGGCGTGTTCCGCGGGGTCCTAAGGAAAGAACTTGAGTTCTTGGGATCAGGCAGTCTCGTCGAGACTGCGTTTGGAAGCAGCCTGCGGCTTGGGCGGATCCGTACTTCGCGCGGCCTGCTCTCCCAGCGCGCTTTCTCTGGCCAGTTTTGCGTTCAGTTCCGCTCCGAGCAGCAGCGCGAACGCGTTCCAATAGAGCCACGTGAGAAATGCTACGAATCCTGCCAGGGTTCCATAGGTGCGGTTGTAGTTCGCGAAGTGACGGAAATAAACTCCCAACAGGTAGGAGAGTGCGATCCAGCACGTCACGGCGAGAATCGCACCTGGCAGTGTGGCAAGGAAACGTTGTTTTACGTTGGGGGCCAGAAAATACACCAATTCCACGGCCAGCACCGTAAAACTAATTGCTACACTCCAGTGAATGAGCGGCCATAGGATGACAAATACCTCCGAAACAGGAATTCGGGTGGCCAGCCACGTTCCAAATTCGGGCCCCACAATCATCACCCCCAGTGCCACAATCCATAGGACGACGCAAACCGCTCCAATGAGTAGCGCGAGCAGTCGGGTCTTCCACAAAGGCCGGGTGGTTTTGACGTCGTAGGTGATGTCGAGGGCCTCAATGACGGCGTCGAAAGCCGTGGACGCCACCCAGATTATTCCTAACATGCCAAACGACAGCCAAGCTTTGTGGTTCGCGCCGATCAGATTGATGAGCATGGATTGCACAAAGCGCGTGGTGTCCGGCGGAAGGATGCGCGCCATAACGTCGAGCGTGTGTGCGAAGAGGTCAGTAAACGGGATCAATCCCATCACCGCGGAAAGGAAGATGAGGCCAGGAAACACTGTGAGAATCGAGTAGTAGGAAAGCGCGGCCGCAACCTGAAGCGTGTGGTGAGCCTGCACGCCTTGACAGGTGGCGGCAATCGCCCGCTTGAGACCGACTCGCGTCACGACGAAATCTTACTAGCATGACGTGGCCGGTGGGTACGAAATTAGAGCGGGCACGAGGCGGAATGCAAGAGCCAGATGAACAACCTGATGAGCACTGGCTTTGCCCGTCGAACGCGGGCTGCTTCAGTAATCCTTGATAAGGACTAAATTTTCTGGCCCAGCACACAGCAGACTTCGGTGGGGCATCTAACGCGGGGCGGGCAAAGGGGAGCTTTTGTCCTGCGTATGAACTAGCATGCAGGGGCGCGCGAAAGCGTTGCGTCCCCGACGATGGGCGGAGGGAAACGGTTGCCAGTAAAACGTGAGGCGGGCTGGTACAAGAATGCAATCTTCTATCAGGTCCATGTGCGGACTTTCCTGGACAGCAATGGCGACGGCATTGGCGATTTTCAGGGTCTGGCGCAGAAGCTCGATTACGTACAAGAACTGGGAGTCGATGCGATCTGGCTGATGCCGTTTTTTCCCTCCCCGCTCCGGGACGACGGTTATGACATTTCCGACTACCGATCCGTCCATCCGAGGTACGGGACGCTGGAGGATTTCAAATCGTTTCTCTCGATTGCGCATGAGCGGGGCATCCGGGTCATTATCGAGTTGGTCGCGAATCATACTTCCGATCAGCATCCCTGGTTTCAGGAGTCACGCAGTTCTCAGC
>JBAWBE010000562.1:0-5969 GCA_049589635.1 Terriglobales bacterium
GCAGTATCACTATCTCGGCTATGAGCAGCCGGTGGGTGAGCACTTGAAGTATCTGGTGAAAGCCGGCGGGCAGGCCATCGCGTGCCTGGCTTGGTCGAGCGCACCGCGGCATCTCAAGCTGCGGGACCGCTACATTGGCTGGAGCGACGAAACGCGCGAGCGCAACGTGCACTTGCTGGCGTACAACACACGCTTTCTGATTCTGCCGTGGGTGAGAGTGGATCATCTGGCTTCACACATTCTGGGATGCATGGCGAAGCGTGTTCCGCAAGACTGGCAGCGGCTCTACGCGCATCCTATTTATTGGTTGGAAACCTTCGTGGACACCTCGCGGTTTCGCGGGACGTGTTATCGCGCGGCCAACTGGCAGGTGATCGGCGAAACGGCTGGCCGCGGACATCGCGCGCCGACCTTCGAACAGACAAGGTCAGCGAAACAGATGCTGGGCTTGCCTCTGAACGCCAAGTTCCGAGAGTTGCTCCAACAATGAAACGCCCGCGAGTGGATGTGAATCTGGAAGAGCTGGACCAGATCATCGAGCGCGGAACGCAGGCGCCGTTGAGCGAGCTGGAAAGCGAAAAACTGAAGAGCGCGCTGCACGCGCTGGCCGGGATGCTCGCCAAGTCACGCACCACGGAAAAGACCAAAAACGTTTTGGAGCAGCCAGAAACGCCCGCACCTGAAAATGATTCGGAACCCCCCTCGGATAAAACGCCGGGCCATGGGCGCAACGGAGCTTCGTCCTACACCGGCGCCAAGACAATCGACGTTCCCCATCCGGATTTACATGCCGGCGACGCATGCCCAGGCTGCGAAAAAGGCAAAGTCTATTCGCAGAAAGAACCCCGGACGCTGGTGCGCATTGTAGGTCAGGCTCCGCTGGCCGCAACCGTGTATGAACTGGACCGGCTGCGCTGCAACCTGTGCGGCGAAGTGTTCACCGCCCAAGAGCCGGAAGGCGTGGGTCCAGAAAAGTACGACGAGACCACGGCGGCCATGATCGCACTGCTGAAGTATGGCAGCGGAATGCCGTTTTATCGTTTGGAAAAGCTGGAACATTTACTGGGGATTCCGTTACCGGCTTCCACGCAGTGGGAGATCGTGGAAGAAGCCGCCGAAGTGATCCAAGCGGCACTGGACGAACTGATCCGGCAAGCGGCTCAGGGCGAAGTAGTACACAACGACGATACCAGCATGCGCGTACTGCATCTGGCGCGAGAGCCATCGGACGAACGCACCGGTGTGTTCACCTCCGGCATTGTGTCGACCCAACAAGGCCAAAAGATCGCTTTGTACTTCACCGGGCGTCAGCACGCGGGGGAAAATCTGCGCGATGTCTTGCGGCATCGCACGAAAGAGCGTGGCGCGCCCATTCAGATGTGTGATGCGTTGTCGCGCAACACGCCGAAACTCAGCGACGGCGCCGAGATCCTGCTGGCGAACTGCCTCGCGCATGGAAGGCGGCAGTTTGTGGAAGTGGCCGCCAACTTCCCGGAACAATGCCGCTATGTTCTGGAGACGCTGGGCGACGTATATAAATACGATGCGGAGGCGCGTGCTGGAAAACTTACGCCAATGGAGCGTCTGGAGTTTCATCAACGGCACAGCGGCCCTGTGATGCAGCAACTGCACCAGTGGTTGATAGCGCGGTTTGCACTGAAGCAAGTGGAACCAAACTCGGGTCTGGGCAAAGCCATCACTTATTTGTTGCGCCACTGGAAAGGGCTGACGGCATTCCTGCGGGAAGCCGGCGCGCCACTGGACAACAATGTTTGCGAACGTGCACTGAAACGTGCGGTGCTGCATCGCAAGAACGCTCTGTTCTATCGCACGCTGCACGGCGCCGAAGCCGGCGACCTGTTCATGAGCCTGATCCATACCTGCGAACTGGCCGGCGCCAATCCGTTCGATTACCTCGCTGAGCTACAGCGCCATTCCGCGGATCTGGCATCCCGCCCCTCGGCTTGGATGCCGTGGAATTACGCTGACACACTGGCGCGGGTTGGATTATCATAAACCCTACATGGCTAGAAAGGATAGTATTAGGCCATGCGGAAGACCCACTCCGAAATGGCCGCCAAACGGGCCTCTAAGAAGGCACAATCGCCAAGGGTTTTTGGCCAGCGACGGAAGCATCCAAAAATGTTTCGCGTTGGCCTGTACGCCCGCGTTTCCACATTCGACCAACACACCATCCCATTGCAGATTCGCGCCCTGCGCGAGTACGCCGCTCGGCGGGGCTGGACTATTGCTCTGCAAGTGAAGGAGGTCGGTTCCGGCGCTGTGCAACGACAACTGCGGGAAAAGTTGCTGGACGCGGCTCGCCGCCGCGAGATCGATGTAGTGCTGGTGTGGCGATTGGATCGCTGGGGCCGGTCGGTGACGGACCTGCTCGCGACACTCCAGGAACTGGATCATCTCGGCGTCGGTTTCGTCTCGCTGACGGAGGCACTGGATCTGACAACACCCGCCGGTCGGGCGATGGCCGCATTACTTGCTGTGTTCGCCGAGTTCGAACGCGAGATTCTGCGCGAGCGGGTGCGCGCCGGATTAGCTCACGCACGGCAGAGCGGCCGGCGGTTGGGCCGACCGATGACGGCAGGACTGCATGCCGCCGAGATCCGGAAACTGCACCGCGCCGGTGTCCCCAAAGCCGAAATCGCCAGGCGGTTGAATATCGGGCGGACATCGGTGCGCCGCATTCTGGCTTGACCTATAGCCGGCAGAAATACCTCTATCTTGAGCGGTGCACACTGGTTTGAGGGGCCTCTGCATTGCTAACACCCGATCCGAAGCTCGATCAACTGCTGCGAACTGCTATCGAGCAAACCAGACTGCTTCGACTCTGTTACCGCAACAGAGATCGAATCGTGGAACCGCACGACTACGGAGTGCACAACGGCGTCATCAAGCTGTTGACCTGGCAGATCGCCGGTTCCAGCAGCAGCCCGCTCCCCGACTGGCGATGGATGGAGACAGACCTCGTCTCCGATGCTCAGCTACTCGATCAGACCTTCCCCGGCGGACGCCCGTCGCCATCCGGCAAGCATCACAAATGGGACAAGCTGTTCCTCAGGGTCAAGCCTGCCAGTAAGAACCCGAAATAACCCCGGCTTCGCCCAGTTTCCACCTCCACTACGCAGCGTGGCCGAAAACTCACGCTGGTCTCGCAAAGTGCTCGCAGGATACTGCCCTGCGCGACATCATGGCTCTGCTTGAACGCGGCGTCTTGGCTCAAAGTTCCAAAGGCGGGCGCAGCACCAGCTATGCCTTGGCCCCGGCTACAGAAAGTAGTCTTTGACTTTATCGAAGATGCCCTTCGACTGGGGCTCGTTCTCCGTAGGCAGATGCTCGCCGAGCTGCTCGAACAATTTGCGCTGCTCGCGAGTGAGTTTGGAGGGCACCTTCACGTCGAGATGTACGTATAGGTCTCCGCGCCCGCTGGCGTTGACGCGAGGCACGCCGAGTCCCTTGAGACGCACACGCGCCCCCGGCTGCGAGCCTTCGGGAATCTTCACCGTCTGGATTCCATCGAACGTCAGCAGATCGACGCTGGCGCCCAGCGCCGCCTGAGCAATGTTGATCGGTACGGTGCAATGCAGATCGAACTCGCTGCGCTCGAAGATCGGATGCTCGGCGACCTTCAGCACCACGTAGAGATCGCCGGGAGGACCGCCGGCCGATCCGGGCTGGCCTTCCTGCGATAGCCGCAACTGGGTTCCCTCGCCGACACCCGCCGGAATGTTGACTTTGAGCTTTCGCTCCCGGCGGAGGTGTCCTTCGCCCTTGCACTCCTTGCACGGACGGCGAATAATCTGGCCTCGGCCGCCGCACTGGGAGCAGGTCCTGCGCACGGAAAGAAACGCCTGCTGATAAATCACTTCATCAAACCGGCTATAAGAAGGAGTGCTGAAGGGTGAAGAAGCGCCAGAAAAAAGTATTGCTATTTCCAAAACCGCCAGAACAACTCCAGGGTGAGACAATGACTATCCAGATCGGAAACCAACGCTTTGCCATCCACTATGAGATTGAGAACCTTCCGCCAGCGCCGCTGCCCGAGCTGGTCGTTCGCCGCTCCCCGGCGCTCACACGCATCGGATCTGTCAGACCGCTCAAGAGGAAGGAAGGTTTGGATAAAAGGAGCGGCAGCAAACCCCATGCGAATGGAGACTAAATTCCTACAGCTTCGCACAGAGGTGACCTTGGGCTCGTGGTTCGGCGATTGGCAGGTCTGCTGGCTCGGTGGATGGGCCAAGCACCGGCTGTACTATTTAGTGATGTTGGTGAGGGTTCCGAAGAAGGCGGTTCAGGTAAGTACGGAGCGGGCCACCTAATGGATAGCCCGGTGGCCCGTCCGCAACTCCCTCTGCGCAACAGGCGCCGCGATGTTTGGCAAAGACGGGCCTTTGTGGGCGCAGTTGCGGGTGCGGTCCTGGTCCATTCTTGAGGAATCGAGGTCGTCCATTTCGAGCGGTCTCCTTTGGAGCGGCATCTCGCCCCGTCATGACATGGATCACTCCGTTTGGTCCCGTTCGCAAGTCATTTCCGGAGAAGCTCGTCGAAAAGCTTGCACTGACGATCCCAGTGCGGCTCACGCGCGATCTTGCGCAACCCCAACTCCGTGATGAACCTGGCATCGCCGGCAGACAGAAACAGAACGTGTTCCTGGATAGATGGCGCAAGATACAACAGAACCATGATCTGAGTAAGGCGCGCCGGGGAGATGTGCCCCAGCCGGGCTAGCTCGCCGTAGTCGGCGATCGTGCCGGAGCGCACCAGCGCGTCTAATTTGTGGGCCAGGGCCAAGAGCCGCGCGATCCGGGGCGCGCAACCCTGCGACGCTGGAGCCGCTTCAACCAAAAGGGTCCGTAGCGCCGGCACGCGTCGAAACGGAACCGCGAATTCAATCTTCATGACTGGCTTCGCTCCGCATGAGGTCGAGCGAAACCGCTCCGGTTGGTCCGTCGTAGCTGACTCCTTTCACTAAGGCTCGAACTACTTCGAGATGACGCTCCTCAAAGGCTTGCCAGTCATTCTCCGAAACGTTAAGTCGCTCACGCGTCTCAGGAGCCCGCAAAGCCGCTCGGAGCTGGTCGACAACCGCGTCTTCAATCATGCGCGCCGGCACCGATTTGCTAGGGCACGAACCCCATCCCTTCCGCCGGACCGTCTGACAGACGTAATACCGATACCTCCGTCCAAGTTTGGCCGTATAGGTCGGAACCATCGGCCGTTGGCAGCTCCTGCAGATTAGAAGGCCGGCAAGCAATGCGTTCTGCGGCGCCCGAATCGCTCCCGTCGCGGTACGGCGGCCCGCACGAAGTTCATCATTGACTTGCTGCCACATCGGCAATTCGATGATGGCTGCTTGTTCACCCGTGTACATCGTACCGCGATGCTCGACCATGCCCGCATAGGTCGCATTGGTAAGCAACCGGTGGAGGGATGCCTTGGTGAAAGACCGACCGGTATGTGCCCTTCCCTTCTCCGATTTCCTTGACTTGGTATTCCAGCGCCGCCGCGCCAGTTCGGCAACCACCACCGAAATCGAATGGTGTTCAAGAAACAGTGCGAAAATCTCCCGAACGCGACGGCGCTCCTTCTCATTGACAATCAGCCGCCCGCCCGCGGGATCGACATCGTAGCCGAGTACGGGTGTGCCTCCGACCCACTTGCCTTTGCGGCGCGCCGCCGACATCTTGTCGCTCGTGCGCTCCCCGATAATCTCTTTTTCAAATTGGGCGAACGATAAGAGAATGTTGAGCGTCAATCGTCCTAGTGAGGTGGTCGTATTGAACTGCTGCGTCACCGAAACAAAACTGACACCGCGCTGATCGAACCGGTCCACCAGCCGCGCGAAGTCGAGAAGCGACCGGCTCAGCCGGTCAACCTTGTATACGACGACACAGTCGACACGCCGGGCTTCGATGTCTTCGAGCAGTTGCTGCAGAGCCGGGCGCTCCAGATTT
>JBAWBE010000563.1:0-8323 GCA_049589635.1 Terriglobales bacterium
GGGCAGCAGAAGCGCACTAGGGATTTGCCCACGAGGGCGATTTGAAAGGGCGCGGCTTTAGCCGCGCCGCTGAGAGCATCAAAAGTGTTGGGCTTTAGCCCCTGGGGTAAGTACCGCAGGGGATGTACGAGACTTTAGATGAGGATAAAAAATGGCATACAGCGATAAAGTAATCGACCACTACAACAACCCGCGCAACGTAGGCTCGATGGACAAAAACAGCGCCGATGTAGGCACTGGCCTGGTTGGCGCTCCCGAGTGCGGCGACGTGATGAAGCTGCAAATCAAAGTCAATCCGCAAACCAACGTCATTGAAGAAGCAAAGTTCAAGACGTTCGGCTGCGGCTCGGCGATTGCCTCATCCTCGCTCGCCACCGAGTGGGTCAAGGGCAAGACGATCGACGAGGCCCTCGCCATCAAGAACACCGAGATTGTGAAGGAACTGGCATTGCCGCCAGTCAAGATTCACTGTTCGGTGCTGGCGGAAGACGCGATTCGCGCCGCCATCGGCGACTGGAAAAAGAAGCAAACGGCGACCCAACCGGCGGAACTACAGGCGAAGTAAATACGCTGACGTAGAGACGGGGCCCGCCCCGTCTTCGCTGCGGAAGGCACGGCAAGCCTCGTCTTTGCGGAACTGCGACGAACCGGGTGCGACAGATCGGATTTCGACGAACTATCGCCGCGAAATATTGCCACGAACTGAACTATTGCCGCGAACTATGGATCAGCTAGTCAAAGACGACGCTCTCAAAGATCAAGCGGTTACAGCCGCCGCCAAGCCAGTCCGCCCAGAAACGCCCGCAGCAAAAGGCCTTCAGGTGACGGAGAAGGCGATCGGCAAGATTCGTACCGCGATGGTAAAAGAGGGAGTTTCTCCTGAGCAGGGAGGCCTGCGCCTCGGCGTACAGGGCGGGGGGTGTTCCGGTCTAAGCTACAACATCCGCTTTGACACCCAGCCGCGCGAACGCGATCGCATCTTTCAGTTTGATGACGTACGCGTATTCGTCGATCCGAAGTCGTTCATCTACCTGCACGGCATGATTTTGGATTATCAGGAAACCTTGATACAGCAAGGATTCGTCTTCGTGAATCCGAATTCGACAAAATCCTGCGGCTGCGGCAGTTCGTTCTCCGCGTGAGTGTGGCGTGGGCGCCCTCGCCGCGTAGACGGTCAGGCAGACCGGTTGTTCCGGGGCGGGCGAAACGTCCGCCCAAAATTTTGGTATGGCAAATGCAGAATCCAAATCGTCAGCCGTCATGCCCAGCGAGACAACCTCGACTTGCTGGTCGTGTGGCACATTGTTTGACGAAAAAGGGTTTGACGAAAAAGGGCGCGCACAGCATTTTTGCAACGCGTGCGGAAAAGTGCAGCCCGCATCGCCAGTTGACTACTTCACATTCTTCGGGTTTCCACGCAAGCTCGATCTTGATGTGGCTGGGCTGGAGCGGGAATTCTACGCGCTCAGCCGACGCCTGCATCCCGATGTCTTCGCGCAAGCCGAGGAGCAAGAACGCGCATGGAGCCTTGAACAAAGTTCCACGCTGAACGACGCTTATCGTGCGCTCAAAGACCCCATCAAGCGCACGGAATACTTGCTGCGCCTCGAAGGCGTGGAACTGGAAGAACAATCGAAGCAGGCGACGGAAAAAGCCCGCGCCACCGGAGAGTTGAAGAAGCAGGTAGTGCCTCCGGATCTGCTCGAAGAAGTCTTCGAACTCAACATGCACCTGGAAGAACTGCGCGCTCAAAAGAAAATGGGCGAAGACGATCCCGCGCTGCTCGAAGAGATCGGCAAAGCGAAGCTCTCGCTGGAAGAAAAGTACGACGCGCTTTTCAGCGAACTGAAGAGCGAATGGAAAAAGTGGGACGCAGCCGTCGACGGCGGAACGGAAGAGGAACTCGTAAAAATTCGCAACCGCATGGTCGACGTGCTGAATCGCAGAAACTATATCCGAAATCTGGTACGGGACGTGAATGAGGCGCTGGAGTAGCAAGTCAAAAGGCCGAAATCAAATTGAAGAAGTGCCCCAATGGATTTTGATCTCACCCCTGCAATCTGACTTTTGACTTCTGCAATTGAGAAAATGGCAACTGATTACATCGTCGGCATCGATCTAGGCACCACGAACTCTCTCGTGGCCTACATGCAGGGAGATTCGCCCGCCGTCATTCCCGGCGAAGACGGGCTGAACCTCGTCCCATCCGTCGTCGCGCTCGATGAGAAAAATCAAGTCATTGTCGGCAACGCGGCGCGCAAGTTTCTAATCGAAACCTCCGACCGCGCGGTCTACTCCGTCAAACGTTTGATGGGACGCGGCGTTGAAGACATTCAGGAAGAGCTGAAGCTGTTCCCTTTCCGTCTCGCCGACGATCTGCAGCCGGGCGAAGTCCTCCGCATCAAGATCGGCGAGCGTACCTACACACCGCCGGAAATTTCCGCGCTAATCCTGCGCCAACTCAAGCGCAATGCCGAGCGCTTCTTCGGTGGCCCGGTCACGAAAGCCGTCATCACCGTGCCGGCATATTTCAACGATGCGCAGCGCCAGGCGACGAAAGACGCCGGCCGTATCGCCGGACTTGACGTTCTTCGCCTCGTCAACGAGCCCACCGCAGCCGCACTCGCCTACGGCCTCGACAAAAAGAAGAACGGAATCGTTGCCGTTTACGACCTCGGCGGCGGCACGTTCGACATTTCAATTCTCAAGCTCCACGATGGCATCTTCGAAGTCGTAGCCACCAACGGCGACACGCACCTCGGCGGCGACGATATCGATAATCTTCTGATCACCATCGCGCTCGACGACATTCGCGGTGACCTTGGACTTGACGTGCGCCGCAACGGCGAAGCAGTTCAGCAAATTCGCAAAGCGGTGATCGAGGCAAAGATCGCTCTCTCTTCGCAACCGACGACAAAGCTCGATGTCGAACTGCTCGGCGGCAAACGCTATCAGCGCGAAATCTCGCGAGAGATGTTTGAAGCGTTGATCCAGCCGGTCATCGATCGCACAGTCGGCCCAACCAAGCAGGCTCTGAAAGATGCGGGCCTCAAACCCGCGCAAATCGACGAAGTCGTACTCGTTGGCGGCTCGACGCGGATTCCAAAAGTTCGACAGCTAGTGGAGGGCCTCTTCGGTCGCATCCCGCACACCGATCTGAATCCCGACGAAGTTGTCGCGCTGGGCGCTGCTGTGCAGGCGAAGATTCTCGGCGGCGGTTCCGAGGCTACGCAAGATATGTTGCTGCTCGATGTGACTCCGCTTTCGCTCGGCATCGAAGTCGCGGGCGGTGTTACCGACAAGATCATTCTGCGCAACTCAACGATCCCAGCTTCGGCGACGCAGCACTACACCACGCAGGTCGATGGACAAACGAACGTCGCAATCCATGTTCTGCAAGGCGAGCGCGAGCTGGCTCGCGATTGCCGTTCTCTGGCGCGTTTCGATCTGAAGGGCGTTCCTCCAATGGTTGCTGGAATGCCGCGTGTCGAAGTCAAGTTCCTGATCGATGCGAACGGCATTCTCCATGTTTCAGCACGCGAGCAGCGCAGCGGCAAGGAAGCTGAGATTGATGTGCAGCCGAGTTACGGGCTCACAGACGAACAAGTTGAGAACATGCTGCTCGAATCGTTCGATTACGCGGAAGAAGACTTTCGGCAGCGGCAGGTGATTGAAGCGCGCCGTGAAGCGGACACGATTCTCGCTGCGCTCGCCAAGGGAAAACAAAATCCAGCCTGGCAGGAGCTCTCAAACGACGAGCGCCGCCAAGCCGAAGCGCTCGAACAATCTTTAATCGCGGCGAAGGATGGCGAAGGCGAAGGCAAAAGGGACGATTATCACGCCATTCGCAACGCCATCGACGCGCTGAACGCGGGAACCATGCGCCTGGCCGAACTCATGATGGATACGGCCGTCTCGGCTGCCCTGAAGGGCAAAGCCATGGACGATGCTGCATCCGATCTGCCGCAAGGTGAAGCAACGGAAGCTGGTCACCCTATGGCGAAAGCGGAATTCAAATAGCTGATAGCCGCGAGCAATCTTAGAATCGTCAGCTCAAACTTTGGAGCATTATGTCAGACCCTAAAACTCAATCTACCGGAACTGCAACCTTGGACTCGCCTGGCGAAAACACCGTCGAAGTCACGTTCCTTCCCGAAGGAAAGACCGTCACCTTTGAACACGGCAAGCTTCCTTACAAAGATCACGGCAAGGAAGAATCCATTCTCGACGTTGCGCTGAACTACGGCGTGCGCCTTGACCACGCTTGCGGCGGCAACTGCGCCTGCACCACCTGCCACGTCTGGGTCAAAGAAGGTGCGGACCTGATTTCCGACATGGAAGACGACGAAGCCGACAAGCTCGACATGGCCGCTGACCTTCAGCTAAACTCGCGTCTCGGATGCCAGGCCGTCATCAGGAAGCCCGGCAAAGTGGTCGTCGAGATTCCGGCGTGGAATCGGAATTACGTTTCGGAAGAACACTGAGACGAGAGCACTGGAACCGGCCGAAATCCCGACCCAATCAAAATTGTCATTCCGAGCGCCTGATTTTGGCGCGAGGAGTCTGTAGACCGCTGGGCGAATGCAGATTCCTAACTTCGTTCGGGATGACAAACCTTAAACGGCATCAGCATCAGCAAACAGCATTACCTGAGCATTAGCCGATTACGCGAGGTCATCATGCCTAAAGAACTTACCTGGAGTGACGCTGAAGATATTGGAATCCTTCTCTCCGAAATCCATCCTGAAGTCGATCCGCTTGCGGTACGCTTCACCGACCTGCACAAATATGTGACCGAGCTCCCTGATTTCAAAGACGATCCAACCAAGTCGAACGAAGCCAAACTGGAGGCGATCCAGATGGCTTGGCATTCGGAATTTCTTGATCGCACGCAATCCTAGTTCTCTGTCAAAGCCCTGAAGTCTTGCGACATCCAAGATGGACGCACACGGGAAATTCCAGGTCTCGAAATGCGCGAGACCTGGACCCGGTTGAACTGGCTCACTCAAGCCTAAAGAAGGCTTGACTGAGCCATCAGCCGCTTCCCGATGCTTATCAACTTACTTGTTGTCTTCTCTTGCTTCCGCGATGTGAGCCTGGTGTCCGGCTTCGGATACGGCTCTTACAAACGCTTCTCCGCTGGCTGGCGTTGACGCTCTGCCGGAAAGAATTTTGCGGAACATCATGTGGTGGCCATAAATGGCGCGCGTCGAGTCGTTGTCCTGCTCGACTACTGCACCTTCCAAGGTCAGGCCGGCGAATATGCCTTTTGAACGCGAATAGGTTAGAACCTCTGTGTTCAGCAATACGTCGGTTCCGGCGGAGGTGTGACGGCCTACTGGACCCGCGGCTACCGATCCTTCTCCCGTGAGTTCGAACTTCGTGGAGAGCAGATGCTGCAAGCCACGGTCGTTCATGACCAGCATGACCAGGTCGATTCCTTCGACTCCGATCTGCAATCCCCAGCTGCCACCACCAACCGAGACGAATGCGGGAGCGCTCCAGCCATCCGCCGTGCGACAGGAAGCTACGCCGCGTCCGTGCTTGGCGCCGAAGATGAAGCCTGCTTTGAGCATGTCCGGCACGATGACGATGCATTTGGCGCCGTTCAGCACTTCTTCGGGGATTCCTTTGTCGGGAGTCGACATGATCGATTGCAGGACGTCAACGGATTTTTGCAGGCGGTCGACGGTTTGTTCACGGTCCGAGCCTGCCCAGGCTGAGGTTCCGGCGAGGCCGATGACGCTCATCAGCAGGCCTGACATTAGTAGTGATGTTGTTTTTTTCATGAATTGTCCTTTTTGAAACTGCGGAACTAATTGGAACTGCGGAAGCTAAGAGGGGAAGACTTCAGATGGCTGACTTAGCTCAGAGAATCTGAAAGAGAGAAGAAGTGCTCGTCTCAGTTGTGATGGTCGCACAAGGGCTCGGCGATAGCTGGTCTGGATTGCTCACTTTTGTGGTAACTGTACTTTCGTGCGACGGCCGGTCTCCTGCTGATTTTTAGCCGTGGTGAGCAATCTTGCACAGAAGACTCATTTGGGACGTGTCATCTTGATTGGGTGGGTGAAGGCGATCGAGAGAAGGACGGATCGCGAATGGGACGCACCAATGGGACGTACTCTTGATGAACTCCGCGAGCGTGTTCGTCGTCGGCTCGTGAGAATGGCCACTGCCCTGTCGAGGCGATTTGCGTCAGGGGCGGGTCGGCAGCGTGCCTGGGCGTCGCCCAGAATGTGCCCGTTTTGCGGGCTGCTCACGCCGAAGAACAAGTCATCTTGCCTGGAGTGCGGGAAGTCATTTGCTCCGGCGAGATAGACGCCTTTGCGAGGCCGCGCATCTTACGAGGGCTGATTCACACATAGGAGAGCAAACATGCTTTGGACTATCTTTGTAATACTTCTGATTCTGTGGCTTCTTGGGTTCAGCCTGCACATCGCGGGCGGTCTGATTCACCTACTGCTGGTGGTGGCGGTCGTGGTACTGGTCATTAACCTGGTGAGTGGACGGCGGGTTGTATAGGGTTAACTTGTAGAGTTAACTTGCAACGCCAACTACGGTCGCGGCCGCCTGCGTGGCGCCGAACCGGGCCTTAGTTTTTTGTGCGCGCACCGGCGATGCTCAGTGCAATTCCGCCCGCGATCAGCACGATGCTGATAATTGGGGAAACGCGCTCACTGTGGCTCGTTTGAACGCCCAGGCTCGTGTTCCCAACTTTGATGCCCTCGGTCTCAGAGTGGGGGATGGGCACGATGAACGATGCGATCCCGAGCACGATCAATAACAGGCCTGCGAACAACAGGATTTTCATAATGCGCCTCTCTCCAATCGTGCGGATCTAGTTGCACAGGTCTAATCGTGCAGAACTACGCTGAGCAGAGAGCTGTGGACTTGCAAACCGCCCTCTGGTCCGCCTGAGTAATTCACGAAGCCCAGCTTCCGGAAGCGGTTCATAAAGAAGCTGACACGGGAGCGAGTAGTTCCGACCATTTCAGCCAGACTCTCCTGGCTGATTTTGGGGACGACTGTTTCGGGCACGCCTTCCTTGCCAAAATGAGCGAGCAGAAGAAGGACTCGCGCGAGGCGCTTTTCGCTGGAGTTGAACAACTGATCGACCAGATCTTCTTCGTAGCGAACGTTGCGCGCCAGTAGATAGGCGACGAACAGTTCGGAGAACGTCGGTTCGCGATGCAGGGCATCCATCATTGCCTTCTTGTCGATGCGCTGAATTTCACAATCCGTCATGGCCGCGGCGGATCCCATCCGTAGGGCCTGGCCGGCGAGCGCGCCTTCGCCAAAGAAGTAGCCGGCATTGAGCACGCCAAGAGTCGCTTCTTTACCGGTGGAGGAGACGACGGTGAGCTTTACTTTGCCTTTTTGGATATAGAAAACCGCATCCGCGTCGTCGCCCTGGGCATAGACGGCCTGTTTCCTGGCGAAAGTCAGGTTCTTCCGGCCCTCGCCAATGATCGCGAGGAAGGTGTCCGGTTTAAACTCGCGAATTTTGCTCGCCGGCGCAGGGGAAGCCATTACCGTTGATTCTAAGCCCCAAAGGGCGGGTTTTTGTCGGAATTCGGCATACTAAAGGCCATACTCGCGTCTTGGGGAAATCTCCGCCTTTCAAGGGCGGAAGCAGGCCGCGATTTGTCGGCACATCAATCGATACATCAGTCGGTACATCAAGATGACAATCCCCCGTCAACAGAAATTGTCTGTCCTGTGATGAATCTCGCGCCGTCGCCCAGCAGAAACAATAGGATTGGGCTGACATCATCAACCGTGCCTAGCCGTCTCATCGGAGTGCGGTTTGCGATTTGCCCGAGTTGCGCCTCAGAGAGCGTACTTGAGAGCTCCGTCTTAAGGTAGCCGGGGGCGATCGAATTCACGGTGATCGAACGACGTCCAACTTCTCTCGCCAGCGCCCGCGTCATTCCGTCCATGCCGGCTTTCGAGGCAGAGTATGCTGCGAGACCGGCGTATCCCCGGCTGCCGATGATTGAACTGATGTTGATAATTCGACCGCCGCTGTGCTGACGCAGGAGGATGCGCAAACAACCACGAGCCATCTGCAAGGCTCCGCTTAAGTTCACCTGGAGCGTGTGCTCAATTTCGACAACAGGAAACGTCGCAAGAACCCCTTCGCGCGCGATGCCCGCATTGTTCACCAACCCGTACAATGAGCCGTGCTCCTCTGCCCATTTTGCAGCTGCTTCGACGAAGTCCTCCGCATTATGGTGGCCGACTTCGAAGGCCATCCATTTAAGCTGGCTTTTCCATCTGTCGTCATCGAGCAGCACCTGTAGAGCTGGGGATGGATTGCGGC
>JBAWBE010000564.1:0-4696 GCA_049589635.1 Terriglobales bacterium
TCTGGCCGATTCCTTCACCGTAAGTGCGGTTAGAGGAGAGCATCCTGCCCTGAACGTCATGCCGCAGGCAGAGGAGGCGGCCAAAAAGGCATTGGAGTTCGATGACTCGGTCGCTGAGGCCCATAACACCATAGCGAGCATAGATCTCTTCTACCGGTGGGACTTCTTGGCCGCCGACAAAGAGTCGGCGCGTGCTATCCAACTGAATCCCAGCTACGCAGAAGGTCACCATCTGCGTTCGTACGTGCTGAGATCCCTGAATCGCCTCGATGAAGCTTTGCAGGAGCAAAGAAAGGCGACGGAATTGGATCCCTACGCCAGGCCCACGGCCCTGGGCTACGCCCTCCTTCGCGTGGAGCAGCTTGACGCGGCGGTGAATGAGGCTCGCATAAGGCTTGAGGCTCAACCGAACGATGTTGAACTCCACTACCTTCTTTCGTGGGCGTATTTGCGCAAGGGGATGGTGAAGGAAGGCGAGCAGGAAATGGAAGTGGCGATGCGTCTTTCAGGACAACAGAAGGAAGCCGACGAGGACCGTCGAATCTACGAGCGAGGCGGCGGGCGTGCGGTGCAAGAGCATATTCTGAATGACACTAAGCAACGAGCCGCCAGAGAGTACGTTCCGCCGTTGGATATGGCATACGGCACCGGGGCGCTCGGGCGCAAGGAAGAAACGCTCCATTACCTCGAACTTGCCTACCAGGAGCGAGCGCCTTTCATAGTGTTCATCCAAAGCCACCCGAGTTTCGATTTTCTGCACTCCGAACCACGCTACCGCGCCATCGTAAATAAGGTCGGACTTCCCCCGGCATACTGAGGATCGTCCGCAGCGGATTGTTTTTGCGTGCCAGCGGCGCACCCGCTTAATCCCTTTGACGCGCTGGCCCATCCGGTATATTTGTATAGCGCGCCGCTATGTTGCGAAATATCATCTTCCTTCTCTACTTACTGAGCGTATTGGGATCATGTGCCCTTTCGCAGACAGAGAACTGGCTGGAAATCCGCACGCCGAACTTTCTCATCGTGACCAACTCCAATGAGAAGGATGCTCGGCACACCGCCCGCCAATTTGAAGGTATGCGCTCCGTCTTCCAGAAAGTCTTGCCCGACGCGGACCTCAACACTTCCGAGCCCATTCTCGTCCTCGCGGTGGCCGACCAATATAATCTGGAGGAGCTCGAGCCGGTTGCCTATCTCGGGCAGGGCCAGCTCCATCTTGTCGGCTATTTCGTCTCCTACCCCGAAAGAAACTACGTTCTCATCTCGCTCAACGCTCCGGGGCTGCATCCCTACAGTCCCATCTACCACGAGTACGCTCACTTCGTGTTTGGCCGTGTTCACCAGTGGATGCCGCTCTGGTTTTGGGAAGGAATCGCAACGTACTATCAAACCGCCGAGCTACTCAACGGCAAAGTGGAACTGGGCAAAGCGGACGCCTACCTGCAATCGGTTCTAGAACACAATCAGCTGATTCCACTTCCCACGCTCTTCACCGTCGATACCCATTCGTCTTACTATCACAAGGAAGACCAGGGATCTGTTTTTTACGCCGAGTCATGGGCGCTAATCCACTATTTGAAAGATAAAGACGAACGGGAACAGACTCATCGGCTCGCTGACTACATCGATCTATTGCAGACGAAAGACCCCGTTGCGGCGGCCACCGAGGCGTTCGGCGATCTAGATCAAATGCTCCTGGATTTGCGGAAATACGTCGCGGCTACCAACTACTCCCTTTCGGAGGTGCCCGTCGCAACCGATGTTGACGATTCGGCGTTCGCTGTGCAAACGCTGTCGATCGCGCAGTCCGACAACTTGCGCGCCGAGTTCCTGGCTCATGACGGCCGCTACTCCGACGCCCGGACCCTGCTGCAGAGAATTCTGCGCGACGATTCTTCGAATGCCGCAGCCCAGGAAACATCCTGTTATATCGACATCCTCCAGCGAGAATACGAGGAGGCCCGGGATCTGTGCCAGCGCGCCGTCAAGGTTGATCCCGATAATTTTCTTGCCCACTACTGGTTCGGTCTCGCCTCCACGAAGGCGGGCAAGCTGGACAAGGCGGGCCAGGCCGATGCCGACGAAAACCTGCGCGCAGCGATCAGGCTCCAGCCGACCTTCGCGCCCGCCTACGATGTGCTCGCCATGTCTTATGTCGCTCGCGACATTCGGTTGACCGAAGCTCATGACCTCATCGAGAAGGCGGTTCAGCTTTTGCCGGGCGCGCCAGAGGTCCACGTTGACGAGGCTCAGATTTTCGTCAATCTGCACAAGAACAAGGAGGCATTCGATGCCCTCCAGTTGGCCTTGAAGCTGGCGCACACGCCCGAGGAAGTGGCAGGGGTCGAAAATGTCATGAAGTCTTTGCAGGACCTCGAGGCACAGCGGACGAAATCGGAGAAGACGCCAGTGCGTTTGGTGGGAAAGTCCGGCGCGAAGACAGGCCAGGCCTCCAGCCAAGCGGAGACGCCGCCGCGCGCCATCTACTCGCCCGACGTCGAGTACACCGAACAGGCCCGCGAGGCAAAACTGGAAGGTGTTTGCGTCGTCCGGATCTTGGTCGGTACTGACGGCAAGCCGCAGAGCGTAGTCGTCACGAAGAAGCTGGGAATGGGACTCGACGAAAAAGCGATTGAAACGATAAAAAAGTGGCGATTTGACCCCAGCCGACGATATGGCAAGCCCGTTCCTTCCTACCTGACACTTAATCTTGGATTCAAGCTCTTCGGACAATCGGCGGACAAGATCTTCCAGCTTTCGGCTAAAGCCAAGGAGGGAGATCCCGCGGCCGAGTTGGAACTAGCGAATGCGTTTTTCTCGGGCCACGACGTAACGCGCGATGATGCGCAAGGCATGGCGCTCCTCGAAAGGGCGGCCCGCAGCGGGCTCACCGACGCGCAATTCCAGATGGGAGAGCGCGTCTACGGCGACGGCACCAACGCTGATAAATACGTGACGGCCTACGTCTGGTACTCCCTAGCCGCACGGAGCGGCACTGAGCAAGCAGGAGCGAAAGTAAGTGAACTTGGGGCCAGAATGACTCCGGCGCAGATGGGCGAGGCTCGGAAGCGGATCGATGCGTGGCCCGATGAGCCGTCGAACTGACGCTTTCTCGAGGCCCGAGAGCCAAATTTATTCTTGCCTGTCGGATTCGCCCTTCCAGTAGCGCAACACCCGCCTGCCGAGGCACGTCTCTTCGATCTCCCGGTTCGGCAAACCAGTTGCAAGTCCTCATTCGGCCGACCATTTCCTCATTCGCTCATAAAAAAAGTGATATGCGCCCGCGCCGCGTTACAGGCAGGACCAACGCGATTTGCTTTGACCAAGGGATTATTTGAAATGAGTAACCTGAATGCGCCCGTACCCTCGGTAGCCCTCGCGGGTGCATTGCTCGTTTCTAATGATGCGACCACGATCAGGCAACTCCGGGAGTCGATGCAACAGTTTGATATGTCTCCGGAGGTGTGTCGCGAGGTGCCGGCGGCGCTGGTCCTGTTGAACCAGAGAAAATTCGAGGCCGTAATTGTCGATCTCCTGTTGGGAGGCGAGGCGAGCGAGATCCTGGACAAGGTGCGCCGCTCTCCTTCGAATCGAACGGCTGTGATATTCACCATCGGCGAAAGCGATGCCGAAACCGCCGGTGCCTTCAAGGCGGGAACCAACTTTGTGCTGAGGAGACCTCTATCCTCGGCTTCGATCGGCCGAAGTTTGAAGGTTGCGTACGGTCTGATCTTGCGCGAGCGTCGCCGCTACTTCCGCTGCCCGATTGAGATGCCGGTCGCGATTTGCCGGCCTGGTATGCCGGAAATTCACGGCCAGACTCTGAATATCAGCGAAAATGGGATCGCAATCGCTACCTCGATCGAGCTCCAGCCTGGAGTCAAAGTGCAGGTGCACTTCTCTCTTCCAGAGAATGAATCGCGGTTCGTAGTGGGCGCGACAATTTGCTGGTGCAAAAAATCCTACCTCGGTTTGCAATTCTCCTCAATTTCAGCGCGCTTGTCCTCGGTCCTGCAAGAATGGCTCTTACACAGATTAGAGGAGAGTCTTCCTGAGTCGATCGCCCAGAAATTCCGGAACCTTGAGAAGGCAGCGACTAATCGCAACGGGTAACCTCCAAGTGAGTCCCTCCAGAATCTCGTCGACGTCATGATTTTTAGAGTCGGCCCATCAGACATCTCTTATTGCGGACATTTTTTCTTTCGTAACACTTCCTACGTTCCGTCGTGGGCTAGGACGCGTCGACCTTGCGCGAGAATGGTTGTAAGTCATGAGTCCGCAATCATTTCAACAAGTGGGCCGCAACAGCCCGCAGGCGATCCCGACGGCGATGCGCCGGATCGAAGGCCGTGAGTGGTGGCTCTGGGGGTTCGCGGTCTCCGTAACACTCGCCTTGACCCTGGGAATTATTTCATTCACCTTCCCTTGGTTTAATCGGGAAACCGACGTTGCATACTTCTTTAATCTTCGTGAATGGGTTCGCGGACTGGCAGCCCTCGTCTTGCTGTTCGACTTTTACGCCATCTATCAGCATCTGCAACTCCACCGGATCAGACGCCAGCTCGAGGAACGCGACCAGCTCTTTCAACTTATCAGCGAGAATGCCGCCGATATGATCGCCCTCGTCGACGGCGATGGCCGGCGGCTATATAACAGCCCCGCCTACCTAAAGGTTCTTGGGTATTCTCCCGAAGAC
>JBAWBE010000565.1:0-6357 GCA_049589635.1 Terriglobales bacterium
TGCCGGGGCTTTGTCAAGGTTCCGTTTTGTAAAATTTTTCACTCGGCAGTGCCAATGACAGAAAACGACAGAAACAGCGAGTAGGAGGGGAAAACGCCCGGAGGCGCGGCTTACATTAGCCCCGCGCCTCGGCCTGGGTACAGCGGAAAAATCATTCAAGTCCAGGAGGGACGACCGAGTTTCGTCAACAGACTCTTCGAGCGCCAGGGTCTCAATAATGAAACCGGAACCGCACTTCAACGAAGATCTCCCGGGGATTATTCCAGTGGAAACCCCCAAAAGTAGTGCTGTTATCAAGTTCCACCCGCCGGTTCGCGACGTTGACCGCGTTCAGCGAGGCCGAATAGCGCTCGCCAAAGTCTTTGCCGAGCGAGAGATCGAATGTCGTATGCCCAGGCAAATACCCGCCCGGATAGGGCGCGCCGGGAAAGGCATTGCTGAACCCCGACCCATAGTAAACATTAGTCGAGACATACGACCGCCATGGAAGCGACACGTCGGCGCCAACGTTTAGGGTATTGCGCTGATCATGATCGAGCGGGCAAAGCCCGGGGCTGGGATCGCAGAGATCGGTAGTGCCATCCGTCAGCCCTCCAGTGATTGCCCCCCCGCCATAAGCAACCTGATTGGAGTATGCGAGATGAACTTGTCCGCGATGCGCAATGCGCGGCGAGCGCAGCGTAAGTTCCCATCCTCGAATGAGCGCCTCTTGAATCGTCAACGGAAAGAAAAGATTCGACTCTCCGATCACGTCGTGGTCGAAGAAGTTATTGACGCGCGTGCGGAACGTGTCGGCATCGAGCGTCCATCCACGAAACGGCATGGTGACGCCAAACTGAAATTCTTCGTCGCGCTCGCCATGCAGCGGGATGAACTTGCATCCATTCTCCGTGCAAAATTGCTCCAAAGTTCCGGAGGCGGTCAGCAGCGGCGGCGCCTGATAGTAATGTCCGTAGAATCCGCGGAACGTCCAGCGCAGCCGCGGAATCGTAACCGTAGCGCCAAAACGAGGGCTGATCGAATTCTCACTGACGCCGCTACCCGAAAAGCGAGTAGGCCGGAAACCAGCCGAAAGCATGAGCCATGAAAATGGTTTGAATTTGTCGTCGAGAAAGAAAGCGGCCAGACCGCCGGAAGCTGGCTCCGAATCCGCAAACGGCGGCGGCAGTTGATTCGGATAGCAATTCGGCGGCGAGAATTGCGGGTCGCCATTGGTCGCGCAATTAAACAGAATGCCAAGCTGCTGACTGTCGCTCTGATGAAATCCGTAAAATCCAACCTGCAAATCGTTTTTATTAAAATTTGCGCCAAAACCAACTTGACTCCCGGCATAAGTCGATGAGTGCCGATCAGTCGTCGCGGTGGGATAGTCATTCGGGTTGCTCTCATAGTCCGCACTGTTGCGATGAAACAACGGCGAAATTGTGAGCAGCAGCTTCGAATTAAAAGTGTGGACCCAAGAAGAATTGATCAGCACATCGGATTCATGGTCGCCGTCGCGCGTGCCCGCGCTGTCAAACTGCGAACTCTCCAGATCGTTAAAGTTCGGATCATAAGGAACCTGGTAGTAATCCTTGCGCAGTGCGGTTACAAAGCGAAGCTGATTGGAAGGATTCACATTGAAGATCAGCGACCCGAAACCTCCATAGCCGTTGTCCGCGTCGTGTATGACCTGCGGGATCGGCGGCTGTAGCCCCAGATCACTGCGATTCCCATTGACGCTCGCATAATAAGCGAAGCGCTCGGTATGGCTCCCAAAACTGAAAGAGTCATTCGTCTGATAAAAGTTGCCCGCACTAAGCACGACTTCGGCTTCGTTATTCCGCTCAAAACCGGTGCGCGGCACGACGTTGAACACTCCATAAGTGCGATCGCCGAACTCAGCGCCGTAACTGCCCCGGTCGGCTTCCAGATAATCAATGTCTTTCGGATCGAACTGCGGTCCGATGTTACTGGCGATGTTCGTATTAGGCACTGGAATTCCATCGACGAGCCAGGTCGTCTGGTGCCCGCCACGAATGTGCAGCTGATCGTGGGTGACGTAGGACCCGGGCACATAGTTGGTAATCATCGCCATGCTGTTGGTGCGGTCAGCTCCAGGCGTGTGCTCGATCTCAAGTCGGCTAACCAGAGTAGTAGGAGTCGAAGTGTCGGTGGCCGCGACCGCTGGAGCGCCAGAAACGATCACTGTTTCCTTTTCCGACGCCACCTGCAACTGAAAATGCACCACCGGCACGGAGCCCGAAGTGACGACGACATCCTGTTCCACCTGCACAAAACCCTTACCGGCAACGCTGACCGAATACTCGCCAAGCGCAACAGCATTGAATTGAAATTGCCCAGTGGCGTCGGTAGTCACGCTCGCAGTCCACTCCGACGATCTGGCCCGGAGCATGACCATGGCATCCTGCACCGGCCGATGCTGGGGATCATGCACAATTCCGCGAACCGCCCCATAGTCGCTGGCGAAGGCCGACACCGCACCGAGTAGAACGATAACCAGGAGAACGATAAAGATCAGGATGATGTGGAAGCGCGTCATTCTTTCCTCTTCGGCCCTTGAGTCAACGGCAGCACCCCAACAGCTCGAGATGGTTTTAGTAGGGCTTGGTCTTAAACAGCTTGCGGAAAAACTCACGAACGCACGCACCACCGTGGAAGAGCGGCCCTTCAGGGCCGCGTAAGTCCTGTTAAATCAGAAGGGCTTTAGCCCCGGTGGTGGCTGTCTTTCGCCGGATTCGATGTCTAACAGAAAGACTTCGCCGACAAGGTTCGCGACGTAAACAAGCAGGGAACTAGCTGCGAGGAGGCGCGCGCGCGGAATCCGCGCCAACGAGAGGAGACAAAATGCGAGCAGTGCCCATTGCGCGAAGCGCTGGCTCGATTAACAAACAGACGCAAGATGAGTGACGGCTGGCCGGCCGTGCCCATTCAGAGGTCGTAGCGCCGCGGCAACAGTCGTGATTGCGGCAGCAATCAAGAGAGCGAAAGGAGGTTTCGGGAAAAGCTGATGACCCTGATGACGACCCACCGGTTGGTTGTGAACTCTGTTCGACACTCTGCGTTTCGCCGTGATGACACGGCATTGCCGACGCGGGGCTCGGGCTTCCCGCACCGACCACGACCGGCCGGCGCATACAATGCATGCCCTCTGCCGGGCCGAACTGAGCCAGCGCCAGCGGCCCGACAATCGGGACCAACATGACGAGCACCGCGAATCTGGCTGTCCATCGATTCATTAGTTCCTACACCTACGGTCGCATCAGGTACGGCCCAAGCCGCACATCCGGATGTCGCGAATCATACCATTGCCAGATGATCGAGGCGAATGCCAAACGCCCAGCGATCATTAACCGCCGGACGACAACTGACAACCGAAATCCGAAATCAAGCTCCCTTCTTCAACTCCTGCGGCTGATAAGTTCCCGGCATAGTGCGCCCCGCAATCGCCAGCCGATTCCAGGCATTGATGGTGGCAACCGCCAGGGTCAAATCGGCCAATTCTTTTTCGCTGAACTGCCGCTTCGCTTCTTCATAAACTTCGTCAGGCACGTGCGTCTCGGCAACCCGCGTCACCGCCTCCGTCCAGGCCAGAGCCGCCCGCTCGCGATCGCTGTAATAAGGACACTCACGCCAGGCATCCAGCGAATACATCCTCTGGTCGGTCTCGCCAATCGCCCGCAGATCCTTCCAATGCATGTCGAGGCAATATGCGCATCCATTAATCTGCGAAGCCCGCAACTTCATCAAGTGCAGCAGCGGCTCTTCGATACCACACTCATGCAGATATTTTTCCAACCCTAGCATTGCGTGATACGCGAGCGGGGCGACTTTTGCGTAACGAATACGTTCTTCCATGATTCCCCCAATCGTTGACATCGGAAATGTTTGGTGAATTGCGACCAAACAGTTTAGTTTGCGGCAAGGTGTAACAGAAACGCGCCACCAGATGCAAGAAACGTTCTCTTGGCGACCTCTGCGTCTCGGCGGTAGTTTTTGGTTATCCCGTGTCCAGCAGCCGAACCCAATTCCTGTACCATTCTCTCGATGCACGACCTAGCCAGACGGCTGCTCAAAACAATCCGGAAGCAAGATTTGTTGCGTCCAGGAGACCGCGTAGCGGCAGCAGTTTCCGGCGGAGCCGACTCGGTCGCGCTGCTCCTCCTGCTCGAAGAATTGCGGGCCGAGTTAGGCATCGTGTTGTCAGTCGCGCACGTGAACCACCAACTCCGGGGCGACGAATCCGACGGGGACGAGCGTTTCGTTACCAATCTGACCGCCAGGCTCCACCTTGATCTCGATGTCGTAGCCGCTCCGATCGAAACCAGAGCGAGCAAAGCCGCAGGCGAACAAGCAAAGTCAGGCATTGAAGCCGCAGCGCGCCAGCTGCGCTACAGCTATTTCCGCGAACTAGCCGAGCGGGGCCGCGTAACAAAGATCGCCACCGCCCACACGCTCGACGATCAAGCCGAAACCGTCCTCCTCCGTATTTTCCGAGGCACCGGAATCCGTGGTCTCGCCGGAATCCATCCGAAGCTGTCGCTAGCGAGCTGGGGTACCAAAGGCTCGAGCCCCAAAGATTCGAGCCCAAAAAATGGAGGCATGGGCGCCCTCGCCCGTGCGAGCACGAAATCCGCGGCAGCATTCAGCGCCGAAGTTGGCGTGGAAGTCATCCGCCCGCTCCTGACGTTCCGCCGCAGCGACCTGCGCGACTACCTGTGCACCCGCAATGAAACCTGGCGAGAGGATTCGTCGAACGCAGATCCCAAATTCCTGCGCAATCGCATCCGCCAGCGCTTGCTCCCGCTGATCGCCGAAGAATTCGGCGGTGCCGCGCTCCTCCACATGGCAGAGCTAGCAGAGATTGCGCGCGCCGAAGAAGAGTATTGGTCCGCAAGCGAATCGAAGGCCGGCCGCAACGACGGCAGAACCCCGGCGCCAGCCCTCGACGCAAATAGTCTCCAAGCGCAACCGCTGGCAGTGCAACGAAGGCGGCTTCGCTCCTGGCTCGAAGCCAACGCCCCAGAAGTCAGAATTTCATTCGCGTTAATCGAAGAGATTCTGGAATTAGCGAACGGCCCAGCCGGCAAGAAGCTCGAAGTACCGAGCGAAGCCGGCTCCCGCAACGTCCGCCGCAGCCGGAACGAACTGGCGCTCGAATGCTCGGCTAGTTCCACCAACGCCAACTACGAATACGTGCTGCACGTGCCGGGAGAAGTCGCAGTCCCCGAACTAAGCGCGCGAATTGAAGCGAAAGTAGTAAATGTCGAAAGCGTTCCCGAGCCCGAGCGAAATGTCTTACTCGACCCCGAGCGCGCTGGAGCCATGCTCGTAATTCGCAACTGGCGAGCCGGCGACCGCTACCGGCCCGCGCACACAGCCGCCGAAAAAAAAGTAAAGGAACTGCTCACCGATCGGCATGCCACCGGCGCAAAAAAAAAGCTCTGGCCAGTCGCAGAAACCCACGGCCAACTGGTCTGGATGCGAGGCTTCGCCGCACCCGAATCATTTCAACCGCAAACCGCGAAAGCGCTCTGGATTCGCGAAATCGCTACGAAGCCTTAAGATCGAGCCCAAAGCCGAGTAAGCCCGGCGATTTCCGCGCTCCCGAGTGCTATCCTTGATCCGCCATGACCACTTCGCCGACCAGCGCCCTGCGCCAGGTCATTTCCTCCGATCAGATTCAAAAGCGAGTCCGCGAACTCGGCCGCCAGATTTCCGACGACTACCGCGGCCAGTCCGTAGTCGCGCTCGGCATCCTCGAAAACAGTTTCATGTTCATGGCTGACTTGGTCCGCGCCGTCGACGTTCCCATGGTCTGCACCTTCATCAAGCCGCGCTACAAGCAGCTCAACCAGTCCGAAGCGCCCATGCTCGAAATCTACTTCAGCCATGAACTGGAAATCGCCGGCAAGCACGTGCTGCTCGTCGAGGGCCTCGTCCACTCTGGCGTCACCACCGACTTCCTGATGAGCAATCTCCGCGCCCGCGGTGCCGCGTCAGTCAAGCTGGTAACTCTGCTCGACCGCCAATCCTCCCGCCGCGTCCCTCTGCAACCCGACTATTTCGGTTTCCTGGTCGACGACGCATTCCTCTGCGGCTACGGCCTGGGCAGCCCCGAGCAGACCGAGCGTAATCTGCCCTACCTGGCAGCCTAGCGACCTGATTGAAGGAAGGAAAGGGAAGGGGTAGAACCAAGCCACTCGGAACTCGGGACTCGCAACTCGAAGCCGCCTCGTATGACTTCTGTCACCCACCAATTTTCCCGTTTTCCCCGAAAAGGTCTAGAATGAGGCAGCAGCTTTCTTCAGTCGAATTTCCGCCGCCGGCATCCAATAACTGTTGTCCTGCGGTCGT
>JBAWBE010000566.1:0-4084 GCA_049589635.1 Terriglobales bacterium
TCATTGTTGTTGGGGCTTGTGGCTGACGCTGGCGGCTTCGACGGGTTTTGTTGGGCGTTGCTCGGGACGGCGAATAGTAATAGGAATAGGACGGTTGCTGTGGCTGGGAATTTCATGAATGGCTCCCGGAGATTTTGGCTATGAGGATGGTAACTGTTGGTTGGTGAAAAGATTGTCGGGCGTTCGCTGTATATGTGGAGGGGAGATGCTGGCTGGGTTTGATCGCGCGGATTGGATCGTTCAAGGATTTAACACAGAGTGCACCCTGTGGGGCCGTTCAGACCAGGGAGCGGCCGCCGTCTACTGCTAGGATTTGGCCTGTTACGAAGTCGGCGGTGGCTAGGTAGGCTACGGCTTGGGCGATGTCGTCGCCTGTGCCGGTGCGGTGGAGCGGGACGCGTTGGATGTAGTCTTCGTCGGGAGGCTCGCCGGGGAATTGGATTGTTCCAGGGGCTACGCTATTTACCAGGATTTCGGGGCCTAGCGCGCGGGCTAGGCAGCGTGTGAGCATGATGCAGCCGGCTTTTGAGACGCAGTAGTGCGTGTAAGCGGGCCAGGGGAGCAGGCCGCCTAGCGATGAGAGATTGATGATGCGGCCGCGGCCCTGGCGTTTCATGATGGGCGCGGCGGATTGCGCGCAGAGAAATTGCGATTTGAGATTGACGTTGAGGATGTGGTCCCACTGATCTTCGGTGAGTTCTTCGAATTTCGCGGCGAAAAACGTGCCGGAGTTGTTGACGAGGATATCGAGGCGGCCGAATTCGTTTTCTGTGGCGGTGAATAATTTTTGGACGTCGGAGCGATGGGAGACGTCGGCTTGCACGGCGATGGCGCGGCGGCCCATTGATTTGATTTCGGCGACGAGTTCTTCGGCTTCGGGTTTGGAGCTGGAGTAGTTGACGACGATGTCGGCACCGTCGGCGGCGAGGCGCAGAGCGATGCTGCGGCCGATGCGTTTGGCGGCGCCGGTGACTAGGGCGACTTGGCCTTCTAGGGGTTTCGCGGGCATGGGAGTTGTCTCCTTGATTGGGAGTTTCACATTAGCATTTTGGAGCTTGGGGTGAAATGAGGTCGAAGGGGCCAAGGAGCCGGATGGAGCCTGCTAGAATTGGGGCGCAACTTATCTGCGGGAATTTTGGGAGGCAGGATGAAAGTTGACGTCTTGGCTATTGCTGCGCATCCGGACGATGCGGAGCTTACTAGCGGCGGGACTTTATTGGCTATGGATGAGGCGGGGCACCGGACTGGGATTTTGGATTTGACGCGCGGGGAGACTGGTTCGCGCGGGACTCCGGAGATTCGTTTGCGGGAGGCGGCGAAGGCGGGGAAGATTTTGCGGGTGGCGGTACGACGGAATTTGGGTTTGCCGGACGCGCGACTCGAGATGCGCGAGGAATACAAAATGGCGATTGCGGAAGTGATCCGCGAATTGCAGCCACGCACGGTGATACTTCCCTATTGGGAGGGGCGGCACCCGGATCATTACATGGCGGCGCAGCTGGGTTACGAAGCTTGTTTTGTGGCGGGGCTGAAGAATTATCCTTTGGGCGGCGACGCGTTCCGGCCGTTCAAGATTTTGTACGCGGCGGCTTACGATTACGTGCGGCCGACTTTTTGCGTGGATATTACGAAACATTTTGAGCGGCGGAAGCGGGCGATTTTGGCGTATGAGTCGCAGTTCAATCGCCCGAAGAACGAGCGGCGATCTTCGAAAGTGGTTTTGCCCTTGGATGAGCTGGAGGGGCGGATGAATTCGATTGCGCAGTATTTCGGGCGGCTGGTGGGAGTGAAATACGCCGAAGGGTTTGTGGTGAAGGAAGTGATGCAGGTGGAGGATGTGGTAAAGATGCCAGTGAGGTCTATGTAGGACTGGAGCGCGCGGCCGGGTTTAGAAATCGTCGGATTCCTGGGTGTAGGTGAAGCCTGGCAGGTCGTTGGTGGGACCTTTGCGGTTTACTTTCACCTTTTCGGCTTTTTCGTTTTCGGCGCCGGCTTTGCGGAGGATGGCGTAGGTGGCCAAGGCTTCGTTGTAAAGCTTAGTAACCAAATAGGATTCGCCGGTGTCGTCTTTCTTCCAGACTTGGCCGACTTGGATTTTGCGGGCGGGCACAGTACGAATGTAGACAGAATCGTGAGGGGCGTCAATATGGGAGCGTTGGGTGGTTCCCGGGGGCGAACAGCGGGGCGGTCGACTGGGACCCGGAAAGGCATTAACGCAGAGACGCTGAGAGCGCAGAGAACACCGGGCGCGGGGATTTGGCTGCGGAGTTGCGTGAACATCCCGAAGAGCAGATCCCTCCCTACGGTCCCTTCCTGCGTCAGGGCAAGCGGGATGACAGCCGCTCCGTTTAGGGCGCCAGGCCAAGGTTGCCGGGGGTAAGCCAGCGGGACGCCCTTCGTCGTCCCGCCGGGGGGCGTTCAGGACGGGGGGGCGTTCAGGACGGGGCGGCGCTTCCGGCCCGGGCGGCTTCACTTCGGCGCTGCGCTTGTGGACCTTTATCTGTGTGGGTGGGGCCAACTATTCCCTTGGGTTTGCCATCCAAAGAAGTCAGCAGGGTGCTGCTTGGGGGTGTATAATCCGCGCAGAATCCGCCGGAGGTGGCTTATGAAGACGAACTTGGCGGCGCAGTTGGGAGCCATGATTGTCGCGGCTTCGCTGATTACATCCACGAGCGGGGCGGCCTTCCCGCAGCAGAGCCAGCAGCAACCCACACCGCAGTCGACCTCTTCCCCGTCGACACCCGCGCAGCAGACGACGCAGCAAGGAACCAGCCAACAACCAGATCAGAAGCAACCTGCTCAGCAACCTTCGCAACAACAAGGCAGCGTGCAGCAGGCAGACCCACAGCCGCAGGGTCCCGCGCCGGTCCAGCAGCAGGAAGATCCGAAGGTGAAGGCTGGGAGCGAAGCGGACGTCAGCGCGATTGGCAACCGCAATGTGGGGCACGGACTGAATTTCTATTCGCTCGAGCATGAGATCGCGCTGGGCAAGCAGCTTTCGGCGGAAGTGGAGCGGCAGGCGAAATTCATCAACGACCCGGTGGTCGTTGAATACGTGAACCGCGTAGGACAAAACCTGGTGCGGAACTCGGATGCGCAGGTGCCGTTCACGATCAAGGTGATTGATTCGGACGTGGTGAATGCGTTTGCGCTGCCGGGCGGATTTTTTTACGTTAACAGCGGATTGATTTTGCACGCGGATGAGGAATCGGAGCTGGCTGGCGTGATGGCGCACGAGATCGCACACGTTTGCGCGCGGCATGGCACGAAGCAAGCGACCAAGGGCGAAATCACGCAGCTGGCGATGATTCCGGCGATGATTTTTATTCCTTACACGTGGGCGGGATACGCGATTTATCAAGGGATGCAGTTCGCGATTCCGATGGCGTTCCTGCAATTCACGCGGACGGACGAAAAGGAAGCGGATTATCTGGGTTTACAGTACATGTACAAGGCGGGGTACGACCCGAACGCGTTTGTTTCGTTCTTTGAGAAGGTAGCGGCGGACGAAAAGAAGCAGCCCGGCACGATTCCCAAGATTTTCTCGACGCATCCTCCCACGCCCGATCGGATCGAAGCTTCGCAGAAAGAAATTGCGACGATTTTGCCGCAGCGCGATGAATATATCGTGACGACTTCGGAGTTCGATCAGGTGAAGCACCGGCTCCAATTGATCGAAGCGAACGTGAAGGTGAACGACAAGAATCCGAACAAGCCGACTTTGCGGAAGAAAACGGCAACGAACAAGCCGGGCGATTCGACCACTACTCAGGGAGGATCAACGACGGATCCCGATAGCGATCCTGATCGGCCGACTTTGCAGCGAAGGCCGGATCCGAATCAACAACCCTGAGAATCGACAATAGAAATTAGAAACTGGAAAATCGGCTTGCGACTTCGAAAGCGCCCATGCGGAATGTGGGCGCTTTTTGTTTTGGTGGAACGGAAATTGGAAAAGCGAAATTCGACAATGGAAAGCCGTGTTGCGTGGAGTGGAGTCCGGTGGTTACCGGGTTTGGACTTCGGCTACGCCCATGCGTTTCAGCCCTTCGGCGTAGTATTTGCGGTAGAGAATGTCCCACTC
>JBAWBE010000567.1:0-2365 GCA_049589635.1 Terriglobales bacterium
ATCTTCGGCTGTAAACGGTGTGCCATCGGAAAATAAAATTCCGCTGCGCAAGTGGAATGTGATCTGCCGGCCATCTTTTGAGAGCTTCCACGATTGCGCCAGCTCCGGTTCGAGTTCCTGAGTCTGCCGGTTTACGCGCACCAGCACTCCGCCCGTCAAGTAGCGAATTGACGCGGACGCTTCATCCTCAACCTTCAGGGGATCAAAAGTCTTGGGCTCCGTGTGCAGACAGAATTTCAACTCGCCGCCATTCTGCGCCACAAGCGGCGTTGCCAGAGAGCTCAGGCAGATCGCGATGATTGCGGCTATTCTGCCGTATGTCTTCGTCATTAATTGCCCCACTGTTTCCCGACTCTTCACGCCACCAGCTCGTCCTGCCGCGAAAGCAAGAACTGAAATGACATCACCACCAGCACCAGCAGTACCAGCGGAACAAATTTCCACGGCTCTTCGCCTATGGAGATCAAGCCTTCCAACTCTTTCAACAAGCTTCCCCACGACGGCATGGGTTCGGCAACTCCCAGTCCGAGAATGCCCAGGTTCGCCTCACTGAGAATGAAAACTGGAATCGAAATCCAAAACTGCGCGTACAGCACCGGCTTCAAGTTCGGCAATACATGCATCCAGAAGACCCGTTGCGCGGGAACTCCGGCGGCTCGTGCCTGGTGTACAAAA
The DNA here is from genome assembly GCA_049589635.1 of Terriglobales bacterium. GTDB lineage: Bacteria > Acidobacteriota > Terriglobia > Terriglobales > Acidobacteriaceae > Acidiflorens. Next base: position 676 of record JBAWBE010000567.1, read on the forward strand.
TCCGCGGAGCGCAGCGACGCCGCGGTCGTACACAGCACGCGCGCCGCGGTGGTCCAGCCCAATAGACCGAGTAGCAGAAAAGTCACCAGCACCGAAATCATTGGAGAAACATTCAGGGGCATCAACGCTCGCGCAGTAATCAGCAAGAACAGCCACGGCAGCGATAAGAAAAGATCGGTTATCGCCATCGCCATCCTCGCCCAGATTCCACCGAGATATCCCGCCAGTCCCCCAATTAAAGCTGCCATCAGGGTTGAAAGCAGCGCCGCGGCCGGCGCCAGCAGCAACGAAATCCTGGTTCCGTAGAGTACGCGGGCAAAACGGTCGCGCCCAAGTTCATCCGTTCCTAACCAATGAGTTCGCGATGGAGGCGCATCTGTTGCTTCGCGATATTGCCGGGAATACCCCGCAGGAGCCAGCCAGTTCGCAGCCGCTGACGCACACAACACCACAGCCAAAATGACGCACGCCAACTTCCGCCAGAGGTTCATGACTCGCGGCTCCGAAGCATATGACCGATTACATCTGCTCCAGAGTTCGCTAACAAGGTTACGAGCGTCACCAGAATCGTGATGTTGACCAGAAGTGGAAGATCGCGTGCCAGAGCCGCCTGCCAGGCCAGTTGTCCCACGCCCGCCAGCCCGCACAAAGCTTCCACAGGAATGGCTGCGCCGACAGCCATACTCACCGATACTCCAGCCACAGCTAGCAAGGGCGAAGCTACGCTCGGTATCACATGCCAGAAAAGAATGCGGGCTTCTCCCAAGCCCTTTGCTCTCGCGGTAATGATGTGAGGCAAGCAATAAGATTTTGCCAGGAGGTTGCGCGCATAGCGATAAATGTGCGGGAAAATGATGAGCGCGATGGCCAGCGAACCGGGTACATTCCAAAGCACGGAGAGCAGCGCTAAAACGGCTGCGGGAATGCACAGAAATGTTCCGCTCACCAGCGTGGTGAGTAAGTCATAACCAGCGAGCCGCAACCCGGCCGCACTCAGCGCCAGAGTCAGTGCCGCTACCCATCCCAGCCCGAGACCAACGACTAGCAAGCGCAGCGTGAGTGGAGCACGGTCGCGCAGCAGTGTGCGCACGGGCTGCCCCAGGGCCAGCGAGGTACCCAAGTCACCATGCGCGGCGCGATTCATATAAGAAATGTAGAAATGGAATATGTTGTGTTCCTGATGACGGGCTGCCCGCAGTGCTTGCACGGTCTCGGCACTTAAATGCGGATCGAGCTCCCGCTCATCGGCATCGAATCCCGGAGCAAGCCTCACCAAGGTTGCGGAGAGTAAGCCTCCAAGCAAGACTGTGGCCGCGAGTGCCAGCACATGCCCAAATACCTTTGCCCTTAACTTGCTCCCCATCTAATTCCCCGTAGCGCCTTGTGCCAGAGTGTCTTGTCGAGCCGCCGCCTCCGCATGATGGATCTGTTTTACGGAGTACATTCGCCGGTCCGCTTCTGCCAACAGTCCCTCAACATCGAAGCCATTTTCAGGGCAGAAGGCCGTACCTACGCTCAACGAAATTACGTCTCGTCCACAAGTCTGGCGGCCGGCTTCGACCGCTGCCTGGTTCAGGCGGCTTGCTTTCTCCAAAGCCGCCTCTGGAGTGAGACCCGGCGCGGTGACCACGAATTCGTCTCCGCCCATGCGAGCGACGTAGTCATAACCGCGGCAAGCTTCCTTTAAACG
>JBAWBE010000568.1:0-10217 GCA_049589635.1 Terriglobales bacterium
TCTTAACGCCGTGTCCGGTATCTTTGGCCGCTACTTTGGTGGCATGGCCGGTTTCGTCGGCGGCTTTTTCGGTTCCTTTGCCGGTGTCCTTGGCGGCAACCTTGGTGGCGTGTCCGGTATCTTTGGCGGCTACTTTGGTGGCGTGTCCCGTTTTCTTGGCAGCTGAGTCGGTGGCTTTGCCAGTGTCTTCGGCGCCTGTTTTTACATCGGTTCCGGCCTGACCGTAGGCCAAGGCGGCTATGCTTAGCAGGGCAGACGCAAGCAGGATAGAGAACTTCTTCATGGTTCCTCCAGGTGACTTACAAAGTTGTATGGATGGTGACGGCTCTATTAAAGCATAGAGGCCGTCGGCAACCAAGAGTGTTGCCCATCAAACAAAAAATTCTGAAATGACAGCAGAGTTGGTCTACCACGGGTCGGAACAGCTCAAATAGAAGCCACACTTTTTACAGATTGCTTTGCAGCGGTGGGAGTGGAGTTCGGTCGAGCAGTTCGGACAGAACATTGAGGCGTCGAGACGGGGCTTCGCGGCATTCTCGGCAATGTTCTCATCAACGTTCCCGCTAAGGTTCTCCTCAACATGGGACGTCGCGAGGCTGGCCGGCAAAGAAGCGACGGGCGTTTTGTGTGAGTCTCCGGGGCGCACGGAACTCATTATTTGGTGTTTGTAGCACAGATTGGATCGCGCGAAAAGATAGATGTTGCATACCAGGCTGCGGGTCGATGGGATCGCGCATGATATTGTTTTAAGAAATTCAACTCGTTTGAGCCAGTCGGGGGAGTGTTTGCATGAGATGGGTTCTGGTTTTGCTGGCGGTGCTTGGGATTGTCGCGTCGGGCCTCGCGTTACGCGAGCACTATCGCACCGACGCTTCACCGTGCAGCATTAACGAGCGCTGGGACTGCGGGATTGTCAATAAGAGCCCGTTTGCCATGGTGCATGGTGTGCCTGTCGCGGTCATCGGCATGGCGGGATATCTTTTTCTCGCCCTGCTGGCGTGGCGCAAAGCTTATGCCTGGATGCTGCCGTTTGTGACGGGCGCGTTTGCTTTCGCAATTCACCTGGCGGACGTCGAGTCGATGCTGCTGGGCGTCTGGTGCATTTACTGCGTGATTTCGCTTGGGATCATCACGCTGATAACGCTGCTCGTGATCGGCACGGTGATTCTCGAGTCGATGAATCGGCCACGCGCCTATTCGTAGCGCAGGCTCTCGATGGGATCGAGCCGCGCCGCCCGGATTGCCGGGACCATTCCGCTCAGGATTCCTACCACGCTTAGAATCACCGTTGCTACTGCGAGGCTGCTGATATTGATTTGCAGGTGAATGTCGCCCGCTTGCAGGTTGTCGCCGAAGGCGCTCATGAGTGGCAGGGCGCCTACTCCCCAGGAAATCAAATAGGCAATGCCAATCCCGGCTGCGCCGCCCGCGAAGGTGATTGCTAGGGCTTCGGCCAGGAACTGAAGAAGGATGTGGCGCTTTTGCGCGCCCAGAGCCTTTTCCACGCCGATTTCGCGCGTGCGCTGTTGCACCGAAACCAGCATGATGTTCATGAGCCCAATGCCGCCGATGCCAAGCGTCAGCGCGCCGATGAAGGCCAGCAAGACTTTAAGCGCGGTGGTAACGATGGTGAAGTCGTCGAAGTCCTGCTTGAAGTCGGCGATGAAAACGGCGCGACGATCGTCGGGGCGGAAGTTGTGGTGGCCGGCGAGCACGCTGCGCACCACGCGTGCGATCTGCTGGTGGCTCTCTCCTTCATAATCCATGAACATGCCGGAAATATATTGCGTGTCGAAGAGGTCGCCCATGGTGGTGAAGGGGATCACGACCATGGTGTTGTCGTTATTGTCGCCGCCCTGCACCTTGTGCTTGTAAACGCCGATTACCTGAAAGGTCACGCCGTTGATGCGAATGCTCTGGCCGAGGGCTTGCTCTCCGGAGAAGAGCCTGCGCTTGGCTTCGTCGCCGATGATGGCGACGCGGTCGTGCTCGAGGAGGTCGACTTCGCTCATACCGCGGCCGCTGGCTACTTCGAAGCCCCGAATGCGATCATAGACAGGATAGACGCCGGTGAAAAAAAGATTGGTGTAGGTGCGTGTGTCATGTTGAATCGTAACGCCGTTACCCTTGTCGAAAATCGGCGTGACGCCCTTGATCATGGGGACTTCGTTGCGGATGTAATCGACGTCGGCGAGCTTGAGCTTCACCTCGCTGCCCGCTTTTGAGCCGCCTGATTGCAGCGACGTACGGCCGGGGAACGCCCCGATCACGTCGGTTCCCCAGGAACTGAAAATCAGACTGATAGCGCGCTCGAAGCCGGAGCCGAAGGCGAGCAGGATGACGACTGTGGCGATTCCCCAAGCCATGCCTAGCATGGTGAGAGTAGTGCGGCGGCGGTTATGCTGCATGGCGCCGTAGGCTTCTTGTAGCAGATCGCGCATCATAAGTTTTTCCTCGCCTCGATGTGGAGGCGGACGCTTTGATTCAGTCGTTGAAATTAGCTGCTAGCGACTAGCTCCTAGCAACCTGAGTTTTGCTAGAGGCTAGTAGCTAGAAGCTGCTGTTTATTCCTGACGCAAGGCCTCTACCGGCTCCAGCATTGCCGCTTTGCGTGCTGGATATAGGCCTGCCGTTATGCCTGCCAGTGACAGCGACAGCACTGCGCTGATTGCCGATGCGGGCACGATTTTGGGTGTGTCGAAACCTTGCGGCAGATGCACGCCGCTGAGCAAATTGATTAACAACATCGCGGCACCTACGCCGATGCCTCCGCTCAGTAGCGTGAGAAACGCGCCTTCCAGGAAAAACTGAAACAGAATGCTGCGCTGGGTTGCGCCCAACGCTTTGCGCAGGCCGATTTCGCGCGTGCGTTCGGTTACGGCCACAAGCATGATGTTGACGATGCCAATCGCGCCGAGGGCCAACGTCACCAGGCCGACGCCGCCCAGGAACCAGTCCATCGCCGTAAAGATCTTGCCCATGGTTTTTTGATTCTTCACCGTGTCCCACTCTTCCCACGTGTCTTTGACAGTGGGATCGAAGTCGCCATGATTGCGGGCTACGATGCGATGCATCTCTGCTTTGGCAAGTTCGTTCTCTTCGAAACTGCGCGGCTGATAGTTGACGAACGAGATCGCATTGCCTTCTTTCGAGTTGTCTCCGGTGAGCGGAAACAGCTCGCGCATGGTGTTGAACGGAACGAAAATGCGAACATTGGTCGCGTTCTGTTCTTCCTGACCGATTTTGTTGAGGACGCCAATGACCTGGAAGCGCACGCCATTCAGCAGAATGGTGCTGCCTACGGCGGGGCGGCCGGGAAACATATTCTTCGTCATCTCCACGCCGAGAACGCAAACGCGGCGCCGCTGGGTATCATCGTCGTCGTTGATCCAGCGCCCAAGGGCGAGCGGGATGGTGCGCACATGGCTGTAGATGGCCGGCACTCCTGAGACTTGGCCGTTCGTGCTGGTGTAGTCACTGACCGCGCGAATGTCGTCGCGCGCGATGATCGGTGAGAGGTTGAGCGCGAGCGTCGCCTGGGTTTTGATCGAGAGATAGTCGTCGTAGGTGAGGTTGAACCAATGCATCGAGTTGAAACTGCCTTCGACGGCGGGCGCGCGGCCTCCATAGAAGAAGATGATGTTTTTGCCGAAGCTCTCGAGTTGCTTACGGTTGCCGTTGCGGAAGCCTTCGCCGACGCCGGCGAGCAGGAGGAGTGAACCCACGCCCCACGCGATTCCGAACATGGTGAGAAACGAGCGCAGCTTGTGCGCCCAGAGTGTGCGCAGGGTCTGGTAGAAGGTGTCTAGCAGCATCAGCATGATGTCACCTCCTGGTCAATTGAGTTGGTCAACTGAGCTGGTTCAATTGAGCCGTTCGCTTGGCTTCTTTATTGGACTGTTGGGAAATGCAGGGGTTAGCGGCTACGTGCCATCGGAATGCCTCGGAATTCGAATCCGGGGTTCTACTACCAACACCTATAACAACCAGTGTTTAGAGAAGATAACCGTGGAGTTAGCTTTGCGAGCGGTCGCGTTCTTCGTTCGTATCCAGCTTCCACTGTATTTGCCGAAGCATTCCCAGCCACAGTTCGGCGTCATCGGCGCTCAGGTCGAGGCGACGAAGCGTGCGGCGCAACTTCTCTTCTGTGGCATGTGCGACTCGGGGCTTGACGTATCCGCTGGCGCGGAGAACGCCGTATAGCAACTGCGTGAGGCGCTCGATCTCGCCTGCTTTGGCTCTGGGGCTCGATTCGTGCCCCGAAGCATTTGCTTTTCTGCGGGCTGGCTTCTCGCTGGCGGCGCTTGAGGTTTGGCGCACGAGTTCATACAGGCAGACCGCGACGGCTTGGCCGAGATTCATGGAGCCGTGGGCTTCGCGCGTCGGAATCCTCATAAGCCAGTGGCAGTGACTCATGTCTTCGTTTGACAGGCCGACTTTTTCCGAGCCGAAGAGTATTGCGACTGACCCGGTTTTGAGTTGCCGGAGAACAGCGCGCGCGCCCACTTCGAGCCTGCGCAGTTCCAGTTGCAACTCGCGACGGCCCGCGGCGGTTGTTCCGACTACCAGGCGACAGTCGGCGACCGCGTCTGACACGCTCGCGTACTCTTTTGCATCCGCTAACACTTGCGTCGCTCCGACGGCGGAGCGAGCTTCGCGAAACGCGACTTCGTAAGGATTGACGACGCGGAGATGCGCGGCTCCGAAATTACTCAGCGCGCGGGCGGCGGCTCCGATGTTCAGCGGATTCCGCGTTGCTACGAGCACCACGCGCAGATTGTTGAGATCGTTCGTGCTCGGGAGGTCGTCGCGCGGGGCCACTCCGGTGTTCTATCGTGGGCGCGGAGCATTACGCAAGTATCTGGTGCGATTTGTGGGCCGCTCGCGACGGGCGGAGTGCCCGTCGCTCAATGCGCTGGTGTCCTGCGAAGTGTCCTGCGAGCTTACTGCTTGACGGCCCTACTAGCTCACGGCCTTATTGGTTTACGGCGTTACTGGTTTACCCAAACGGTGTCGGATTTCTTGACGAGGGTGTGTTGTTTCTTCAGTTCACGGGCGATATCGCCGAGCGATGCGCTGGCGACCTGCGGGAAGTCTGACGCGGGCCGATCGCCTTGCGCAGAGGTGTAACTGGTACCTGGGTAGATGCTCACTTCCGACGCCATCGGTTGAAAGCCGGCATGGGCCACATGTTCCGGTGCGTGATAGATCTGCGGCTCGGCGCTGACGGATGCGCCACCGATCTGCGCAAATGCGGCGGTCGTCACGAAGATGGTGAGAACGAGAAGGGTGATTTTCATGGTAATTTCTCCAATCCGGAGAAGGTGAGGGGATATCGGCGGCTGGGCCGCGGATGCTAACTCCTCCGCAGCTAATAAAAGCAACCCCTGTACCAAACGTGGATACGTTGAAATGGTGCGTTTGGCATGGGTTACCAGTGGTTACTACGCAACGTTTTGCACAGATGTGGCCCCAGCAGGAAGGGCTTATGAAGGCGACGGGAATATCACCGAATGACGGTACGGCCGAGGCACGGTACGACCGGAGTCAAGATACGACTGAGTTTCGAGCGCTTCGTCTCCGTTCCACGCAGGCCCGTCTCGGGGGCTTACGGGCGCGGCCAGAGCCAGCCGAATGTGCCGCCGACGAGCAAGGCATAGATCAGCCCGTCAAACACTTCCTTGATCGTCATGCTCCAGGGTTGTCCCTTCCAGATGCTATTGGCCAGCGGTCCGAGACCAAAGGCCATAAACGCGGCCGTGCCCACGCCGCGAAAAACAAATAGATAGGGTGCTCCTTGCGGGATCGTGCGGTAGGTGAGGTATGCCGTGAAGAAGGCGACCAGCAAACAATAGCCAAACCATGAGCCAAGATATTTGCCCATGGCTGGGGGACCGCTGGGCAGGACGGTGAGGAATCCGACCGGTCCGTGCTTGAACTTTTCCTGCGTCGCAGGCGACTTCATGTCCTGATGCGTGGTGTAGGGAAAATGATAGTAACCGGGTTTTACGCCCGCGGAGCGCAGGGCGCCAAGCGCATGGTCTTCGTTGGGGAGTTGATAACAGTCGCTCTGGTGGTATTTCAAAACCATGTGCAGGACGGAACTCGCGATGAATACGATGACCGCCGAGAGAACGATCGGGATCCACAGAGCAGCTAAGAACTCCATGCACAGCCCTCCTTGTGAAGCGGTTTGCGGAGTCGAAGTGAACTTCGGAGGGGAATCTACCCTGACGGCGAGCCGAGGTCAAGATGAAAGCCAAGATGAAAATTTTGTGTCGCCCTAAACATGGCAAAGAGCGCAATGATGATGGGCACCATCAGTTCTCAAAGTAAGGATCGAGGGTGAACCGGTTCTCGAGGTACCCATCCTTCCAATTTGGATCGAGGCGATCGAGCAGAAAACCCTCACACGCTCCGAAGGGGTACACAACGATTCGCTTCCACTTGGCTAGATCGGCCTGACTCAATTCGCGCATGGTGTCGGCACGTGCCCGGGCGGCATAGCTCGCGAATGACTCGTAGTCGGGGAGCGCGGCATAGTCGGGCGTGGGTTGGTAATGCGCCGCAGCTTCCGCGGACTTGACTTGCACGTAGCGCGCGATTCCTTCCTTCCAAAGCTGAAAGCTGAAGTACTTGCGATCGTCGGGCGCAAGCTGGCTGAAGAACTTTTTGCGTTCGACCGCGTATTGGCGCGCCAGCAGGCGGAACCGCGTTTCTTTTTTCTCGTTCAGGGCATCGAGCAGCAGTTTGCGCAGGTCGGCGAAGGAGCGTACCAGCTCGGGCTTGTCGTAAGGGAACGGATAGTTGAGCATCCACATCCCGGTTTCGTCGCCATGCGCCAGGCCCAGGTTTTTCATGGCGTCCATCATTCCGGGCTCGCTATCCTGGAGTTGATGAAAATGTTCGTGCATTAAAGTGATGAGCCAGGGCGTGCTGGTTTTGGCCTCGGTGTTTTCAGGCTCGCCGATGACGATGACCGATTGAGGCCCGAAGGCGGGAAACGTGGCGAGAAGATTAACGGAGTACTTCCGGGGCCGCGCGTAGAGATTGTCGCCAATTCTTTCGAAGTCATCGGGCGGATCGGGATGGTGAGTGAGGAATTCGGTTTGGCCGGTGACCAGTAACAGTGGAGCGATGGTGCGCGACCAGCCGGGCCATACCTCGTCGGCAATCTGCGGAGCGAGGCGATAGAACTCGTGGATGCGAATGGCATCATTCTGCGGTAATTGCGGCGTGTGGGAGTCCTCACCGATCAACTTCGCGGCTGGGGACTGGGCCGCAGCCACGAGGGGAAGCGTGGCCAGCAGTGCAACTAAAAGCACGTATAGGCGAGAAGGCAGGAGTAGGCACCGGTGCCGCATGTGTAGACTTTAGACGATCACAGAACCTGCTTGTGAACCGAAGTCGTGACGCGGCAGAAGTTCGTTGTTTGGGGTTCGTTCCTATCGAATAACACTTGGTGACCCGTGGTCGGAACGCTCGTCTAACTTGAATATGCAGATAACAAAATTGGCATTCGTCATTTTCGCGAGCGTTGCGTTTGCGAGCGTCGCGTCGCTCTGGGCACAGGACCGGCAGCTCAAGACGGCCGACGCCGTTCTCGAAAGGTATAAGGTTGTGCTCGGCGGCGTTGACGCGATTAAGAGCGTCCAGTCAGAAACCGTGCAGGGAGAGATCGAAGGCACTGGCCTCCAGGGCAAGACGACGTTCGTGGCCTACAACAAGCCGTTCAAGTCGATCTTCAAAGTCACGCGGCCCGACGGCACTCAGGTCACGTCGGGGTTTGATGGCGCCGTTTCGTGGTCGATCGATGCAAAGGGAGCGAGCGTCGACAAGGACACGCCGGTGGAAGCCAATCGGCGGGACGCCGATCTGCAATATCCGCTCCACCAGCCTGACTACTTCAAAAAGCTGGAGCTCGCGGGCGTCGTCGATTTTGAGGGCCATCGCTGCTACTGGCTGCACGGCACCACGCATTGGGGCAAAGATAATAATCAGTTTTACGATGTCGAAACCGGTCTGCTTGCCGGCTACCGATACGAGGCAGACGATTCCTCGAAAACCATCACCATCCTTACGTTTGAGGACTATAAGAAGATTGGCGGGCGACTGGTAGCTACCAAGCAAACGGTGCATACCGGCGACCACATCCGAACTTTCACGATGAAGTCGGTGAGCTATGAGCCGATTGCGGATTCCGTCTTCGATTTGCCGGCTGCGGTGAAGGCTCTGGTAAATTGAAATCCTTTGCGTCGATCACGGTCTGACGATCGCGAGTTGAGGATCGCGCAACCGGGACATCATCTTTTTTTCATCTCTTCTTTTTCATCTCTCCGTTACCTGCACTACTGATTTTGCGCCGAGCCACATAAGTTCTTATAGTCTCTCCATTCCAATGAGCTACTCCGCAGGCGTCATCAAGACGCGCTGCTAGTTCATGTCGAGAAACGTTGCTCGACGTCCTCGCGGTAAAACGAAAAAGCATTCATCACGAAAGGGAGAGGTGTGTCCATGCGTTCCGGTGTATCGGTGTGTTTCGTTCTGATGGCCTTCGGGCTTCTCTGCTTCATCGCTCCGGGTAACACTGCCTGGGCGAGTTCTGGACCTGATAACACCTATTGCCAGGCGGGAAACCATCCAACGTTCGGCGATCATGATGGGCCGGCGGCTCTACCGCAAGCGTGTATTTACACCGCCCTGTCAGCGACACCTTCGCCCGGGACGACGATCAGCGTGAAAGCGGGTGGAAATCTGCAGAGCGCTCTTGACTCGGCGCAGTGCGGCGATACCATCAGCATCGACCCGAGCGCGACGCTGGTTGGTATTTTCCATTTGAATCCGAATAAATGCGATTCCAACCACTGGATCACTATTCGCACTTCCGCGCCTGATTCCAGTTTGCCGGCGGAGGGAACGCGGCTGACTCCGTGCTATGCGGGGGTGGCTTCGTTAGCGGGGAGACCGGATTACTCTTGTTCGAAACCGCAGCGAGTGATTCCCGAGATATCCAGCCCGAGAGTGTCGCCGGCATTCCAACTCAGGGACGGCGCGAGCCACTATCGCTTAATCGGACTCGAAATCACCCGCAATGCCGGCACGGGCTTCATCGGCCCGCTCATTGGAGTTGAAAAGGATTACCAAGCCAACAACATTATTGTCGATCGCGTGTGGGTGCACGGATCAACGCATGATGACACCGCATCGGCCGTGAGTTTTAATGGCATGACATTTGCGGCCGTCATTGATTCTTATCTGAGCGACTTTCACTGTACGTTCAACAGTGGCGCATGTACCGACGCGCATGCCATTGGCGGAGGTAACAGCGAGCAGCCGGGAGGTCCATACAAGATCGTCGATAATTACCTGGAAGCCTCGGGCGAAAACATCATGCTGGGTGGAGGACCTGCCACAACGACGCCTGCCGACATCGAGATTCGCCGCAATCACATGTTCAAGCCCCTGATCTGGAGGAAGGGACAGCCGGGTTTTGTCGGAGGCACGAACGGCAATCCCTTCGCGGTGCTGAACCTCAGCGAGCTAAAGAACGCTCAGCGAGTGCTCTTTGAGGGGAACATCATGGAGAATTCGTGGGGAGGTTTCACCCAGAACGGCGCCGTATTCTTGCTGACGCCCAAGAGCCAATACAGCACAAAGAAACATGCGGGCGTGTGCCCTGCCTGCCAGGTGACGGATGTTACGATTCGCTACTCAAAGACGAGCCACAGCGGGAAGGGCATTGCAATTGCCGCTGGATTTACCGGCCAGGGCAAGCGCAAGTATCAGGCTAAAGCTGCGGCACGGTACAGTATTCACGATATTACGATGGACGACATCAACGCCAAAGAATACGACGGCGGAGGCGGCCTGCTTGAGATCTATAATACCTGGCCGAAGAACGGATTGAATTCAATCCTGATTGAGCACGTGACCGGGTTCGGTGACCCGTCGAGTTCAATGTTGGGTATCACGAATCCCACTAACTTGGCTAAGATTCCCAATGTAGGTTTTACTAACAACTTACTATTGTCTGGGCGATATCCGATCTGGAGCGAGGGCGGAGCGAAAGCATGCGCTGATTCGGTTTATCCGAAGGACAACCTGGATAACTGCTTCAACCCTTACGCATTCACGACGAACGGGATCATCGGCACTCCGGAACAGTATGGACCTTCGAAATGGCCGGCGAAGAATATGTTTCCGGCGAACCCCGCGGC
>JBAWBE010000569.1:0-1792 GCA_049589635.1 Terriglobales bacterium
GGTAAGGAGCCCAGAGCAGACCGCCACATCCCGGAGGAGCATTGGCCGCTTCGGCCGTGAGTTCCGCGTAGGACTCGCCGCAACCATTGCTTCGACATGTAAGCTGGTCCCGAAACCAACTAAGGGAAAGCCCGGCCGCTTGGGTCACACCCATGACGATCCAGCGTCCGGGAACGGCGTGGCAAAATGTGTGCAGCCGGCCTTTCGGGTCGAGCGCTGGACCATCCGTCGCGGCGAGCACCACACCCGAGGTTCCAATGGTTGCGCTGACAGCTCCGGGGGAAACTACGCCCATGCCAATTGCGCCTGCTGCCTGATCTCCCGCGCCAGCCACGACCGGCGTTCCGGAGCGCAATCCCGTAGCAGCCGCGCCAGCTGCCGAGACTTGCCCACAGACCTCTGGCGATTCGTAAAGCGAGGGCAAGAGCGACTCGTCTATTTGAGCAAGCCCAAGAATCTCCGTCGACCATCGGCGGTGAGCCACGTCCAGCAGTAGAGTGCCGGAGGCATCCGCCACATCGGTTGCCCGTTCACCCGTTAGCTGCAATCGCACATAGTCTTTGGGCAACAGCAGGGAGCGGACTCTACGCCAGTTTTCGGGTTCGTTTTCGCGAACCCACATGCATTTGGTGATGGTGAAATTGGCGAGCGCGGGATTGCAGGCAAGCTGAATTAAACGATCGGCTCCGATTTGTGCGGTCAGATCACGGCTTTGCTTTTCTGTCCTGACATCGCACCAGATCAGGGCAGGCCGCACCACGCGTTCTTGCTCGTCAAGAAGAACGGCGCCGTGCATTTGTCCGGACAGACCGACGCACGCGATTTGATCGGCGCGCAATCGGCTGAGAGCGAGCGCCTTCCGCACCGCGATGCCGCACGCACGCCACCAATCGCCAGGATCCTGCTCCGCCCAGCCAATTTGCGGGGATGCAAAAGCTTCATGTTCCTCGGTGGCTGAGGCCACGACACGTCCTTCGGCATCGATGACTAGCGCGCGCGTCCCTCCAGTACCAACATCGATTCCGAGAAGATACATTTCCACCTGGCAGTCCGCTTGCCGGCAGGGCGGCAAGAATGTCGATCGGGAGCGTTAATTTCGTGTACGTTAACGACACGGTATATTACCACGCATGCGAAGGATTACAAATGCCCATGGTTACTTCATTGTTTCCAAGGGGGAGTGTCCGGCGGGGTGGCCTTTCGGACTCGGAAAACGCGGCTATTGCACGTCCCCATTTCGGCCCCGATGATGGGATTGCAGGACTTGGCGACAGCCTCTGACCGGGCGCTGGAGGATGTTTGTTTGATTTTCGACCCTCGGTCATGCCCCGGAATCCATTGGGGACACGGCGAGACTCGATTCCCGTGTCAACAAGTGCCATGAAGCCTTTTCGGGCACGCTCACGATACAGGAGTGAGGGTTGATCCCGCCTTCCATGAGCGCACGCGGGAGCCGCATCATTTAGTAGTTGCCGTCAACAGGTCGCTCGCAGCGAATACATAGGTCGTGGACTTATCGATCTTGATGTTGGAGTGCGTGGACGTAATGATGACAGCTCCCTCACTGGAGCGCAGGCACTCCACATTCCTCATCAGGAGGCGGCGGTCCGAACCAGTCGGCATTGGGCCCGTTTTTTTGTCCTGATTATTATCATTGCCAGGCAAGGGCTGATAGGCCGGCGAGTTGGGATTGTAGTACGGGCCATCCCCATTCCAATTTCTGGGAGTATGCTCCGCGTCCGTTGGTCCATAGGAAAGATTCTGAGGCTGTATCGTTACCATGGGGTAATAC
>JBAWBE010000570.1:0-6697 GCA_049589635.1 Terriglobales bacterium
CACCAAGGCGTGAAACAGGTGCCGACTGGTGATTTCTTCGTAAAAAACCAGGACGTCTCCGAAGGTCGCCGAAGATGGATGAGGAAAGTCCGAAAGGTCTGCAATGCCCATCGCCTTCGCTTCCGAATCGAGCGGCGGCTTGGGAATGCGTTGCCGGTCCAAGAGAACGATTCTTGCCAGGGCCAGCAATTGAGAAGAGAAAAACGGTGCCATGGCGTCCTGCTGGCTTTTTTCCAGCGGCTGGCCGATCAGGCGAAAGTGCCCGCGCTGTTCGTACAGGTAGCGAGCCATGCGATCGCTTGTATCCAGGATCTTCGCCTCGTCGATCGTCATGGCGGTAGACTTCTCCAAGGCGTGGCGATCCGGCATTTGATTCACAATCGCGTTGTAGTATTCAAACAGCGCATTGGCCGACGACCAAGCCTTGCGCAGGATGTCGCGTTGCGCGTGTCGTGCCAGATCCTCCGCTGAATAACGCAAACGAAGTCGATCGGTGGCGACCTGCGCGCTCAAGATTTCGAGCTGCGCATGCCGCAATTCCGCGTTTATCTGACCGGAGGCGCCACCATCGCCAAGGTCATTGGGCGAAGCCATTTCTACTCCCATAAAGTTGAAGTCAACGGGAAATACGTTCTATTTCCTTGAAGTGGCTACACTTTAACATCGTTACTTTAACGATGTCAATCCAAAACCCAGTCAGGATCTGATCGTGCGAGCCGATGTCTAAAAACAATGACGATAGGGATGATCTGTTGACAAATTTGTTACAATTTATTTGTTGTTACTAAACAGCATTGGGTTGTACGATGTCATGTTATTAACTGAGGCTTGCGATCGTTCAATGCCTCCTATCGCAGATAAACACCTTGAGGAACGGATACTTAGGGCGGCGCTCCGGTTATGGCGGACGCGCGGCGAAAACGGCTTGACCCTGCGGGCAGTCGCTCAGGAAGCCCATACCACGACCCCCACTCTCTACAAACGATTTCGCAACAAAGAGGCTCTGCGCCTTGCTCTCGCCTACCGTTTCCGCGAGGAGCTAACCGCGGACTTACTATCTTCCGCGACGATTGAGCAAGGGCACCGCCGCTTCCTCGCGTACGTCAAGTCGCATCCGCGCGAGTATGAACTTCTAAGCGAGTACTGGGGCCAATTTTTTTCGACTCCCCGTCCAGTTCGCACCTGGATGCTTACTCAGTTGGCGACCCGGGTGGGTGGCACGGCCGACGAATACGCGATTGTCTACGACGGGATTTTTCTTCTCTGCCACGGTGCTTCGACGCTGCTCGCTTCAGCCCCAGATGATCGCGTCCTCGAAGCCACGCGCGAAATCTGCGTCAAGGTCTGTGACATGTTGATCGAGAACGCTCCATTGTTTCGTAGTCGATCAGACGCGTAAACGTCAATGGTTGATCGCAACGGATAATGCTGCGGTCATCGTTTATCGTCGTGGCGACGTGCTGTAGTTCATTCATCCGGTTCTTCCGCATCGTTCACGACATCGACGATGCGATTGCGAAGGGAGAATACCAGTTTGTGGTCGTCGTCCGGTTGAAAGGTAACCCGCATCGGAGCGCGCTCCCACGCGGGCGCAGGGCACTCGGAGTCCGGGTCGGCGCCGCCGCGCGGCGCACCAGCATCCTTCTTCAGGATCGGCTTGCGACGGCCAACCTGCGCCACCATGGCGTACAACTTTTTGCCGTCGTCGGAGACGCCGCAATAGGCGATGTAATCGCGATACCAGCTTGCGCTCGAATAGAACGGATCGAACTCGGGCAAACTCAATTGCGAGATGCGTCCCGTCAGGCGGTCAACCAGCAGCCAGCCTCCGCGCTGCCATTGCCAGTGCGCCGCGCTTTCACCGGGCAGCGCGTCATTGATCCGGAAAACGCGCCGCACCACAAACAGCCGGTCGGTAACGTCGTGCGGATTGCCAGTCGTATATTCCTTGAGGTGCGTGTCGATCACAAGCGGACGCACTTTCAGGTCGAACATTTTTTCCCCGGTTGCATTCGGCCATTTGGTGGAAATCCATTTGCCAAACGCAATAACGTGCGGCTTGGGAATGGCGGCGCACACGGAGCAGCAGATAAGAATCGCTATCAGCGGTAGAAGTTTGCGCAGCGGAGTGAAGGAAAGGTTGGTACGCATACCTCGAGCTTGCACTATCTCGCGTGTCACCCGCCATGATCCATGAACATCGAGAATGTTCGGTTTTTGGGGAGCCTCGATATCGGATAGAATCGAAGCTTGGTTAAAAGCAGACGGGTGGCCTTTCAACCGCCGGCGACCCAGAGCCGCATGCCGGCTGAGGTCGTGGGGGCCCCATTTGGCGGCATACAACTTTTACTTCGCGTTCCAGTTCTTATTTTTATGGTCGAACTAATCTCAGGCCGTCGTAAACAATCGATCCTGGTTGTTGACGACCATCGGCTGAATGCCGAATTGTTGCGTGAAATGCTCCAGTTGCGCGGCTATCAAGCCTCGGTGGTCTCGAGCGCAGCCGACGCCGAGGAGCAAATCCGCCGGGCCGCACCCGACCTCATCCTGCTCGACGTGATCATGCCGGGGAAAAGCGGCTACGAACTCTGCCGCGAACTCAAGGACGATCCCGAAACCCGGCTGATTCCCATCGTAATGATTACGGGCCTGAACGCGCACGAAGATCGCTTGAACGCGATCGAAGCAGGCGCGGACGATTTCCTGACCAAGCCGATCAGTCCCGAAGAATTATTTGCACGCGTTAAGTCGCTGCTCAAGTTGAAGGAGTTCACGGACGAACTCGAGACTGCCGAGTCGGTGCTGTGTACGCTCGGACTGAGCGTCGAGGCGCGCGATCCCTACACGGAAGGCCACTGTGAGCGCTTGGCTCAAAACGCCAGCGAGCTTGGCCGTCATCTCAACCTTGAAGAAGAATGCGTCGTTGCGTTGCGGCGCGGCGGCTACCTTCACGACCTTGGCAAAATTGGCGTGCCCGATGAGGTTCTGAAAAAAGGCAGCAACCTGACCCCGGCCGAGTGGGAGATCATGAAAAGACATCCGCTAACGGGCGAGTCGATTTGCCGCCCATTGAAATCGCTCCGCTTGGTCCTGCCCATCATTCGTTACCATCATGAGCACTCCGACGGCAGCGGCTATCCGGATGGATTGAAGGCCGCCGACATTCCTCTTCTGCCACGCATTTTACAGGTCGTCGATATCTATGACGCGTTGCGCACGGCGCGTCCCTATAAACCCGCACTCTCGCACGAACAGTCCGCCATCACCATGCGCGAAGAGGCGCAGGCGGGTTTGTGGGATGAGGAACTGGTTGCCGAATTCTTCGCCATGCTCGACAAGCGCCGGCAGGTGGCATAATTCTTATCGGATCATTAGGTGATCGGGCCATCGTGTGATCTGAATCTCTCATCAAATTTCAAATGGCCAGACGGCCCGATTAGCCGACGACTCGATAAATTTTGACGTACTCCATCATCATTCCCGCTTATAACGAAAGCGGCCGCATCCGGCCGACGCTGGATGAACTACTGCGCTACGTCGAGCAACGCAAGTGGGACACGGAGATTCTTGTGGTCGATGATGGATCGCACGATGACACGCGCGACATTGTGCGCAAATACGGCAAAGCGCATTCCCAGATACTACTGATCGAGAATCCCGGTAATCGCGGCAAAGGCTATAGCGTGCGTAACGGCATGCTGCATGCTCGCGGCGATATCTGCCTGTTTACGGATGCCGATCTTTCTTCGCCCATCAGCGAAGCACAAAAGTTGTTCGACGCAATCGCGGCCGGGGCCGACATTGCGATTGGTTCGCGCTGGCTGCGCGCTGATCTCCAAACCGAGCGGCAGCCGCTTTACCGCCAGCTTTTCGGAAGAATCTACAACCTCGTTCTTCGCATTTTTCTAAATTTGAATTTTGTGGATACCCAGTGCGGGTTTAAGGCCTTTCGCCGCGAGGCAGCGCAGCGTATTTTTCCTCTTCAGCGAATTGAGCGCTGGGGGTTTGATCCAGAGATCCTCTTTTTGGCGCGGCGTCTCGGTTTCAGTGTGAAGGAGGTCCCGGTGGTGTGGGCTCACAGCGAGGGAACCCGGCTCAATCCCTTTCGCGACGGTATTCGCATGTTCGGGGAAGTTCTGCGAGTCCGATGGAACTCTATCTTAGGCGCGTACACCACGCCGGCCGTTTCATCTCCGGGCAAGGTTTAAATCCCGGCAAGTTAGTTCGGACGAAGATCGGGCCGATCTATCTTGCGACGCTTGTGTTGGCTGCACAGGTGGAACGCACAAAGTCCACAATCCTGGCTCCCATCTCGTTCGTTTTGACGGTGGTCTCTCCGCCGCGCGCAAGGTCCGGCGTTCGCAGACCTGCCTTCAAAGCCGAACTGACAGCCGCTTCGATGCAATCCGCTTCCCGAGAAAGTTGAAAAGTGTGGCGAAGCATCATGGCCACCGAAAGAATCGCGCCCAGCGGGTTGGCGATGCCTTTGCCCGCAATGTCGGGAGCGGAGCCATGGACAGGCTCATAGAGCCCGACCGGGCCTCCGATGCTCGCCGACGCAAGCAGTCCAAGCGCGCCCACGATTCCGCCCGCCTGGTCGGAAAGAATGTCGCCAAACATGTTCTCGGTGAGGATGACGTCAAAATGCGTGGGTCTGAGGACCAGCGAAGTCGCGGCCGCGTCGACGTACATGTGCGACAGTTGAACGTCCGGATACTCCGTACCGATGCGCGTAACAACCTCGCGCCAAAGCCGCGAACACTCAAGCACATTCGCCTTGTCGACCGAGAGCACACGCCGCCGGCGGATGCGTGAAAGGCCAAACGCAACGCGTGCGATGCGCTCGATTTCCGGCTCGCTGTAGCGCATGGTGTTCAAGGCGTGACGTGTGTTGATCGCGTGTGTGTTGACGGCATCACGTGTGTCCGCCGCGTCGAGTGTGCTGCCCGCCGAATCCGCAGCGCTTTCGATCGCGCGCGGTTCGCCGAAATACAGTCCGCCGAGCAGTTCGCGAACGATGAGAATGTCGGTACCTCTGACCAATTCTTCGCGTAGCGGAGAGCAGGCTGCCAGCGCTGGATAAAAGACGGCGGGACGCAGATTGGCATACGCCCCAAGTTCCTTGCGCAGGCCCAACAGTCCCGCTTCTGGACGAAGCTCGCGCGGATTGTGATCGAACGCCGGCGACCCGACGGCTCCGAGCAGCACGGCATTTGAAGCTAGGCAGGATTCAACCGTCGCGTCAGGAAGGGGATTGCCGAATTTGTTGAGGGCCTCGGCGCCGATTTCCTTTTGCTCAATTTTGAGGTCGTGCCCGAATCCGTCGGCAACTTCTTTGAGCACGCGAACAGCCTGCGATGTCACTTCCGGACCGATTCCGTCGCCGGGGAGAGTTGTGATTCGAAGTTTCATGGGATCGACGCTCTGGACAGGATACAGTGAATATGGCGCGGGCGCCCACGCGCGCGGCCTTTAACTTGAGACCGCGTTCAACATTCGCCTTTACACGCCGCCCTTACACGCAGTCCTTACACGCCTAGCGCCTACACGCCCCAGAGATAATCCTCGTGGTCGCTCCGCCTGTCCGGGAACGGAATTGCAACCGTGCTTTGGCCGGAATTCTGGCCCGAGGTCAGGCTCGAATTGGGCGCGATATGATTCGCAGCCGATTCGTGTGCCGCGGCCGTCGCGGCCGCGGCAGTTCGCGGAAAACGCATTGCCGTCGTGGACTGTGGACCTATTTTCCTGGCAGCGACGACATCGCTCATATCCGCTCCGTTGGTGGCGCTCTGAATCAGCCCGATCAGATGGCTGTCCTGAACGCGCTTGATGCGGTCGGCGAGAATCACGAACTTGCGATAGATTTCGTCCAGTTCGCGCCGCTCGAACTTGTGGCCGAGTTGTTCGCAGCGCAGAGCGAGCGCGTGGCGCCCTGAGTGTTTGCCCAGGACGAGGCGCGAATCAGGCACGCCCACCGATTGCGGCGTCATAATCTCGTAGGTCAAAGGATTCTTGAGCATGCCATCCTGATGAATCCCAGCCTCATGGGCAAAGGCGTTGCGGCCGGTGATCGCCTTGTTGGGTTGCACGGGCACGCCCGTGATCTCGGCAAGCATCTGGCTCGAAGCAAAAATCTGCTCGCCGGCGATGGCCGTTTGATAAGGATAACGATCGGCACGAACCCGCATAGTCATCGCGATCTCTTCGAGCGATGCATTGCCCGCCCGCTCGCCGATGCCGTTGATGGTGCACTCCACCTGGCGCGCCCCGTTCTGCACTCCAGCCAGCGAGTTAGCAACCGCCAGGCCGAGGTCGTTGTGGCAGTGCGTGGAGATGGTGACGTTCTCGATTCCTCTAACGTTTTCGCGCAGCGTGCGAACGAGATGTCCGTACTCCTCGGGCATGCTATAGCCGACAGTATCGGGAATGTTGACCGTGGTGGCGCCGGCAGCGATTACGGCTTCGACCACCTGGCATAAAAATGGAATGTCGGTACGCGTCGCATCCTCGGGCGAGAACTGAATGTCATCGCAAAGTGACTTCGCATGGCGGACGGCCTCTTGCGCCTGCGCAAGGCATTCCTCGCGCGTGATACGCAGCTTGTACTTCAGGTGAATGTCTGAGGTCGCGAGAAATACGTGAATGCGCGGTCGTGCCGCGAACTTGACCGCTGCCCACGCACGATCGATATCAGGTG
>JBAWBE010000571.1:0-3447 GCA_049589635.1 Terriglobales bacterium
ATGGAGGAGGCCGTCGAGGCCGGGGAGAATTTCTACGAATGCACCGAAGTCTGCCAGGCGGCTGACTTTGCCGAGATAGGTCTTCCCCACTTCAGCCGATGCCGTCAAGTCGCGGATGATTTGCAGCGCTTTGTTCGCGGAAACTTCGTCGTTCGACGCTACGTTGACCTTACCGGAATCTTCGACGTCGATCTTTACGCCGGTCTGCTCGATGATGCTGCGAATCATCTTGCCGCCCGGCCCAATCACGTCGCGGATTTTATCGACTGGAATCTGGAGGGTGTAAATGCGGGGCGCGTAACTCGAAACTTTTACGCGTCCTTCGGTGATAACCTCGTCCATTTTTTCGAGAATAAAGAGCCGTCCGCGTTGGGCTTGCGCCAGCGCTTCGCGCATGATCTGCGCGGTAATGCCGCCGACTTTAATGTCCATCTGGAGCGCGGTAATTCCGTCTTTGGTGCCGGCGACTTTAAAGTCCATGTCGCCATAGTGATCTTCCGCGCCTGCGATGTCGGTCAGGATGGCGTATTGATCGCCTTCTTTTACAAGGCCCATCGCTACACCGGCTACCGGAGCTTTCAACGGAACGCCCGCGTCCATGAGTGAAAGCGACGCTCCGCAAATGGTTGCCATCGACGACGAGCCGTTTGACTCCAGAATGTCGGACACTACGCGCATCGCGTAAGGCCAGTTGTCTAGGCTCGGAAGCACAGCCGAGACCGCTCGTTCCGCAAGGGCTCCGTGACCAATCTCGCGACGACCGGCTCCGCGGAGGAACGCGACTTCTCCTACCGAGAATGGCGGGAAGTTGTAGTGCAGCATGAAGCGCTTCTTGGCTTCGCCTTCGAAGCCTTCGAGGCGCTGCATGTCATCGCTGGTACCGAGCGTGGTCGTGACTAGAGCTTGCGTTTCGCCGCGCGTGAAGACCGCGCTCCCGTGTGCGCGAGGCAGAACGCCGGCTTCGATCCAGATTTCGCGAATCTGATCGAAGGCGCGGCCGTCGGGGCGATGCTTTTTGTTGATCACCTGATCGCGGAAGATGCGCTCGCGTAGGGTCTCGTAATACTCTTTGAACTTCGCTTTGGCTGCATCATCCTCTTCGGGAATTGCGGCTACCTGCTCTTTCTCAAGAGTGCGGACCAGCTCGTAGCTCTCGGCCTTGGGATGCTTGGCTGTGTCGAGCGCATCGGTCAGGCGGGCGCCGATCTTCGACTGCAAGTCGTTGTAGTAGGCCTGATCGAATTCGGGCGGCGTTACTTTGCGCTTCGGCTTGCCGGCTTTGCTGCGCAGCTCTTCGATGGCCGCACAAATCTTCTTGATCTCGGTGTGGGCGAATTCGATGGCGTCGACCACCGTCTCTTCTTTTACTTCTTTTGCACCCGACTCGATCATCAGGATGGCTTCGGCGGTGCCGACAACCATAATGTTGAGCAGGCCTTCACGCATTTCCGAATAGGTGGGATTGGCGATGAAGCGGCCATCGACAAGGCCCACGCGCACAGCGCCGATCGGGCCTAGGAACGGAATATCCGAAACGGTCAACGCCGCCGAGGCCGCATTGATGCCGACTACGTCGGGATCATTTTCGGTGTCCGCGGAGAGAACGAAGGCGATGACTTGTGTCTCGCACTTAAAACCTTCGGCGAACATGGGGCGGATTGGGCGGTCGATTTGGCGGCTGGTGAGCACTTCGCGCTCGCTCATGCGGCCTTCACGCTTGATGAATCCGCCGGGAATGCGCCCACCGGCGTAGGTGTATTCGCGGTAATCAACGGTCAGCGGGAAAAAGTCGATGCCGGTGCGCGGCTCGGGATTGGCGGTTGCGGTTGCGAGAACAACATTCTCGCCCAGGCGGACCACGGCCGAGCCGTGGGCTTGTTTCGCCAATTTTCCGGTTTCAAAAGAAAGAGTTTTTCCGCCAGCGATTTCGACGGAAACTGTAGTTGGTTCAGGCTTCATAGATCATCCTTTTTGTTTTTCGGGCAGGAGCTGCGGTCTCAGAAGGGAGACCGCGCCAATGTGGAGTTCGCTTGATGAGCGAATGCATGATAGGCAATAAACAGATAGGCGAATGCCAGTGGCGATCGCAGTCGGGAAACGCACTTTACTCAGACTCCCAGCTCAGGCTCTCAGCTTAGACTTTCAGGTTGAAGCCGGCCCACATTGGGCCGGACACGTTATTTGCGGATGCCGAGCTTGGTGATAACGGTTTTATACCGCTCCGAGTCGTACTTCTTCAGGTAGTCGAGCAGGCGACGACGCCGGCTGACCATCATGAGGAGTCCGCGGCGCGAGCCGTGATCCTTCTGGTGCGCTTTGAAATGATCCGTGAGTTGACCGATGCGCTCGCTTAGCAGCGCGATTTGAACTTCAGGGCTTCCAGTATCGGTGGGATGCGTGCGATACGTGTCAACGACGGATTGCTTTTGCTGTCTGGCTAGCACTAACCTATTGCACTCCTGTCTCTTATCGTTTCGTAACGGTTTTAAGGATAACACAGGGCACGCGGACGCCGCTACTGTGCTGCCATGGATTCGTTCAATTTGCGAAAAGTGTTGATCATGAAGTTGACAGTTTCACGCCGCAAGAATAGTTATCTGGCGGCCCGCTACCGCCAGCTGGTCACGCGGCGGGAGCAATTGTTTAGTTGCGGACGTTGGACATCACTCTTTCTATTTCTTTTTTCTGGTCGCCGGTTAGCGGCAGGAATGGGAGGCGGGCTGAGCCTCCATAGTAGCCGTTCAGATCCATGGCGTACTTGATGCCGGGGACGCCGAGGTCTCCCACTACGCGCTGGACGGCTTGTTTGATGCGATCCTGTTTTTCGCGGGCGAGTGGGATGTCGTCTTCTTTTATGGCGGCGTAGATTTCGTAGCAGGCAGTGGGCGCGGGACAGGCGAAGGCCAGGATTGCGCCGGCGGCTCCGAGGGCCAGGGAAGGTTCGAGTTGATGGGCAGCTCCGACCATGACTTGGAAGCCTACTTCTTTTTGGCGCGTCTTAAGAGAGCCGATCTTTGAGACAGAGGAGGAGGATGGTTTCGCGGCGCTGTCTGCGCGGACCGGAATGTCCGCGCTACGCGAGCCTGCCAGGGCCTCTACGGTTACTAGTTCCCTGCTCTCTTTTTCCTGCTTTTGTTTTGCTTCGGCTGCGGCAGCTCGGACCATGCGCGGCGTTACGGCTGCGAAGGTCTCGGTTACTGTAGCTTGGCGCCTAATGTGGCGCGTGCCTTCAACCATCGCTTTCACTTTTTCGAGGTTGCCGCTGGATTCCTTGATGGCCGCGATGTTGGCATGATTGGCCAGTTCGATGACGACTTCAGCGGGCATGTCGTACCCGGTGGCTTGCGGAAAATTGTAGATAACAATGGGGAGCGCGGACTGGTCGGAGATGGTGCGATAAAAGGCGAGAAGGTTCGCAGAGTGCATCTGCTTTTTGTAGTAATGCGG
>JBAWBE010000572.1:0-5495 GCA_049589635.1 Terriglobales bacterium
GATATTGGCACCGCGATCAAGCAGGCTCCGAACACCATTCGCATCCCCACGAACGGCGGCGTCAATCAACTCTCGATCGAGCGCTTGGCGGCCACAAGCGACACCGAGCAAAACAATCGCTAAGAAAACAAACAGAAAGCGCGCGTACATGCATCAACTCCTAATTTGAGGAAGGACTTGGGCTTGACTGATCGTCTTTGTTGTTCTCATCTTTTGGAAGATTCGGATCTTGATCTGGACCCGGATTGAATTGATTTAGTTATACGACTGCTTTCGATGGAGTCGGGCATACGGTCGAGACCATTCTTTCATCGGACCCAGACGGAACAACGTACACGGCAAAAAGTTATGATGGCGTGGGTTTGCTCTATCAGGCCACGAACCCATATCGATCGACGGGGGTTTGGTCGAAGAGGTTGTTCATGGATCCCGTCACGCTTAAGGTTTTCCCTGTCTCATCATACGTATAGGTAGTGATCGGCGAAGTTCCGGTATTTGACCATTGGGTTTTCTGTGTCACGTCTCCACGCGGGGATGTGTATGCGGTTCCGAAATTGACATCGTCGTGGTTCGTAAGGTTGCTCACACCTGCCGGAGTGCCGCCATCATATAAATAATCAACCTCGGAAACTCGGTTACCAGATCCATCTTCGACGAGCACTTGATACGGACGATCATATATGTAAGAACCTATAGGATTAGCAGAAAATGGTTGATAATTGTAGATGGTCTGTCGCGCAGGCGTGGACTGTCCGTAGTCGTATTCCGACTTGTTGGTGACGACACCCAAAGTTCCGTACGTGTAGGTGATCTGTGAGGCCACACCGCCAGGGAATACGGTTTGGTTACTTTCTAATAAGTACTGATTCAACCAAGTTTTGGTCACCGTTTTGAGCGGGTTTCCATTCCCGTCGTTATAAACTATTGTCTGTTCTACTGGAATCTGTGTCCAAGCGGATCGGTGATCTTGGTGAGATAAGTATTCGTCGTGCCCGGCGGAGTCCCGCTCGAATAGCTGTCTGTGAATGAATAGTGCGTAGTATGAGACGTCGCGCTCATATCACTACAAGTAGAGTTGCCGCAAGGGTCTGGCCAAGGAGGCGTAACCGTTACGAAATCGTCTACACCGATGTAGACGAAAAACCAGAATGGCCGAATATCTTATTGAAAATATTGGTCGGGGAGAGAGGATTTGAACCTCCGACCCCCTGGTCCCGAACCAGGTGCTCTACCAGGCTGAGCCACTCCCCGACGATTGCGGACGCTGATCGCGATCGGAATGCCGCGATCACCTAGACTTCATCATTATAACATTTTGCCCTTGGCCGATTTCCCTCTCGCGTCGCTAAACCCGTGCGCTCAAGGCACTCACATACGTGCGTTTTGATAACAATCGTGCCCCGCTTGCCAGCGGAAGACGGTTCCAGATCTCATGGGAGGGAGGAAGCGACGGATGCAATTTACTAGATCGTACCGACTCGCAACTGCCGGTCGTTTAATTTCAAAAACGAGAAGGCCCAATGTCGTTGGGCCTGAGGAGTGATTTTGGAGAGGCCAAGTTAAGTTGCACTTCACCGGCTGCGGCACCGGCATCTTCCAGCCTCGTGGTAATATGCGCAAAGCGCGAAGGGCGCATCCGGTCCGCGGAAAGGACAGAAGTCCACCTGATCGTTAAAACCTTGCTTTTCGAACTTACTTTCTGCCCGTTAAGGCGGACCTCGGGCCTATGAAAGGAAGTTCGCCATGCCCGTACGACGCCTCCCATCGAATGCCAACCTCGATCATCTCAAATATCAAGCCAAAGACCTGCTGAAGGACCATGCTGCGCGCGATTCAGGCGCGGCACAGCGGCTGCGGGAATTCCATCCGCGCTTTCGGCGATCGACGGATGCCGAAATTCTTGACGCGAAGTTAAAGCTCAGCGACGCTCAGCTCGCGATTGCGCGTGAGTCGGGATTCCAGAGTTGGACGCGGCTGAAGAGGCACATTGAGAAACCCACGCTCACTGATAGGTTGAACCTGCGATACCACGAGCGCATTGAGGACGACGTATTTCGACGCGCCGTCGACCTGATCGATGCGGGCGACGCGGCCGGTTTGCGGGTATGGCTTGGCAAGTATCCGAAGCTGGTGCATCAGCACATTGTGTTTGAAGGCACAAACTACTTTCATAATCCGACGCTGCTCGAATTCATTGCTGAGAATCCGGTTCGCCACGGTACGCTGCCAAAGAATATCGTTGAGATCGCCAACGTGATTCTCGACGCGGGCGCGGACCGTGACAAATCGGAAATGAATGAAACCCTGGCGCTGGTGGCAACCGGCAGCGTGCCACGCGAATGTCGGATGCAGATTCCGTTGATCGATGTTCTTTGCGATCGCGGAGCTGATCCCGATAGCGCCATTGCGGTGGCAGCCGTGCTTGGCGAGATCGAAGCCGTGCATCATTTGATCAAGCGCGGCGCTCGTGTCACTCTTCCTATCGCCGCCGCGCTCGGGCGCATCGAGGATTTCCGCCGATTGCTTCCGGCGGCGGGCGCCGACGAACGGCATCTCGTGCTGGCCATTGCCGCGGACTACGGAGAAATCGAAATCATGCGCATGCTGCTCGACGCTGGCGAAAATCCCAACCGCTATAACCCGATCGGCGGACATTCCCATACCACGCCGCTCCATCAGGCTGCATTCCGCGGCAATTTAGAAATGGCGCAGTTGTTGGTAGAGCGTGGCGCGAGGCTCGATATGAAAGACATTCTGTGGCACGGTACGCCGGAGGATTGGGCGCGGCATGAAGGCAAAGCGGCCATGGAAGCCTATCTTCGGGCGTTGGAAAAGAACGGCTGACAGTGTACCCAATCATTCGCTCCGAACGCGAATGAACCAGGCGCACCTACTTTATGTAGGTGGCTTGGGCGAACGCGCGGAGCGCCTTATCGGCGTCCGAGGATGTCGGCGTTCGATAGAGAATGGTGAATGCGGAGAGGATATCCCCGGTCAGGAACACGCCTTGCGTGAGATTGGTAAATTCACCGGGTCCGGGATTGTTGTCTGTGAGGGCATAGTAGAAGCCAGTGCTTTGCCGCCCATGCAGCTCGTGAAGCGTGGCGGTCTTTTCGACTGAATGCAGCAGCAATTCTTCCGCCGAGCGTTGCACATCAGCCTTCATTGCGTCGGACGTCTCGCGTGTCCGTTTGGTCGCATCCAGCCAGACTGCGGTCACTTGTACGTCGAAGGCGTCGCCGCTTGCCGGAACAAAGTGGAGAGTGATCGACGGCGGATCGGGGAGTCCGCGTGGGTGGGCCTGCCAATCGTCCGGCACACTTAGGCGGAAACTGCCATGGCCCAATATCGGAAAACTGCTGCCAGCGGCAGTGTTTTGGTCTGTGGGCCCTGAACCGGGGATGTTTTGAAGTGCTGCAAGTAAAGACTTAGGAGCCTTACGGAAAGAAACCACCGTCAAGAGATTGCCAGCTTCGAGCACCAGTTCTGGATGGCCAGCGGTTGGGCCCGACTCTCCCCAGAGCAGCGGCTTTATGAAGTTTCCAGCCCTTTCACGAGCAGCATCGCTGGCGAACTGGAAAAAAAAGACCGTGCCTTTGTCGTCGTGGCATGCGAATGACTGCGCATACTTTGCTATGGGAAGCGGTATCAGGCTCTTATAGAGGTCAGGCTTGTCCCAAAGGATGGAGGTCTGGATGTCTACGGGAAAGCTACCGTCCACTGACTTACAGTCTGCCGGAATCTGCTCCGGTCTTAGCCCCACCGCGGTTGGGACGGCAGTTTGCGATTGAGCCGATAACTCGAGAAGTACCAGCACGATCAAACAGGCGATGCTTCGTCCCATTTGGCTAACCTCCGCCGGAAGGATAACGCCCCGGCATGACAAACTGGAAGCGAATTGATCGCGATGCAGCCGCACTGATGCCAGCAAAATTCCCGCCGATTGCTTATGATGAAGAATTGCATTCTTTCTGAGGGGTGGCATTACAGTGGCTGAGACGCTGACGCAGCAAACGCAACCTACTAATGGAATTGAAGTTGTAGAAACACGTGAGTGGCTGGATTCGCTCGACTACGTGCTTTCGCACGGCGGAGCGGAACGGGCCGGACGCCTGCTGCAACACCTGGCGCTCCACGCGCGAAGCGAGGCTGGCGTCAACCTGCCGTTTACTGCAACCACGCCCTATCAGAATACGATTCCGGCGCGCGATCAGCCCCCATTTCCCGGCAGCCAGGAGATGGAGCGCCGCATCAAGAGCCTGGTTCGGTGGAATGCCATGGCGATGGTCGTACGCGCCAACAAAATTCAAGAAGGCATTGGCGGGCATATTTCCACGTTAGCTTCGGCGGCCACGCTCTACGAAGTTGCCTTTAATCACTTTTTTCAGGCGGCGACTGAATCCGGCGACCGGGACATTGTTTATTTTCAGGGACACGCCGCCCCCGGGATTTACGCACGCGCTTATCTTGAAGGCAGGATTCCGAAGCAAAAGCTGGAGAATTTTCGACGCGAGCTCAAGGCCGGCGGCGGGCTGTCGTCGTATCCGCATCCTTGGCTCATGCCCGACTTCTGGGAATTTCCAACGGTTTCGATGGGTCTCGGGCCGATTCAAGCCATCTACCATGCACGCTTCATCAAGTATCTCGAAAATCGTAGCCTGAAAACTTCGACCGGCGGCAAGGTTTGGGCCTACATGGGCGACGGCGAAATGGATGAGCCTGAATCGCTCGGCTCGATCACGCTTGCTTCACGCGAGCGGCTCGACAACCTTATTTTTGTCGTCAACTGCAACCTCCAGCGGCTGGACGGTCCGGTTCGTGGCAACGGCAAAATTATTCAGGAGCTGGAAGCGATTTTCCGGGGCGCCGGATGGAACGTGATCAAGCTCATCTGGGGCGGCGATTGGGATCCGCTGATTCAGGCCGATCGCGATGGGTTGCTGGTCCGCCGCATGGGCGAGATCACCGACGGACAGTATCAGAAATACTTTGTCGAGAGCGGAGCGTACTTCCGGCAGAATTTCTTTGGTACCGATCCGCGGCTGCTCAAGATGGTCGAGCATCTTTCCGACGAGCAACTCGCCCGTATGCGGCTGGGCGGACACGATCCTATCAAGGTACATGCCGCCTACAAGGCCGCCGTTGATCATACGGGAAGCCCGACCATCATTCTTGCAAAGACCATTAAAGGTTACGGGCTCGGCGAAGCCGGCGAAGGCAAGAACATCACGCACCAGCAAAAAAAGCTAAACGACGACGAGTTGGAGGTTTTCCGCTCGCGCTTCGGCATTCCGATTCCCGACGGCGAACTGCACAACGCACCGTTTTACCGGCCCGCTGACGACAGTCCCGAGATCAAATATATGCAGGCGCGACGGCAGCAACTCGGCGGTTATATGCCGGTGCGCAAAGAACGCGCTACACCGCTGAATCCGCCGTCCGACGCGGTGTTTGAAGAATTCTTCAAAGGCACCGAGGGCCGCGACGCTTCGACG
>JBAWBE010000573.1:0-2190 GCA_049589635.1 Terriglobales bacterium
AGCGAGTACCCCGAGAATCGAAATCAATCCCGCGATCAGCACAGCCAGCGAGCGCTGCTGGCCGGCGGATTGCGCTCCAAGCGTGCGGATATTTTGGCGGTGTTCAAGGGTCGCCAGGATCAGTGAGAAGAGTCCGACGCTCACCAGTGTGAAGGAGAAGCCGCGTGGTCCGATGAGGCGATTCTGTTGTCCGGCGGCCGGCGCTTCGATTTGAAAGAATTTGTAGACGCTGAAGCCGAACGTGATTAGCGATGTCGCGGTTCTGATCCAAGCCATCATAGTTCGCTCGTACGCAACACGAGTTCGATCGAAGGCGAGCCTGGTCGAAACGTCGAGCGCCGGTGCGCCCGGAGGGGTCTGCTCGGTCATTGTGAATACTCCAGGCTAGTGCGTTTGTCGCTGCGCTGAGCGCCGTCGGTGCATTCAGTGTGAGTGCTGTGCCCCGCGCTACTCGCCGGATACAGCACCCTAGGTCGTCGATGCTCGGCGGCAGGTCAATGGCTGCCGCTTCCGCCGGCGTCCACCAATTTCCGCATCACCGCATCCAGGTTGAAAGAGGCGGGCTTTTGACGCGGCGGGAACTTCTGGAAGTTCTCGATCTGTTGGGCGACCACCGCCTGCATGGCGTAAATGATGTAGGCGTGGGAGATCATCCAGTCATAGTAAGTGTTGGAGTTCTCATCTGCCCGCTCGAACGGATCGCGACGCAGGTGGAAAATCTTTGGAGCTCGCAGATGAACGAATGGCTCGAGCCAACACTGCAGCTGCTTCGCGCGTTGCTCCATCAGTACCACCTTCCAGTCCCGCATGCGTATGGCCAGGATGTCACCGTCATCACTGATGTAGAAGAAGGACTCTCGAGGGCTTTCCTTCACCTCGCCGCTCAGGTACGGCAACATGTTGAAGCCGTCGATGTGGACCTTGAAGGTCTTGTTGCCGACCTTAAGCCCATTCAGGAGCTTTTCCTTGATGTCGGACTCACCGGCGGCAGCCAGGAACGTCGGCAGCCAATCCTGGTGAGTGACGATTCCATTCACCACTGAGCCCGCCTTGATCTTGCCCGGCCAGCGCACGAAGGCCGGCACGCGCCAACCGCCTTCCCAGTTGGTGTTCTTCTCTGACCGGAACGGCGTGATGCCGGCATCGGGCCAGCTGTTGTAGTGGGGGCCGTTATCGGTTGTGTACATCACAATCGTGTCATCGGCGATGCCTAGCTCGTCGAGCTTGCCTAGCATCCTGCCGATATCTTCGTCGTGGGCAACCATGATGTCGTTGTAATCCCCCTGACCACTCTTGCCCCGGTGCCTTTCGGCTGGGTGGGTGCGGAAATGCATCGCGGTGGTGTTGTACCAGAGGAAGAATGGCTTATCCGCCTTGTGAGTCTCATCGATGAAGCGCAACGCATGGTCCGTTATTTCGTCGTCGATGATTTCCATCCGCTTTTTCGTGAGCGGCCCGGTGTCCTCGACCTTTTGCCCACCCTTGCCATCTGCCCAGCAGTGGAGCACGCCCCGGGGCCCAAAACGCTTCTTGAATTCGGGCATCTTCGGATAGTCCGGGTCCTCGGGCTCCTCTTCCGCGTTGAGATGATAGAGGTTGCCGAAGAATTCGTCGAAGCCATGCATCGTCGGCAGGAACTCGTCCTTGTCGCCCAAATGGTTCTTGCCGAACTGGCCGACGGCGTAGCCATGCGGCTTGAGCAACTCGGCCATGGTCGGATCCTCCGCGCTCAAACCGACATCGGCCCCCGGCATACCGACCTTGGTGAGGCCGGTACGGATCGGATTCTGGCCCGTGATGAAAGCGGCGCGGCCCGCTGTGCAGCTCTGCTGAGCATAGTAGTCGGTGAAGACGACGCCCTCGCTGGCCACACGGTCGATGTTTGGCGTGCGGTAGCCCATTTGCCCGCGGCTGTTGTAGCTGATGTTCCACCAGCCGATATCATCGCCCTGGAGGATGAGGATGTTTGGCTTGCCTTGCTTAGCCATTTCAATCTCCTTTTAGTTAGCTTGCGAGTTTCAGATCATCTCTCTTTACTATTGAGGGAAGTGGCCAGTACCGAAATGGTAATCACGATTTGATCGCTTCCGACTTCTGTTCGGCTTCGGCGCGGATGGCGGCGGCGATGTCGCCGCTCATCCTAGCGATTGCCTGGGTGTGTGCTGCCGCCAGCGCATCGAAGCCTTGACC
>JBAWBE010000574.1:0-5742 GCA_049589635.1 Terriglobales bacterium
GGCATGCGTAAGGTGATTGCTTTCCTCGAACGCGAATTCGGCACAAGCCTCGCCGCCACCGTTCGCGCCGCCTCCGAATACCACTTGCTCACCGACGGGACACACCTCTACCTGCGTAACTCGGCCCGGCAGGTGGTCGACCTGCTGAAAAATTCGTCGCAGCCCATGTTCGATATCTGTTTGAGTGACGAGGTGCGCAGAGTCCGAGCGGCGATGGTGCGTGGTCAGCATTTACCCGGTCAGGTCGTCACGCAAGAGATTTCTTCGCGAAAGACTTTCGCGCAAACACCAAAGAAACGCGAGTCTCCTAAAAAACATTCAGCATCGGAGCGGGTTCGGCCCATAAACCGCGCTCGCAGAGCCTAAACGCCAGCTTGGAATGCAAATCGGAGGAATGATGATCGGCGAACTAAGCATCATCAGCGAGTGGATTCCGGAGCAGATGGAACCAGGCACGGTGTTCGTGCTTGAAAACGCAGGCCAAGTCGGCGAAAAAGAGGACCCTTACTGGGCCGTGCTCTCCTGCCCGGTGTGCGGCACGCTGGGCCTGATCACGCGCAAACAAATGGCAGGCCTGCTCCCGACCATCTGCGGTTCGGCGCAGTGCTCAGCGCAATTCTTCATCAAAGATGAAGTGATCACTCCGAGAAAACCGTTCTAAACCATAGTTCCGGGCGACAGTTCCGGGCGACAGTTCCGGACGATAGTTCCGGACGATAGTTCCGGACGATAGTTCCGGACAATGGTTCCTGCGCACTCAGTCCCGCCGCACGAAATAGTCGCCCGGGATCAAGCGGGCGCTATCCTTCCAGCACCAGGTTCACATCTGTTCCCTTGCCCGCGCCGAGTAATTGAAACGCCGAGCCACGATTAGTTGCGATCTCCACAAATCCCATGCTGCCGAGAATTCCAAAAGCCTCACCCGGCCCGCCTTCCGCGTAATTCGAACACATACGCGTCACTTGCCCCTTGCCGATCGCAATGCGGAATGCGGGTACCGTTGCTTCAAAAAGCTTGGGAATATCCTGCGGGGTAATGTTGGTGATGAGATTGCCGAAGCGATCAACCTTCAACACGACGCCACGTAGTGTGCGCTCATCCACGGGCTTCGGTCGCGGGGCGGCAAAACGGACATAATCCGTAATCTCGTCACCAAGGCGGTTGACGTCGACTCCCTTGGCCAGAGACGCAGCCACCGGAGAGAAAATATCGCGCCCGTGGAACGTGTTACTGCGGGGCTGCAAAAAATAGTGGTCGGCAGTAATATGGCGAACCGCCATCCGCTGCTCGCGGGCGTAAACCAGCGAAAGAACTCCATTATCGGGAGCCACAAAAAGATGCCGATCGCCGGTCAGCACAATCGGACGCCGCGCCGTTCCCACGCCCGGATCGACAATCACCACGTGCACGGTGCCGGAGGGAAAATAGGAATAGGCCTGGGAGATGGTAAGCGCGCCATCCAGAATGTCGAACGGCTGCACGGCATGGCTGATGTCGACAATCTGGGCGTCAGGGGCGGTCTCCAGAATGACCCCCTTCATGGCCCCGACGAAATGATCGTTAAGTCCAAAGTCAGTTGTGAGGGTAATGATCGGCTGTGGCAATCCTGTACCTCGTCCCCAAATTTGCCGGGGTCAAAACGAAGTATCAGGGGTCACGCGACTGGGCGTCAAGGCGCTTCTGGGGAGGGCCCCATCTTCTGACGCGCATCGGTAACCTACCGAGGAAGAAACGATCGCGAAGCACGACCCACGACTATCAACGAATAGAAGAACTATCAACGAATAACTATGACGCCGAGCCGACCGTGAAGAAGCGCCACCGGGAAATGGCCGGCCGCGAGGAACCTGCCGCATGGGAAATGCAGATTCCTCAGTCCATCCAGGAGACAAATGTCGAGAGTTTGTTAACGTTACGTGCCTACAGCGTCGGTCAGATCCGGGCGACGCAACTGCAGTTCCAGTTAGTCCACGCTGATATCGCCGGAGCCCGTGTGCACCGAAATTGTCGGTCCTCCGCCCCGGACCTTGCCGACCACGCTCTTGCGCGATTCCTGCACGCGTCCTTGCACGGTTGTCGACACGGGATGACCAAGCGTCACCGAGCCCGAACTGGACGAAACATCCACATCGAATGCGGCGTCCTGCGGCACATGTAGTCCCACATTCCCGGAACCGGTCCGGACGCTCCAAAGATTCTTGGGCGCGCCGTCGCCATGAATATCACCGCTGCCAGCCTCGGCGTGGAAGCCGCCATTAATACCCTTTGCCGTGATATTGCCGGAACCAGTGCGAATATCGATGTCGCCTTCACCGGTTTCTTCGATATCGATATCGCCGCTGCCAGCCTTTATGCGCGCCGGTCCAGAGAGTTCGTGCCCGCGAACATTCCCCGATCCCGTCTGGAAATGCATTTCGCCAGTAAGGCGAGCTAGCTTCAGATCGCCCGATCCACTCTCTAAATCAACTCGGCCTCTCAGCCCTTCTACGTTCTGATCGCCGCTGCCGGTATGCGATCGAACCGTGGTGTCTTCGGGCACAGTGATCTCGTAGTCGATGGAGATGTTGCTGTAATTGACGTAGTCGATACGAATGCTGTTCCCAGTCTGCCGAACCGGAGGATTATTCTGGATTTCCTGTACATCGGCATGGCGATCGCTGCTGAACCATCCGTTGCCGACATGAATCTTGCCATGCACTGTCACTGTACCTGCGGCGCCATTGCGGATCGTGACGTCGCCCGATCGCGAAAGCACTTCGAGATCAACCGACCCGCCGACCTGGAAGGAACGATCGAACGTTCCTGCAACGGAAGCAAAACCAGGCACCGCGAACGCCAGCAAAACCGCCGACATCAGGATCCCGCGAGAAAAATTCCTATTCATGGAAACGCGCCTCCGTGAGTAATCTCGAGTAGAGACGGGGCCTGCCCCGTCTCGAAAACCGACTGCCAGATGCCAGCAGCTGGTAGCTACCTTACTGCAACACTACTTGATCGCCTTCCTTCAATCCCTTCAGCAATTCCGTCTTCGCGCCGTTCGAGATGCCGATGTTTACGGCAATCTTCTTCTTCCCATCCTTCGCCTTCGGATCAGGAATCTCGACCGATGCATTCTTGTCCTTGTCATAAATGATGGAGCCTTCCGGAATCTGCAGCACGCCCTTGTGCTCATCCAGAATGATCTCGGCATTGGCGGTCATCATGGCCTTGAGCACGCCTTCGGGATTGTTGATCGAAACGCGCACTTCGAACGTCGTCACATTATCTTTCTCGACGCCCATCGGCGAAATCTTCGTCACCTTGCCGGTGAAAGTCTTGTCCTTGAAGGACTCCACTTTGATTCGTGCCGGCTGGCCCAGGTACACCTTGCCGATATCGCTCTCATCGACCTTGCCCTTAACGTAAACCTCGCTGGTATCGCCCAGCGTCATAACGAGCGTCGCCGTCGATCCCAAGACAAGAATCGAACTCACCGCATCGCCAATTTCCACGTCGCGCGAGAGCACGATTCCATCGAGCGGAGATTCAATCGTCGTATATCCAAGTTGTTCTTCCAGTTGTTTGAGGTTGGCTCGGTCCTGTGACACCTGCCCCTCAGCCTGCCCGATCTTGGCTTGCAAGACCTGCAACTGCGCTTTCGAGACGTTCTGCTTGTTCAGCGCCATCTCATAATTCTTTTGCGCGTCGTCCAGCGCGGACGCGGAAACGACTCCCTCTTTCGCCATTCCCTGCGAGCGTTCGTAAGCACGCTTCAGCAAAGGAACATCGGGACCTTCCGCATCGACTCGAGCGCGCACCAGGTCAGCGCGCGTTCCATTCAAGCTGGCCGTCGACGCCTCCAACTGCGCCCGGGCCTGATCCACGCGCGCTTGAATTTCGTCCCGGTCGAGCTCGGCCAGTATCTGGCCCTTCTTCACGCGATCGCCATAATCTACATAGAGCTTCTTGACGATACCGCTGGCCTTCGACTTGACTTCGACCTTCGTGATCGGCTCAATCTTGCCGGTCGCCACGACGCTCTTCGCCAAGTCTCCCTTCTCGACCTTGGCCAGCTTCGACGGATCAATCTTGGTACCTCCGGCGGACGCGATCAGCACTCCGGTTACAACCAGAGCTACAAACGCTACGACGACGGAACTCCAGATGATAATGCGTTTGCGACGCTTCTTCGACTTGCCGTTGCCATTACCGTTCACGACTGCCTCCTGCCGGGATTGAAACTGTAGAACTGGCATTCACCTCTTATTACGCTGAACGCTAAAAAATAGTTCCTTAGAAAAAGTTCCTTGGAAAATTCGAGCCGTTTCGTCGGCTGACATTAAAAATTCGTATCAGGACATCGCTTCAGCGATGCCGCTAACCCTTCGATTCAAACGCCCCTTTACGGACTGCGCCAATCAATATCGCGTGCTATTTAGACCGCCAACCCCGCAAAAGGAAAGCAAATGAGTGTTCGGATCTATCCTAAATATTGTACCGTCCAAAGGACTCGGAATCGCCGTCTTAGCCGCACGGGCACGTCCCGCAGACCCGCCGATCGACCTCAAAATGCTAAAATTAACATTCCATGATTGCATTGGTGCTGCTGCGGGTGTTTGTCATCCTGCTTCTGGTGGCAGCCAATGCCTTTTTTGCGGCTGCAGAATTCGCCCTGGTCAGCGTGCGCGAGACGCGCATCCTCCAACTGATCGAAGCCCGCCGCGTAGGCGCCCGAATCGTCCTCCGGCTCCATCAGCAACTCCCGCGCGTAGTCAACGGCGTGCAACTAGGAATCACCGTCACCAGCCTGGCCTTAGGCTGGCTGGGCGAGCCGGTACTCGCCCGCCTGGTCGAAGACTGGATTGGCCACATCCCGCACGCCATTCTCTACGCCCACGCCATCGCAGTCGCCATCGCCTTCGTGCTGATCACCACCCTGCACGTCACGCTGGGAGAATTAGTCCCC
Organism: Terriglobales bacterium; assembly: GCA_049589635.1. Lineage (GTDB taxonomy): Bacteria > Acidobacteriota > Terriglobia > Terriglobales > Acidobacteriaceae > Acidiflorens. Next base: position 4,946 of record JBAWBE010000574.1, read on the forward strand.
AAGTCGCTAGCCCTCCACCGAGCCGAGCGCGTAGCCCTGGCTGTAGCCGCGCCCATGGATTTCTTCCTGACCGTCACCAGCCCCCTCACCGGTTTTATGAGCCGCGCCGCCGGCTTCGTCCTGCGCTCCTTCGGCACCAACGAAATCCGCCACGGCTCAGTCCACTCGCCCGACGAACTCCGCCTGATCGTCAGCGCCGCGCGCACCTCGGGCCAGCTTTCCTCCGCGCAAGAAGAGATGCTGCTCAACGCGCTCGAACTCGACAACATCACCGCCCGCCAGGTCATGGTGCCGCGCACGAGGATTTTTTCCCTCGCCGCCGACCTGACGCTGGAAGAAGCGCTCTCCCGCGTCGTCGACGAGCAGCACTCGCGCATCCCCGTCTACGATCCCCAGCGCGGCCCCGAACACATCATCGGAGTCCTCTACGCCAAAGACCTGATGCGCTGGATGCGCCTCCGCCTGACCCAAGCCGCAGTCCCCGGCGCCGCCGCCCGCATCTCGCAAATGAAAGTTCACCAGATCATGCACGACGTTCTGGTTGTCCCCGAAACCAAGTCGCTCTTCGAGTTGCTGGTCGAATTCCAATCGCGCAAGCGGCACTTGGCGATGGTGGTCGACGAATTCGGATCAACCGCAGGCGTAATCAGCGTAGAAGACGTGCTGGAGCAGTTGGTAGGAGAACTGGAAGACGAATTCGACGTAGCCTCCGCGCAGCCACAAGTCGATGCCAACGCCCCCCTGGTGCTCGACGGCGCCGTTAACATTCGCGATCTCGAAAGCCAGCATGATTTAGT
>JBAWBE010000575.1:0-13803 GCA_049589635.1 Terriglobales bacterium
CACTGGAATCGACCGCCAGCCCAATCCGAAACGCGAAGGGCCAGACCGACAAACTAGTGATCGTGAACCGCGACATCACGGAGCGCAAGCAGGCCGAAGAAACTCTGGCTCACAATGCATTCCACGACGGACTCACGAACCTGCCAAACCGAGCGCTGTTTCTCGACCGCTTGCAGCGCGCCCTCATTCTCTCCAAGACGCACCCTAACTATAAATTCGCAGTGCTGCTCATCGATGTGGACGAGTTCAAGGTCGTCAATGACAGTCTGGGACACTCGGCCGGCGACGAACTTCTAATTCAAATCGCGCAGAGGCTAAGGGACTCGGTACGGCGCGTCGAGATCGTGTCGCGTCCGTCCGAGGCCGACGAACCAGACAGGCAAGCCATTGATTACACCCTGGCAAGACTTGGTGGTGATGAGTTCACGATACTGTTGGACGACATCGGAGATCCCATTGAAGCGGTTCGTGTCGCGGAGCGAATTCAAACGGAACTGGCAGCCCCGTTTGTCATCAATCAGGAGGAAATCGTAATTTCGGCAAGCATCGGAATCACCTCCAGCATCAGCCCTCACACCCAGGCCGAAGATCTGGTGCGCGACGCGGACATTGCCATGTACCGCGCCAAGCGGGCGGGAAAAGCCCGTTGCGAGGTTTCAGATACCGCCATGCACGCGAATGCGGTCAAGCGGCTGCGGCTAGAAACAGATCTCCGGAAAGCGCTCGACCAGGGAGAATTCCGTGTCTACTACCAGCCGATCGTATCGCTGCTAACCGGCAAGATCACCGGTTTCGAGGCATTAACGCGGTGGCAGCGCCCCGAAGGCCTGGTACCGCCGATAGAATTCATTGGAGTCGCGGTGGAAACCGGGCTTATCATTCCCATGAACCGGAAACTGCTGCGCGAGGCCTGCGAACATCTTCGATCCTGGCAGTCTGAATTTCCTTCCATCCCGCCGCTGACCATGAGCGTGAACGTCAGCTCCAGAGAGTTCATTCAGCCCGATCTCGCCAGCGAGATTGCCAAATCCCTCGTTCATACTGGAATTGACCCCGGCTGTTTGCAACTCGAAATCATAGAAACGATCGCCATGGGCGATGCGGAGAAATCCGGTTACGTCCTCGCGCAGCTGAAGGCACTTGGCGTGCGCCTGAGCATCGATGACTTTGGCACTGGCTATTCGTCTCTAAGCCGTTTGCGCCGGATTCCGGTTGACACCTTGAAGATCGACCGTGCATTCATTTCGGACATGGAGAGTGACCCGGAAAATCGCGAGATCGTGCGGGCCATCATTATCCTGGCACACACTCTCGGTTTGAAAGTTGTTGCTGAAGGCGCCGAGACGGAAGAGCATATCAATTTGCTCAAACAGTTCAACTGCGAGATGGCCCAGGGATACTTCTTCTCCAGGCCCGCCGACGATCAGGCGATGTTGAAGCTTCTAGCGAGCAATCACAGCGCGAACGCGTCAGCCGTCGGCGCTTAGTGTTGGAGGACCGCCGCACCGCAGCCAACAATTCTCTAGAAGAGCCCACGTGGGCTAGTTCTCAAACTCCCGATCAGGGGCACCGGCTCTTCTTCGCCCATTGCGGATAAAAACCGACCAATCCAAGCACCGGACCGGGCACGAGCAACCAGATAACTTCGGTCCCCATTCGATCAAACAAGCCGGTGACGACCGCAATCGCAACAATAGTGATGCCGAATCCAATCGAGATCTGAATCGCCAATGCAGCCCCAACCAGGTTGGGAGGGCAGGCCCGAGCCGAGAGCGCAGAGAATTGCGGCGAGTCGGCAACCACGGCCGCTCCCCAGACCAGCAGTAGCGCCAGAAGCGCAACCGGCGAAAAGAGCCGCCAGCTGGATGCGAAGACAACACAACACAATCCTGAAAGCGCCAGTGCCACCGCTCCGACACGGGCGCTGCCCACGCGCCGGCTAAGGATGCCGCCGAGCATGCAACCGAGCGCTCCTGCCGAGATGACCGCGAAAGCCAGTCCCGCAACGCTGAATCCTGGCAGCTCCACATTGAGCGACGTGCGAAGAATCAACGAGGGAACGATAGTCCAAAATGCATAGATCTCCCACATATGTCCAAAGTATCCGAGCGCGGCAGCGCGAAAGTCTCGCGATCCAAATGCTCCCAGAACCTCGCCCGCGTGCATGACGGATCGGGCAGCCGGCTTTCCCACCGGAAGATGCGGACCGTCTCCCAACAAATAAATCATGAGTGCCGCCAACACAGCCAAAACCGAAGAGCAGGAGATTATGTACTGCCACTTCCACGCCGCTCCCACCGCGCGCAGCGCATGAGGCAGCGCAGTTCCAAGCGTAAGCATAGCGACCAGATATGCCAGCGCCGATCCCGTGCGATCCGGAGCCCAGCTTACGATTAACTTCATGCCAATCGGATAAACTCCCGCGAGGCAGATTCCGACCAGAAATCTGAACGCGGCGCCACTCGCAATGCCGGTCGAAAACCAAGCGAAACATGCGTTGAACGCCGCACCAAGAAGAGCGCACCAAGTGAAGATTCGGCTGGCGGGAAATCGATCCGCGAGCCCGGAGAGTGCAAAGACCAGCGTTCCAAGGATGAAGCCTAACTGCACCGCGCTGGTGAGAATTCCTATGTCGGCAACGCTGACACCCCACGCTTTTCTCAAGTCGTCAGCCGCGCTGTTCGCGCTGAACCAGAGCGACGTGCCGAGCAATTGGGCGATCGCGATTGTAGCCACAGCATTGAAGCGTGGCATTACTCCGGGTTCTGAGATATCAGTCTCATTCATACCTGACGCCTTGGCGCTATTTTCCGCGATTCCTCCTGCCTTTGGCACGCCGCGCTTGCGAGGGTAATCCTACCTGAAGAATCATTGATGCTTCGTCATTGACCGTTGGATTCCGCACGCGCTCAAGCTGGTAACCGGGAGTAGAATGAATCGCGCGGAGGTACTTACTCATGTCAGTCGAAGAAAACATCCAGCTAATTCGGCGATGGTTTCAAGAGGTTTGGAACGAGAACAAAATTCAGACCGTCTACGATCTGCTGGCGCCCGATGCAGTTGGACGAGGACAAACCGGATCTCAGGGAGAGATTCACGGTCCGAAAGACTTTGTACCTTTCGTTAAACAGATTCGTGCGGCCTTTCCGGACATCCATGTCGAAATCGATGACGCGTTTGGAGTCGGAGACAAGGTTGTCGCGCGGTGGACCGCGACCATGACGCACAGCGGAGATGATTTGGGCATGCAAGCTACCGGCAAATCAGTTCGAATCACCGGCACCACCATTGCTCGAATTCTCAACGGGCAGATTATTGAGGGTTGGGATAACTGGGATCAACTCGGCATGTTGCAGCAGATCGGGGCATATTCGCCGCCCCAGTCTATGACGTTGCCGAAAACCGCCTAGGCCATGTGCTCTGTTCATTTCCGAAATAGCTGTGCGAATCCGGACACCCGGCGCATCGTAGATACTTCAATCGCCACCGCGGCCAGTCGCCTTTTCAATGATCTAGGCTCAATCTGGATTGGCACTTGATGTGCCGTTGTCAGTTGAGCAACGCGTGTCGATCGGATGAAAGGCGCCTTGTGAATCTGCTCCAGGATTTTCGCTATGGCCTCCGCCGGCTTTGGAAATCTCCCGGCTTTACTCTGACGGTTGTCTTGACGCTGGCCCTCGGCATTGGCGCGAACACGGCGATTTTTTCCCTTTTCAATGCGCTCGTGTTGCGCCCGATTCCGGCCAAGGATCCTGCCCGGATCGTGAATGTTTATCGCACCGTCGAAAATGAAAACCGCTATGGCGTTTTTTCCTATCCGGAATACGTCGACTACCGCGATCACAACGCCTCGCTCTCTGGACTGGCCGCCTTCACCGGCGCGCGCATGACACTCACTGCCGGCTCCGAGAAGGATGCAACTATTGGAAGCGCCGAGACTCTGCAAGCCTTGCTCGTCTCGGGAAATTATTTCTTGATCCTCGGCGTCGACGCCTCATCTGGGCGCACCTTCGCCGCCGACGAAGATCAGACTCCGAACTCTCATCCGGTTGTCGTCGTGAGCCACGACCTTTGGCAGCGGAAGTTTCAGGGCGATCCTACCCTCGTCGGCAGCACGCTCATCCTGAATTCGCTGGCCTACACCGTGATCGGAATCGCGCCGAAAGACTTTGCCGGCACCGAACCCGATCCTGCCGATCTCTGGGTTCCAATGATGATGCTCGGCAAGGCCCGGCCGGGCGCCGATCTCAAGGAGCGAGATTCGATGTCGCTCAAGCTCATTGGGCGACTGAAGCCTGGGATTGGTCGCGAACAAGCACAGGCCGAGTTGACAGTTCTGGCAGGCCAGTTTGCTTCTACAAAACAGGATCCGAATCACAAATTAAGCGTGACTCTCACTCCAGGGCAATTCTTGGACCCGCAGGAACTCGGTGATGTTCTGCCGCTCGCTGTCTTGCTGATGGCCGCCGTTGGCCTTGTTCTGCTGATCGCATGCGCGAATGTCGCCAACCTCTTGCTGGCGCGCGCGGCCGACCGCCAGAAAGAAATTGGCATCCGCATGTCGCTCGGTTCAACTCGCGGCCGTCTCGTCCGTCAATTGCTGACCGAGAGCATGTTGCTCGCGCTCGCAGGTGGAGCAGCCGGGCTGATCTTAGCTTTGTGGATGTCCCGCCTCCTGCTCGCATCCTTCCATCCGCCCGGCACGCATCGCTTTGCGCTCAGCGTGAGTCTCGACTTTCACGTTCTCGGCTACACCCTGCTGCTGTCCGTCATCACCGGATTTGTGTGCGGATTGGTGCCCGCGTTGCGATCCTCGCGGCCCGATCTGGCCGCCGCCGCAAGAGACGAGTGGACCGCCTTCGGACAGCGGGTCAGCAAGTCGCGGTTGCGCAGTGCTCTCGTAGTGTCGCAGGTCGCCGTCTCTTTATTCTTGCTGGTCGGCGCGGGCCTGCTGGTCAGGGCCCTCCAGAAGGCGCAGACCGTCACTCCCGGATTTGAAATGAAAAATGTCTATGTCGTGTCGGCGGATTTGGCGGGGCATGCCTACGACTCCGCGCGCGCCCAGGAATTTCAGCGCGCATTGACCGAACGCCTCGAAGCTTTGCCCGGTGTCAGAAGCGTCGGTCTTGCGCGCACTGCTCCACTGGGCTCCAGCTTTGCCATTACGCAGTTCGCGGCGCAAGGCCACGAACCCGCACCTGGTTTCCATTTTCCAACCGTTAACTTCAACAGCGTCTCGCCTGCCTATTTCGATGCGCTCGGAATTTCTATCGTAAGAGGCCGCAACTTCACCTCCGAAGACCTCTCCCAACAAGCAAGGGTTGCGATCGTCAGCGAATCAATGGCTCGCCGCTTCTGGCCGGGCGAAGATCCGATCGGCAAAAAGTTCCACGGCGGAGGAACATCCCCTTATCGAGAAGTGATCGGCGTCGCCAAAGATGTTCGCAACGTCTACCTCTGGACGAGCGACGAACCATATCTTTATCTGCCGCTTTCGCCAGCTGACGCACCGGACATGCAATTCTTCGTGCGCACCGAAGCGAATACATCCCAGCGAATGGGCGCTATGTCCAGCACCGTGCGAGACATTGATCGCAGTCTTCAAGTCTCGGTTCAACCTCTGGACGACAATCTCTCTCTCTGGATCTGGCCATCTCAGCTGGGCGCGCTTCTTTCGGGAGCGCTCGGGTCGCTCGCGCTGCTACTGGCCTCCGCTGGAATCTATGTGGTTATGGCCTACGCTGTCGCCCAACGAACCCGTGAGATTGGAATCCGCATCGCCCTCGGAGCTCAAGGTAATAACGTTCTAGCCCTCGTGCTGCGTCAGGGCATGCGCCTCGTGCTCATCGGCGCGGCCATCGGCCTAGGGGTATCGATCGTCGGGTCGCGCCTGCTCTCAAAATTCCTCTACGGGATAAGCGCACTCGACGGGCTTGCCTTCGCGGGAGTTACTCTGCTGCTCATGGTCATGGCTTTGCTTGCCTGCTGTATTCCGGCTCGCCGCGCAATTCGCATCGACCCAATGACGGCGTTGCGCTACGAGTAGCAAGGTCCTTACCCGCCAGACTTGGCATCTCGCCGCGCTTTGTAGGCATATACAACCGCCAGCAGCGGCGGAGCGAGTAGCACTCCCCAGAACGGAATCACAAAGCCAAGAACGATCGGGGCGAGGATGGAGAGCCACATCGGCACGCGCGCGACTCTCCGCATGATGTAGGGCTGAAGCAGAAATCCGTCGACCACTACGATGACCGCATACAGAATGAGTACGTAAAGCGGATGCCGCCAGTCTCTCCAGGCAAGAGTCGCAGCAAGCACTGGACCGAGTAATCCGAGGATGGGCCCAAGGTGCGGGATGATCTGCAGCACCGCAGCCAGAATTGCCCACAGTGGTGCCCATGGCACGTGAATGATCCATAGCCCGACCAGCCACAGAATGCCGACGGCCAGCGAATCCTGGAGCTGCGCAATTGCCCAGCCGCGAAGGGCGGAACCCGTGATGCGTAGATGGTCTTTAGCCGTCATTTGTCTCGACCATATTTACAGTATCGGATAGCAGCCTTTGGTGGCGGACTGTGTTCGACAATTCTCTGATGCGGCAATGTGAAGGTCAGTGTGAAGGCCAATGTGAGAGTCAGGGCGAAGAAAGAGCCCGGAATTTGTCGGCGAACTCCGCTGGCATTGGCGGAGTCGCACCGGCTTGCGAGCAGACGTAACGTGCGACCTCATTTGCAAACGAATTAATTTCGTCCAGATCCAGATGGTGAAGCAGGCCGAGAACCAGCGCGGCGGTGAAGGAATCCCCAGCCCCGACGGTGTCGACGACGTCGACGGGGCGCGACTGACAATCGGACCAGCGGCCATCACCGGCGCGATAGAGCAGACTGCCGCGCGCTCCTCGGGTCAGGGCAATAACTGCATGTCCGCTGGTGGGCGTAGCCGAGCCCGCCTGAGGCGTGCTGAACCGCTTTGCCAGCTGTTCAATTTGATTCTCGGTCGAGCCGCGCACGCTGAACATCGTGCTTAGGACGAGCAGTTCGTCGTCGTTCAATTTGAGTAGGTTCGCGAGGCATAGCGACTGCTCGATAACTTCACGCGAATAATATTGCTGGCGCAGGTTGACATCAAAAATACGTAAGGCTTGCCTCGGGGCCGAGGCAACCAGTTGGTGAATGGTTTTGCGCGACGTTGCGCTGCGCTGGGCGAGGCTTCCGAAGCAGATGGCATCGGCTTCACGAGCGACTGCTTGGGCCTCAGGAGTGGTGTCAAGATAATCCCATGCGACATTTTCTTGAATCGTGAAATGAGCGAGGCCATCTCCACTCAGGCTCACTTTGGCTGTTCCGGTAGGCGCACCATCGTCTTCTTGAACGGTGTTCGTGGGAAGGCTCAGTTCGCGAAATCGCGCTTGAATCTCGCGTCCGAGTTCGTCCCTCCCTACCCTGGTGATGGCGTGGCTGCTCGCCCCCAAAGCGTGCGCGTGATAGGCAAAATTCGCCGGTGCGCCACCCATCTTTCGGCCGGTGAGCAGCAGGTCCCAGAGAACTTCGCCAATACCGACGACATTGAACTTTGTTTTCAAATGTCCGCGCTATTCCTTATTAATCCGGACAAAATCCATGCCCAGTTGTTTCGCTAATCTTAGCCTACGAGCCGCCGCACTGGTTGCACGGCCCAGGATTAGAAAACGGAACCCACCATACAATATTTCTCTCGCTCGTTCGTCTACAGGAGTAGATGGACGGGGCGCTCAGAAAACAGTGGCCGATGGTTGAGCAAGACCAACGCATCTCCGAGGCGGTTGTGCGCGAGCAGTCGCGGCTCCTCAATTTTATCCGGAGACGCGTCGCCGACCCCGGCGATGCCGAGGACATCCTTCAGGAGGTTTTCTACGAATTTGTAGAGACCTACCGGATGATGAAACCGGTGGAACACGTTACCGGCTGGTTTTATCGGGTGGCGCGAAACCGGATCACGGACTTGTTTCGCAAGAAGAGCCGCGAAGGTGCACGGAGCGAACTGATCGGGAGTGGGGGAAATCAACGAGAACGTAGTCAAGGAGAACCAACCGAAGAGCTTCTGCTTGAAGAACTGCTTCCCTCTCCCGATGCCGGTCCTGACGCCGCCTATGCTCGGAGCGTTCTACTCGAAGAGATCGACGAGGCGCTCGACGAATTGCCCGTCGAGCAGCGCGAGGTCTTCGTCGCACATGAATTGATGGGCTACAGCTTCAAAGAGATATCGGCGCAGACCGGGGTCAGTGTGAATACGCTGCTCTCGCGCAAGCACTATGCAGTGTTGCACCTGCGCGAGCAACTTCAGTCCGTCTACGACGAATTTACGAAACCGTAAGACTGGAAATCGAACTGGAGATCAAGAAACCGAAGATTGAATTGAAGATCGAGTGAAAGTCGAATCGAACGCTTAACCGAACACTGAACCGAACGCTGAACCAAAGACTGAACTGAAAGCAGGAACTGAACTATGAATGGACATCGGGTAGTACGTGGAGTGCAGATTGCATGTCTCGCGATTGTGTGTCTGATTGTGTTTACGTTTGCCGTGCGGGCGCTGTGGAACTGGCTGATGCCGGCGCTCTTTGGCCTGCACGTCATCACCATCTGGCAGGCTGTCGGAATTCTGATTCTTAGCAAGATTCTTTTCGGCGGATTCCGCGGAGGGTCTCGCGGGGGTTGGCGCTCTCGACGACGAATCATTGAGCGCTGGGAGAAGATGACACCCGAAGAACGGGAGAAATTCCGGCAGTCGATGCGCGGACGCTGCGGACCTTTTGGCGCTTCTGCCCCCGAGTCCAAGGCATGAGAGCGCCGATTTGCGTGCGATGACTTGCACGCGATCACTCGTGCGTGCCGAAACCGCATCATGATCCAGAAAACCTAAGGAGCTTAATCGTGCTACATGTGAAGAGTGAAGAATTGGGTGATTCCGTTATCTTGCGTTGCGCCGGCAGAATCGTTAAAGGCGAGGAGACAGCACTATTATGTCCGGCAGTCAGGCATCGCGGTCGAAACGTTATTCTTGATCTGGGCGAAGTGGATGCCATTGATGCCGCTGGCGTCGGAGCATTGATTTCATTACAGGCGGCTGGGATCTATCTTCAACTGATGAACCCAACCAAGGCCGTGCGTGAGGTCTTGCGAGTCACAGGGGTGGACTCCGTTTTGGAGATTTGCAGTTCCCTGCCGACGCAGAACGACGAATTGAGTGAACGGTCCACTCCTGCGGTGCGGATGCCCTTGTCGACGCCATCGATTGAGGCGCTGCCAGCACGCTGACAGGAGTGCCCGCACTACACCGTCTAAACAGCTACATCATGTAACGACATGATAAGATTTTGTTGCGTGCGGAAGTGGTGGAACTGGCAGACACACCATCTTGAGGGGGTGGCGCCGAAAGGCGTGGGGGTTCAAATCCCCCCTTCCGCACCATGATTGACCTGTTTACCCCGCCTATTGACCTCGACGGCCTGGGGATGAAAAACTAACTACTACGATAATCTACCTACCGGCGGTTTTGCCGGATTCCCGAGACCGAAACTGACGCGGGAACACATCGCGGGCGAGAGCCCCAAGGGAGTTTTGTTGGCATGGTCACGATTCTAATCACGGTCATTCACGTAATCGTCTGCTTTTTTCTGATTGCCGTAGTGTTGCTGCAGAGCGGTAAGAGTGGCGATTTGGCCGCCGCCTTCGGAGGCCAGGGGAGCCAGACCGCGTTTGGTCCGCGGGGAGCCGCGTCGGCGCTTTCCAGAGCGACCACGTGGTCCGCGATTATCTTCATGCTCACCTCGATTACGCTGTCGATCTATGCCGCGCGGCGAACTGGTCCGACGTCGGTATTTTCGGGAGTGAAACCGGCGCAGACCAAATCGCAGCCAGCTCCCTCGACACCGCCAACGGTTCCAGCGAACCAGGCGCCAGCGCAGAAGTAAAATTCCCGGTTATCAGTCGTCAGTTCTCAGTTGTCAGTAAAATCGATCCGCCGGCAGCGATCCCGCGCGCACGCGCTCGACTGGAACGAACGAGTGGGATACCTCTCCCGTTCAGCCGATTGCTTTCGATAGGTTTTGATTTAACTGAAAACTGACAACTGATAACTGTCAACTACCTCAGAAACGGATTCTCCTCCCGCTCCTCCCCAATCGTCGTTAACGGCCCGTGTCCGGGAATCACCTTGGTGTCATCTGGCAAGGTCAGAACGCGGTCGTGCAAAGACCGTTTTATTTTTTCAAACGAGCCTCCCGGAAGATCCGTCCGACCGATGCTCCGGGCAAAGAGCGTGTCGCCAGCGATCAGCATCTTCTCGGCCGGAAAATACAGGCACACGCTGCCTTCGGTATGACCTGGTGTGTGCAGTACGCTGGCCGCAAGCTTCCCCGCCCGCAGGGTTTGATCATGCGCCAGACCCGCCTCGATCTCCACATCGCCTGGCGGCTTCATACCCAGCCAACCGGCCTGGACATCCAGCATCTTCAGCAGCGCATAATCGTTCTGATTGAGCAGAATCGGAGCGCCCGTCTTCGCCCGCAACTTCATCGCGCCGCCCACATGATCGATGTGCGCGTGGGTGATGACGATCTGTTTCACCTGTAGCTTATGTTCGTCGATGATGGCAACGATGTCGTCGATGTCATCGCCTGGATCGATGACCATGGCTTCGCGCGTGGTCTCGTCGCCGATGACAGAGCAATTGCACTGGAGCGGCCCGACAGGAAGGATCTTGTGGATCATGGTTCAATTCTCACACGAAGCCGGCCCTGAAGTCAGAAGTCAAAAGTCAGAAGTCAAATTGAAGAAGTAACGGCCTAAGACTCCTAAAGTGTCGTTTAGGTCTTGGCGTTTCACTACTTCAATTTGACTTCTGACTTCTGACTTGCTCCATGGCTTGCTTCTACGATGCCGCCGTACCCGTCGCCGTCCGGCTCTGATCGGACCGAAAGCGCAATAGCGCCGCAATGTTGCCGGCCCGGTCCAGATCGTCGTGATCTTTCAGACAGAACAACTCGATATCCCGCCGGATGGCCATGGGAATTATCGCGTCGCAAACATCGGCGAGTTCGCGTGTGGCGTGTTCGCAAACTACACACTTCGCCACTAGGTGCGCATTGAGATGGCCGCAATGCGGACACTCGACCGCATGCGCGGAATAGTTCTCGCCTAGAAACAAGCTTTGAACTTCTCCCGCTTCGAGCGCCTGTAGCACGCGCCGCAGCCCGGTAACGCCGCGCCCATTCGCTTTGGCCAAGCCGATCGCCTCGTTTACTTTTGTCGATCCGCGTTCACTGATCCACTTCGCGAGCGCCGAGTTCGCGCGATCGCGAATCTCTTCGTTTGAAACAGTGGCCACGTCGGCCGAGAAGCGCCCAATCAGCCGCTGCTTGACGTAGGGGTGCAAGTGCGACTCGAACTCAGGCCAATTCGCATCCTGGCATCCAATGGCCAGCCGATCCCATGCTCCGCGCTCAAGATCGATGCGCAGCCGCTCGGAGACAGCCTTGAAATGCTGCAACGCCTCCTCGGATACCCGTCGCTCGGCGTGCCCCGCCTCATAGCCGTTGTAGCCATAGCTTGTGCCACTGCGTGAGAGCAAGTGGACGATGGAAACGCCCTCCCGCAAATCGTCGAGGCGCAGATCAAAAAAGCGAGCGCGCTGCCGATCGACGACCGCAACGCCAAGCGCCGGTTGAGCGCCGAACAATGACGCCAGCGGCTTAAGTTGAAAACGCGGCTGGAGGTAGATCCGCGTCGTTCCAAGATGCGGCGGCAAGTCGAACTCTTTCCATACATCCTGCGCTGAGCAGGCGAACACCGCTCTTGCCCGCGCCTGGCCCCGCTGGTTCGTGGCAAACTCCAGCACGCGATCGAGATCGGCATGAACCGATCCGTTCTTGCCTTGCGCCGCGGCGCTTTTCAGCGCTTGCTTCACGAGATCTTTTGCAGCAATCGCCTCGCTGCGATGCGACCGGTCTCTCGGAGGCTCTGGTTGAAAATAAAAGCTCAGAGCGGACGTACCTTTCGATTCGTCTGCCTGAAAAGCGGCCAACTCACGGATTTCTTCCCGTGTCATCATTTCGATTTCTCCTTATTATTTCGATGCTGAAGCGCGCGAATTTGGGACTCGAGGAGCAACGAAGAGCTTTTTCTGGAATTCCCTCGCCACATTGGGAGTGTTGCGCACGCACTCGCGTGCTCGTTGCACGGATTCACGAACCGCCTCGGCGTGACGGCCTGTAATTGATGCAATTTCGGTGAGTGAAAATCCTTCGATGCCATAGAGCAGAAATGCTTCGCGGTCGACGCGATCCACGCCCTCGAGCGCGTGCTGCACCAGAGCATCCATCTCGTCGGAATAGGTGTTCTGTTCCGGGTTCGCCACCCGCCAGTCGGCGATTGTGCTCTCTCGCGTCCACCCTTCATCGGCTTGATGGAACTGCAACGCCGCTTCGTCCGATGCCTGCACGTTTTGCCTGCGCCGGCTGTCTTCGAGGCGTACCGGCAATTCCAGTTCGTGAAGGTGCGCCGTCATTTCTGCAATTGCTTCCAGGGCCAGGCGGTAGAGCCAGGGTTCGAGCGTCATCTTTTCCGGGCGGTCCTGATCGCCGAGCGCCCGCGCAATCACTTCATTGACAACCTCAGACGCAACGAGCCCCTGTTCGGCTTGTCCTTCTTCTGATTGCCGAAAATAAAGTTCGCGATCGATGAACCGCTCCAACCGTCCAAGATTGGCGTTAACGTAGGAGCCGATATCTTCGACTGAAATCGTGGCCGCGTGGACTGACGCAAGCGTCTCTTCGAAAGGAACGCCAGGTTCGCGAGTTTCTTGCGCCCCGCCGCGCCAGTGGCGCCAGCGATGGCTCGCGCGCAGCAAATCTTTGTGCCGGTTGATCTGATGCAGCAAGTCGTCGAACGCGGTCTTAACGGCGGCGGTCGCGGTTGGAGCTTTCTTATCCGTCGCTAACTGGCCCGACGGCAAACGCAAGTTCAGCGAAACTTCCATTCCCTCGCGCGCGGAATTCTGCTCCAGAACAGCCTTTAGATGGACCAGTTCCGGGCGAAAGACCTGAAGACGCTTCTGAATTTTCTCGATCTGGTGGGTGATTTCTTTTTCGATGTTGGGAGTTTTCGGGATCTTATAACTGACATGAACATTCATGTTTCGAGCCTCGAACGCGGAAGAAGATTCCGTGAAGCTGCGATTCCAACAAAATAATTGTACACCCATTGAGATGGCGCGGAAGCTACTCGGTTGGGCAGGCTACGCCTACGAAAGTGGACGGTGTCTTACTTTGTATTCCACGGATTCGCACGAATGAGGTGGACGCGAATCGCTGAAAAGCAAGAGCTTTATCAGCGTGCATCCGTGGAGTGGGAAGTTGAACTTCTCTCTTCGGCGCGTTACTTCGCCGATTCCTCCGTCAACTTTGGTACTTCCGGGAAATCCTCCGAGTAGCCTTGGAGCAAAGGCGTCGTCACCTCTGCCCGCCGCGTGCCATCATGTACCGCGATCTTGTGGGGATTCCCTTTTTCATAACCTTCCCACAGCGACACGCCCGCGTAGGCGCCATCTTTGCGCAGGATGTAGTAGGTCATGTCGACAAATTTAAGCTTCGCCATGTCGCCGTTGTAGTTGCGCACGATACGCTTCAGCGCGTCCATTCCCGCTTCGTGCGGAGGCATTCCATGCCGCATATTTTCCACAATCGTGTGCGCGCCCGCGACCTTAATGTTCTCTTCCCCACTGCCCGTCGCGCCCGCCGAGCCCACGTCCTGATCGGTGTAGCAG
>JBAWBE010000576.1:0-3260 GCA_049589635.1 Terriglobales bacterium
GCGCTCATAAGCGGCGCGCGCCTGATGCAGCGTCGAGCCTTCGGCTCCAGCGACCCGGCGGCTCCCATCACGGTGTACGAGCGGCGGAAGATGCTTGCGCTCGAAACGCGAGGTGGTGGGATTCATAATCACGATGCGCTCGATCACGTTGCGCAGCTCGCGAACGTTGCCCGGCCATGCGTAGCGCATGAGTGAGTCGACGGCGTCATCGGTGATTTCACGTGGACGCCGGCCATAAGCGGACGCGAATTCCTTGAGAAAATGGCGCGCCAGCAGCGGGATATCTTCCTTGCGTTCTCGTAATGGGGGAACCACGAACGGAATGACATTGAGGCGATAAAAGAGATCTTCGCGGAAATTTCCCTTCGCGATTTCCTCTTCCAGATCTTTGTTGGTTGATGCGATGACGCGCACGTCGACTGTAATGGGGGCGTCGCTGCCCACGGGCACAAAGCGCTGCTGTTCGAGCGTACGCAAAACTTTGGACTGCGTCTTCAAGCTCATATCGCCGACCTCGTCGAGAAACAGCGTGCCCCTGTCGGCCCTTTGAAATTTACCTTCCTTGTCGGTGGTCGCTCCTGGAAACGATGACTTGCGGTGCCCGAAGAGTTCGCTGTCGATCAGATCTTCCGGCAGGGCTGCGCAATTAATCTCGACGAAAGTCTCGTTCTTGCGCAGGCTCTGGGTGTGGATCGCGTGCGCAACCAACTCTTTTCCGGTGCCGGATTCGCCGAAAATGAGAACTCGGCCGTTCGTCGGAGCCATGAGCGCGATCTGCTGGCGCAGGGCTTTCATCGGAACACTATCGCCGGCGATCACACTCTTCGTTTGTAGTTGCTTTCGCAGATCGAGATTCTCGTGGCGCAACCGGCGAGCCTCGGCCGCATTCTTGACCAGAATCAGCGTCTTCTCGAGCGAGAGCGGTTTTTCAGCGAAATCATAGGCACCGAGCTTGGTGGCGCGCACCGCCGTTTCAATTGTTCCGTGGCCGGAGATCATGATGACCTCAGGAGGATCATCAAGCAGACGAATTTTTTCGAGTACCTCGAGCCCGTCGATCCCGGTCAGCCAGACATCGAGAAGAATCACGTCGAAGCTCGTCTTGCGAAGTTGCTCCAGGCAATCCTCGCCGCTCGGACTGACGCTGGCCTTATAGCCTTCATCCCCGAGAATGCCCTGGAGAGATTCGCGGATGCCGGATTCGTCGTCGACGATGAGGATGTGTGCCATCTAGCTGGCCACCGGAGCGCTGGCCGGGGCACCGACCGTTTCGACCACGACAGGCAACTCGATTACAAAGCGGCTGCCCACCGGCTTATTTTCTTCCACGCGGATAGAGCCGTTATGGTCTTCCACAATTCTGCTTACAATGGCGAGGCCAAGGCCGGTGCCCCGTTGTTTCGTCGAGAAATAGGGCAGGAACAATCGTTCTTTCACGTCGCGCGAAACGCCGTGTCCGGTGTCGGAGATCGAGAGTTCGACAGCATCGCGGCTGGCCACGAGCGCGGTCGAAATCGTGATCTCTTTCAACAGGGAATCCCGCATGGCCTCGGCGGCGTTGTCGATCAGGTTGGCGACGGCCCGCTTGATTGCTTCTGGGTCCGCCATCACAGACGGCAAATCCTGTGCGAGTTGCGCATGCACGCGAATGCCGTCCAGGCTTCCGTTGAAAAGGCTGAGAGCGCTCTCAACCAGATTGTTCAAGCTGGCTGGTTGCGGGCGCGATGCAGGGAACCGCGCCAGCACCGAGAATTCGTCGACGAGGCTGCGCACGGTTTGGACGGCAGTGTTGATGGTATCCGCACAGGCCCGAATTACTTCAACGGAAGCGGCATCGGGCGTTGAACCGCGCGCCAGGTGACGATGAATTCGTTCGGCGGACAAGGCGATTGGAGTCAGTGGATTCTTGATTTCATGCGCGACGCGCTGTGCCACTTCGCGCCAAGCCGCTTGCTTCTGGGCGCGCAACAGGTCTGACAAGTCTTCAAAGACCAATACATATCCCAGCCGCTGTGCCGGATATTCGAGCGCGGCCACTGTTACCGCCACGTTCAGCTTGATGTGCGGCAAGGCGATTTCCATGTTGGCAGCCGTGAGCCCCATGCGATCGGCGCGCCGCAAAAGGGGATCGAGGTCGTCGAGAACATCTGCCGGGAGGAGATTGCGCAACGGGAGATTTGCAAGCGCGGCGGGACTCGCGAACTCGGGACGATCGGGATGAAACATTCGGGAAAATGCCGCATTCGCAAGTGTTACCCGGCGGGCGCCATCGATCGAAACGACGCCGGTGGGAATACTCTCCAATACAGTTTCGATGTAGCGGCGGCGGCCTTCGAGAGCTTCATTGGCGTGGCCCAGTTCGCGGCTGGATGCTTCGATCTGGTGGCGGCTCGATTCCAGTTGTTCAGCCATGCTGTTGAACGATTGCACGAGTTCGGCCAGTTCGTCGGTGGCGCGAATGTCGACGCGGTAGTCGAGCTGGCCTTTGGAGATCGCCTCGGTTCCCGCGGCGATGGCCGCAACCGGCCGGTTGACAAGTTTAGAGAGAAAAAGAGCGAGCCAGGTCGACGCGAACAACACGAGGACGGTCAGAAGAAGAAGAAATCCGAGGTAGATGCGGCGAACCAGCTTGCGCTGGCGTGCGAGTTCAACATAGCGCTGCTGGCTCTCCTGAATCTGCCGTGCGGTTTCCGCGAACTTCTGCGGAAGAGGCATTGCGACGAGCACGGTGCCATTCCCCGTGCCAGCTCCGCCCACGACATATTCAGTCGTGCCCCACTGAAAATGCGGGTTTTCACCTCGCAATGCCTGCTCGACGGGAAAGCCGGCTTTCATTTGTGGCCAGGCGGCCGGCACGTTCAATGCTGCTTTCACTTCACCGTTCGTCAATGCCACCACAAATCCGCCTTGCAAAGTCGGTAAGTGTTCCTGGAGTTCATCATTGATGGCGGAAGAATTTCCTCTCAGGAAGGCGGTCCTAAATTCTTCCGACTGCGCAATTGATTGGCCCTCGGACGTTGCGTTCAAACCAGCGTACTCAAAAAGCAAAGCCGACATGGCGGCGGTGTCGGCTCGTACCTCCTCGACGGGTTGCGAGAACCACTTGTCGATGGAACGGTTCATGAGCCCGTAGGAAAACCAGAACATGGCAATTACGGGCAAGAACGACAAGAGCAGATTTACGACTACCAAGCGCGTGCGAAATTTCGATCCGGCGATTCCCAGCCGGCGTTCGGCGTAGAGCTTGAGAAGGTTGCGGC
>JBAWBE010000577.1:0-7916 GCA_049589635.1 Terriglobales bacterium
CCGCGCTGACGCTCTTCGTGTTTGGCACGCCAACCAACAACTTCCCATGCGGTTTCAGAATTCTGTAAATCTCGTCTAGGGTTTCATGGGGACAACTCATATGTTCGAACGAGTGGTTCGACCGCACGTAGTCAAAGTGTTCCGAGGGATACTTCGCTTCTTGAAGGGTTCCGCAAAAAATGTCAAGTCCTTTGGCGCGTCCGAGCCTGGCGGCCGGCTTGTTAATCTCAACTCCCTGAGCGATCCATCCACGAGAACGCATCTTTTCTAGAAACCAGCCGCTGCCGCAGCCCAGGTCCAGCATGGTTCCTGGCCTTTCAAAGGTCGGGTCTTTCGTTCCCGTCCTGTAGCCTAACCACCTTTTCAAGATTTCCTTGTGCGGGCTGTTGTTGGCCTGCGCTTGGTAAGCGTAGTAGTCGTCAGGATAAAAGGAGGCGAGCTTTTCATCCGAGTACAGCGGATTCAAAAAGATTAAAGAGCAGCTTGCGCACTGTACGACCCGATGGAGCCCGGGAATCCCGTAATGCCGGTCGCTTATGACATAAATCTCTCGAATGTCCGTCGCTTCACACAACGGACAGCGAGTCAGGAACCGCTCTTCGATCGCCTTGTCCAGCACCAAGCGAGTTTGCGACATTTGAGAAACTAGTCTCTCAGTCCTGCGCCACGAATCAGTCGAGCTTCCGCGTGCGCGATTGCACAGTTCCCTAATGGGACGTAAACTTTCATTGGGCGGGGAAAACGCGCGTGAAAACAGAAAGCATCAAGAAAAGTGCACTAGAGTCGGCGACTGCCGCTAACCCGCCCACAGGCGCTTTAAGCAGGAAGTTCAGGGACTACATAAGAAAATTCTTGCCCCGCGATTTTGCCGCGAGCGTGTCTATCTTCCGGAATCGCACATACATCGAAGACGGCCTTATCACGACGCATGTCGCCGATTTTTGCAACGACGTTCGATTCATGCGCGCCTACCAAATAGCGCGAGAAACCGGGTCATGGAACGGCTCAGATTTGCGTTGGCGCGTGTACACAGCGTGTTGGGCCGCCAAACATGCCAGCATCCTCCCTGGGGACTTCGTCGAGTGCGGCGTGAATCGCGGAGGTATGTCCTTAGCCGTCATGGAGTACATTGATTTCAACGCTCTCAACAAACGGTTTTTCCTGCTGGACACCTATCGCGGATTCCCTGAGAGCATGGTGGCAAGCGCATCGCCCGCGAATCTTCACAGCTATCGCGACTGTTATGACGATGTAATGCGAACGTTCAAGCCGTTTTCGGGCGCGCGCGTCATTGTCGGCAGCGTTCCGGACACGCTTCCGCAGGTCGAGACTGACAAGTTGTGCTATTTGTCTATTGACATGAACTGTGCTGAACCAGAGATCGCAGCCATGAAATTCTTTTGGAGAAAGCTTGTACCGGGAGCCATAGTGCTTTTAGATGACTACGCGTTTTCGAATTCCTACCGCCAACAGAAACAAGCGTTCGATTCTCTGGCGAAAGAACTAAACTTCAATATCCTCTCGTTACCCACAGGCCAGGGCCTCATTGTGAAAACCTAAAGGCAGTGCTCAAACATCCCGGATTCCAGATCGAGCACTGTGCTCAATCATGGAACGCTATACAGTTCAGCGTACCGGATGCCCCCCGCGAACTGCTCGGCGCGTTCTCAATCGTGACGACGATTGACGCGGCAACTTTGGAAGAAGTCGAAGTAATAAAGGCTGGATGAGAAGGTTCGTCGAGAGTGCAAGAAGCGGTGTAGTTGGCATCCGCGAGCGGGGTTGGCCAAGAAACAGTCGTGCTGCAAGTGGCATCGGCCCGCGCCGCCGTTGTACAAGACGCGACGCGTTGGCGTTGCTCGCCTGGAGCCATTCCGATGGTGTTCATCAGGCCATCGGTGGTGGCGGCGAAGTGATATGGCGCTGTTCCGAAAGCGCCGAAAAAGCCGTTGCCAAACACGCTATCCGAGTTCTCCGTTTTGCAGTTGACTGTTCCGACGCTAACGCCGTATTTGAATCGTCCCGATCGGCCGTTGCTGCTCTGCAGGGTATTTCCAAAGATTCGTGCGGATCCGGAATCAATGATTCGAATGCCGTCAATGGTGTTGTCCTCAGGCCCGCCCGATACCGCGATGATGTTAAGCGCGATCTGGGATTGCGATGTTTGATTGCAGCCCTGTCCGTTGTAGCCGTTTATGATGATGGACGAGTTGAGGTCCTCGCTCAAACCGGAGGAAACGCCGGTGGTCGTCACGCTGTTGCCGATGATTTCAGAAGGCCCTTGCATGTAGACGAACGATTTCGCAGTGGAATCAAGGGTGGAATAGATTCCGCCAGCGGCGTTGTTGGAGATATCGCTATCCAAAATGTGAACCGGTGAATCAATGATTCGAATTCCGTAATTATTATTGTCTTCGAACGAAGTTCGCCAAATCTTTACGTCGGAGGTTCGAGTAATCGCGATGCCGTTCCCGCCTGAACTGCGCGAGATGGAGGAATCCTGAATGTACGCTCCGATGGCTTGATTGTTTCCGCTCGCGTCGGAGGTGATCTGTACGTCGTCTGAGCCGCAGTTCTCCACGGTCATGAACTTCAACCGGAGACGGCCCCGGTTGTCCGGGCCGCCGTGCGAGTCATCGTACGCTATCCCTACTGTCGTGCTGTTGCCGCCCGCCCTGGCGTTGCCATCGAGAGTGAAGTTTTCGAGGACGATATTCTGCCCCTTAATTAGCAGCATCCGCGCGAGATTGTTCGAGGCAGGCTGCCTGAGTGTGACGGGAGAGTCGAGCAGCCCGGCGAGCACATCCTCGTTCATGGCTGCCGGCGCCCCGACAATCGAGTCGTTATCTCCCAGCGTAATGGTAGCCTTCATGTTATAGACTGCGCCCTGCACGAAGCGAAGAGTGTGGCCCGTCCCCAAGTCGACGGGTGTAGAGATCGTAGTGCCGCACAGCTGGCTAATCCAAATCTCACCTGGTGATGTCCCGAGATCCGCATCTGCGAGGTTTATCCTTGCGCCGCAGTCTGATTGCGATGTACCGAATTGGTCCGCGAAGCGGATGTTTTCTATCTGCGAAATCATTACATGGTTCTGCCGCGCTCCAGTCGATGAAGTGAACACTGCAGCGCACACCGGGACTTCAAAAAGGAATTTCCTCAGCATCGCTAGGAGCGGCCTCTTGCGCATAACACCTCAGGAGAGACCAACAACTTCGCCCAACTGACGACGCTCAGAACTCATGAGGCCGTAGTTCCAAAACAAAAACGCGGTCACGAGCATACCGCTGACGGTCAAGAGAGAAAGGGCTCCTATCGACGCAGAACGAACCGCTATCTGAATCGCGGCCAGCAAAGCCAGCGGAGCGGCGCAGACCAGTGGCCGCAATAGTCCCTGTTTGACGAGCGCGGATCGATCGACGGCGATGGCTGTCGTTCGTGGCATATTGTGCACTAGATGCAATCCTACGCCGACAAAAGCGCCGATTAACGTTCCGATAGCAACACCGATGGCGCCCAGCAGGTAGGCTCCAATCACGCTTGCCACCAGGTTGGTAATTCCTTCTGCAAGGGGGGATAGAATTACTTTCTGCTGCTGATTTGTGCCCAGAAGCAACGTGGCGTACGGCAAGGCCGAAAGGCGCACCACGTTGGCCACCACCAAGACCTGCATGATTAGGAGGCTATGAAGAGCGTAGTCTCTGCCCACCCAGAGGCGAAGGATCGAGCCGCCGATGGTTATGAGTGGCAAACCCATCGCCAGCAGGATCAGCATGCCGTAGCGCGTAGACAAGGTGAGCAACGTGCCCAACTTCTGCGCGTCGCGTCTGGCATTCAGCACGGCTGATGCTGGCAACAAAGCAGCAAAGACCGTACCTTGCGTTTGTCCAACGAAGTTGGTCATCGTGGCCGCCACCGCATAGTAAGCCGTCGCCGAATAGTCAAATATGCCTACGATCGTCAGATCAAGACCGCTGATCATTAGCATTCCGGCAAACCACACAGCGAGCGCAGCAGAGTAACTCGCGATCTGCTTGGCACAGCCCCAGGAAACCAACGAGAGCCGAAGTCGGATATGACGAGCCCAAGAACGCCAGGCGAAGTACGACAGTGCGAAGGAAAGCGCGTTCGCAAACGCAACACAGGCTGCCATAGCGATCAGTCCGCCATGCCTGAATACGACCAAGACGACCAAAATAGCCATCGTCAGCCGATTGGCAAGTATGATCGCAACGGGTATTTCGTTGCGCTGCAGTCCGATGAACGCAGCATGGATGACCGAGAACGGGAGGCCGACCGCAAATGCTCCAGCCATGAGCACGAGCGCCACTCTGGCCTCCCCCAATAGGCCGCTCGGCATCGCTTTGAACACATGCGGCAGTTGCCAAGCCAGGACGCCACATAAACAGAAACCGAGGATGGCCACCAAGGAAAGGAGCAACAACGCTGTGCTCGCAACGCCATCTCGTTGTTCCGTGTCATTCAGCTCGTCGGCGTGAGCAACGAATCTCGCAACAGCTGTTTGGATGCCAAAGTCCAGCAAGCCCACGTAAAGGGTGAGTTGCAACAGGAGCGCCCACGCACTGTAGGTAGCGGTTGGAAGCATCCTCACAAGAAACGGAGGCAACAGGAGCGCGACTATTCCCGAGCCGATAAGTCGCACTAGATTTGCCGACGCATTCTTAAAAACTGTTTTTTCGAGCCTTCCGCTGAGGTTCACGAATGTCAACCTTTTGTGAGCCTACCGACTGCGTCGCTAACTTCCGGCCATATGGGCGAACCGGCCATTTATGGATGCGCCCCGGTCGCCGTTCATTTTGAGGTTGCGAATCGCTTCACTGAGGCCGATCAGGAGCCAGAAAAGATAGTTGGCATGGGCACCTAAGAAGGACGCGTCATCGGACAACCAGCCGAGCATATTGGCGGTTAGCGCGAAGGCCAAAGCCAAGACAATCAAACCCAACTGCGGATCAGCTCGCAACCTTAGGTCAGAACGGATGGTCCCCAACGTGATGATGAGGATTGTGGCCGTTCCAACTACTCCCAGACTTGCCAACAGAAACAGATACGTCTCGTGGGGAGAACTGCCACCGGGGCCCCATTCGGAGTGAACATATTCGTGAGCGTACTCGAGGATCTGATAGTTGCCGTAGCCGACTCCGATGAGTGGATGAGACCACCAGGTCGTAATTGCAAATTTCCAGCTATCCAGCCGCGTCAACACGTCCCAAGCGAGGCCACCTACGCCGTTCCCTAGAGCTTTTTCCGTCAGGGAGGTCCGGACGGGAGCGTAGAGCAACGAGGATGCGAGGACGAGCAAGACTAGAACGGCTGCCAGCGTCATCTTCCATCTATGTTTCTTGTCAAAGAGGAAAAAAAAGACGCACCAGGTAGCAGGCAAGGCGAGCCAGGCGCCGAACGTGAAGGTGAGCAGAAGGCCGACGAGCATGGCCAGCGTCATCCACAGCCACTTGGAGCCGAGGCGTTTGCGACCTTCCGTCATCCAAAGCGCGATGCCAATCGGCACGCAGAGATTGAAATAGTGACCCAATTCAAGTTCGGACGTCAGCACGGACGTAATACGGTTGCGCCATTCCCAAAAAGCGACCCTACCGGGAGCGAGGGTGGTGTCCAGACGGGGATTGATGAGCCAGAAAAGCCCTCCGTAGTCCTGGATTGCAAATTGATAGAAGCCATAGCAAGCGACCAGAAACGTGGAATAGGTCAAGACCCGAAGGATCTGCAGCACCTTTTCGCGACTATCAACCAGATTCAACACCAGATAGCACAAGCCGATGTTCGAGAGGAATCGCAAACATTCTTTGATCGTGAAAGGCAGTGTGTTGGAACGAAGGACTGAGATCAGAAGAAGTCCGCCCACGATGGCAAACCACCAATTGTATCGGCTCGTCCGCAAAGATTTTCCGGTGGCGCGAAGGTGAACCAGCATAGGAATCCACGCAAACACCTTGAGTAACTCCACCGCCATGGGAACTGGTCCGATTTTGAACACGAAGTTGAAAGGAATCAAAAACGCCATCAACAGCAATAGCTCATAGGGCCGCGAGAAATAATAAAAACAAAGTGGAACGCCCAAGAGCAATACGAACGGAAGCGGCGTGAAGAACAATGAGGCGGCCAGAAAGGCGCCCAGCAGCCCAATCGTCAGAGGGAGTTGCCAATCTTCCCATGCCCAGATTGTTGTGGCTGATTGCATGCGGGAGGTCAGGTCCCGGCGAAGGTCCGCGCACTCTGAATGCTGCCATGAATCGGTTCCAGTTCTGCCACGTCAGTCTCAACTGCGACCGACCGCATGATGAGGTCAAGGGAGATGACGAATCGCGATCTGTTTTTCTTGCGGACCAGAATGCCCTCGAATCCTTGTAATGGCCCTGTCGTAACACGGACGCGGCGTCCCACTTTCAGGTAAGGATAGGGCTCGACGCTCAGCTCGTGCGTGAGTCCCCGGCGCAGGGTTTCGATTTCAGGGTCTGGAAGGGCCACGGCCTTACCGCCGAATTCGACGATGCGGACGACGCTTGGAGTTCGCAGCACTTGCAAGCGGTCGCAGAGCGCCAGACGAACAAATAGATAGCCAGGAAAGAGCGGCAACTCCAAACGGACGCGACGGTCCTTCCAGTGGCGCAGTGACTCATACACGGGTAAGTAGGTTTCGACCACTCGCAGATCCAACTGCTGGCGGACGCGCTTTTCGTGATTGGCGCGGGTCTGCACTGCGTACCAATGTAGATCACGGTAATCGGCCCCGAACTGACTGCCGCTTATGGCCATGGTCTCGCCAAGCATGATAGCCACCGTTTACTGAGATTCCCTTCTCATTATCAGCCTGAATACAGCTCCGCCCCGTCACTTACAGGCCAGGTTTCCCCTTAACGCCTTAATCAACAATCAGTTACAGACAAATTGGCGGAACCTACGCCGATTCGTCATCGTGCCCAGCTGGGGCCTTTCGTTCGCCTAAAGCGAGGTGCGAGCTCTCGCCTCCCGCTCCGTTCTTTGCAATCCACGGCGTGCGAGCTCTCAGTCCGAGCCAAACTTCTGTAGCAAACTGTTTTTTCGGATCCGTTGGGTCGATGGATTTCCAGTTTTCAGATTCGATCGCAAAGAGCACGCCGAGGGAAAAAGCAAAAAACGTTCCCAGAAGAATGATCAGCAGTCGCGGCGGGAAGGATTTCTTGTCTGGCACGCTGGCCGCATCGAGCACTTTCACCGTGGGAATTTCCTTTGCTTCCTGGACCTTGGCCAGTTCGTATTCTTTTGTGAGGGTCTTGAGAACTGCTTCCTGAATCTGTGTTCGCCGGTACAGGTCCGCATAAGTAACGCCGAGCAAGGGCAGTTTGCGAATCGTGGGATAAGAAGAATCCTGTTCGTGGTCCTCGTTCGAGGCGGACGCGTCCTCACCTTTCCCGGCGATTTTCTCGAGCTGGACCTTGAGCTCATCAACGCGTGCTCGCAGCGTCCTGACGCGGGCATTGTTGTCCGTGTAGATCTGCCTGAGGCCCTCGAGTTCGGACTCGGCGGCAATAAGCTGCCCCTGCAAAATCGCCGCCGCATCTACCATAGCCTTGCCTTGTTCTTTGACGTCAATCGCTGCGTTCTTGCTGGCGAACTGGCTGAATTGCTTCTCGGCGGCCTCCAGGTCCTTGTTGACCTCTTGCAACCTACCCTCAAGGAAAATTCGTTCGCGACGAGCAGCGGACGTGCTCAATTGCGCCACCAGACGATTCAGTTCGTCAACGTAGGCCTGGCATATGGCAGTGGCCCTCTGGCGATTCCGATCTGTAACCGAAATCTCAATGATCTGACTCTTGCGTTCGATAGTGATGTCGGTATGCGCCGCCAAGTCCGCTCGCGCATCTTCGATGTGTCTGTCCCAGTAAACTTTTTTCAGGTCAAAT
>JBAWBE010000578.1:0-12180 GCA_049589635.1 Terriglobales bacterium
GCGTCGCAGAATCTGATCCACGGGTTGCGTTTGGTGGCCGAAGCATACGGACTTGATCTCTCCACGCCCTTCGAGAAATTCCCCGAGAAGATTCAGAACCTGCTGCTTTACGGTGAGAATGTGCGCGGCGGGCGAACGGGATTTCTGGGTGTGATCGGCCACCTGAGACAGAATTTGGAGTCGTCTACATCCGAAAATTATCGCGACTATCTGCTCGATTACATGTCGGCCACGGAATGCCCCACCTGCCACGGACAGCGCCTGCGGCCGGAAAGCTTGGCAGTGAAGGTCAATGGCATGTCGATCGCCGAGTTCACCGCGCTGCCTATCGCGCGCGCCCTGGAGACCGCACGCAAAATCAAACTGACAGGTCGCGACGAAACGATCGCCGGACGAATTCTGCACGAAATCATCGAGCGTCTCGAATTCCTGAGTGCGGTCGGCCTCGGCTATCTGTCGCTCGGCAGATCGGCAGCCACGCTTTCAGGCGGCGAAGGCCAGCGCATCAGGCTGGCAACGCAAATCGGTTCCAAGCTTCGCGGCGTGCTCTACGTTCTCGATGAGCCATCCATCGGCCTGCATTCGCGAGACAACGGACGACTGCTTGCCGCTCTCGAAGACCTGCGCGATCTAGGCAACACCGTGCTGGTCGTCGAACACGACGAAGAAACCATCCGCCGCGCAGATTACGTAATCGATCTCGGCCCGGGCGCCGGCCGCCACGGAGGCGCGTTAGTCGCCAGCGGAACTCCGGCTCAAATCATGGATGAGCCCGCGTCTCTAACCGGCGCTTACATCTCAGGACGCCAGCGCATAGCGATGCTGCCCCAGCGCCGCAGTCCGAACGGCAAGGCCATCACGATTCTGGGCGCGCGCCAAAACAATCTGAAAAATCTCGATGTCGCCTTTCCGCTCGGCGTAATGACGGTTGTGACGGGCGTCTCCGGCTCCGGCAAATCGACGCTAGTCAACGACATCCTCTATCGCGCACTAGCGCACCAACTCTATCGCTCGCGTGAAGAGCCCGGCGCACACAAATCAATCACGGGCAGCGACCTCATCGATAAAGTAATTCGCATCGACCAGTCGCCCATCGGCCGCACTCCGCGCTCGAATCCTGCGACCTACACAGGAATCTTCTCGCTCGTGCGCGACATCTTTGCCATGCTGCCCGAATCGCGCGAGCGTGGCTACAAGCCCGGTCGCTTCTCATTTAACGTCCCCGGCGGGCGTTGCGAAGCCTGCCAGGGCGAAGGTCAGCGTCGCATCGAGATGAATTTCCTGCCCGACGTCTACGTGCAATGCGAAGTCTGCGGCGGCCATCGTTATAATCACGAGACGCTCTCGGTCTGCTACAACGGATACTCGATCGCGAACCTGCTCGAAATGCCGGTTTCAGATGTGCTGCAGATTCTCGAGAACATTCCGCAAGTTCGGCAGAAGCTGCAAACGTTGGTCGATGTCGGCCTGGGATACATTCATCTCGGTCAATCCGCAGTCACGCTCTCCGGAGGCGAAGCCCAGCGCATTAAGCTGGCCCGCGAACTAAGCAAGCGCCAGACCGGCAAAACTCTATATCTGCTCGACGAACCCACAACCGGCCTGCATTTCGATGATGTCCGCAAGTTGCTCGACGTGTTGCATCGCCTCACCGACCTCGGCAACACAGTAATCATCATCGAGCACAACATGGACGTGATTCGCAACGCCGATTGGATTCTCGATCTTGGCCCCGAAGGCGGAGAAGAAGGCGGCCGCATCGTCGCGCAAGGAACCCCTGAGCAGGTCGCGCGCATCAAAAAGTCGTACACTGGCCAGGAGTTGGCGTCCTACTTCAACGGCTCAGCGAGCGCTTCCGCCATGACTAGTTCCGCCGTGAACGGTTCCACCATCAACAGTTCGGCCAAGCGCGCTTCTTCGGAAACGGCTCGACAGGAATCCGCGTGAGCGCGTTCCGCGAAGATCCATCCCTCATCCAGCCATCGCCTCCGGATGATTCGTGTGGCGCGGGCGCCCCCGCCCGCGAAAGCGGACAGCATCCATTAGCCGCCGTAAGTAGCACATACATACACTCGGAGATAGGCCCCACCGAACAAGGTATTTTCGCACCGCCGCCGATTGAAGTACCACGCGATCCCGCGTGGACCGCCCTCGACCTCGTCCGCCTGGTAGTTCTCACAATCGTAGCGCTCATCGCCGGAGTCTTCGCCGTAGTAGTGATCGCGCGCTTTTGGATCTATCCTCATTCCAACATCGGCGACATCGCGCGCATTCCACTGGTAGCCGTAGCGGGACAGGGCCTGGCCTACCTGCTCGTGTTCGGCTATATGTACATCCTGGTTACGCGCGAACGCGGCCGGCCTGATTTTCTCAATGCCATTCACTGGAACTGGCCGTCGTCGCCCGCCGGATACGTGCTCATCGGAGTCGTGCTTTCGTTCGCTCTCCAAATCCTGGCCAGCCGCCTGCCAATCCCGAAAAATTTGCCGATCGATACATTCTTCAGCACACCCGCCGAAGCCTGGGTTCTTACAATTTTTGGCATCACGCTGGCCCCGCTCATGGAGGAACTGTTCTTCCGCGGATTTCTCTTCCCTGTTCTCGCGCGCGGCATTGGCGTGACCGCAGCCATCTTCGTTACGGGATTTGCTTTTGCGCTGCTCCACGGCTCGCAACTGATGTATTCCTGGGGACCGGTGCTGGTGATCTTTCTGGTGGGCATAGTCCTAACCATGGTGCGAGCCCGCAAGAACTCTGTGGCTGCCGGCCTGATCGTTCATATTGCCTACAATGGAACGATCTCCGCGCTGATGTTCTACGCGACTGATGGATTCCGGCATCTGGAAAAGCTCAACGGTCCGTAGCCGGCGACCAGTGCCAGGTCGTACGCTTTTGTCCGATTCGTTCGCTGACAACTGCCTACCGGCAACCGGCGACTGCTGTTATCTTTGGAATTGAAATTCATGTCCACCGCCCGCCAGGAACTTTTGGAGATGCTCGCCGCAAAATCATTCCGCCTGGGCGAGTTCAAATTGTCGTCCGGCGCAACCAGCGACTACTACATCGACTGCCGCACCACCACGCTCGACGCCCGCGGCAGCCAGCTGGTCGGGCAGGTATTTCTCGAGGAAATTCGTGAACAAGGCTGGGAACCACGAGCCATCGGCGGCTTAACCATGGGTGCCGATCCGATTGTTGTCGCGGTAGCCGTCACCAGCGGCACGCTGCATGGCTTCCTGGTCCGTAAATCCGAAAAGCAGCACGGAACAGGCCAACGCATTGAAGGCTTTCGCGAAACCGGTGCGCCGGTTGTGATCGTCGACGACGTCTGCACAACAGGAGCATCGACGATCGACGCAATCGAAGCAGCCCGCGCATACGGTTTCGAAGTAATTGGCGCGATGTGCCTGGTGGAACGGCAGGATGCACACGGACGACCAAATGTAGAAAAGGCCGCTGCCCCTGCGCCCTTTATTTCGATCTTCACCGCAAATGACGTGCGCAAAGAACATTTAGCCGCGAACAACGCGTGACGAAACAGCGAACACCAAGCTCAATGATTCCCGACGGATTCACCGACCTCACTCCAGGCAAAATCGCGTCAGTCGTAACCTTCCTCGAGATGCGCGAACGGCCTTCGGCGACAGGAGTCACACCGAATCGTCTTTCGCAGAACAACGTTCGCCTCCGCCCAATACAAACTCCCGGCCTCAATTGGTATCGCGCTCTCTACCGGAGAGCCGGCGCACCGTGGCTTTGGTTCAGTCGCCTAGAAATGACCGACGAGCAACTTGCCGCCGTGTTGAACAGCTCGACCAACGAATTGTATGTAGCCGAGCACGAGCGAAGCGAGGTCGGCATGGCGGAACTGGACCGCTCGCAGCCTCCGGACGTGGAGATCACCTTCTTCGGATTGTTTCCAGAAGCAATAGGCAAGCGCCTCGGACGAGCTTTTATGACGGCAGTACTCGAGCGCGCGTGGAATAACTCGGCTGCTCGCGTCTGGCTGCACACCTGTAATCTCGACGCGCCCGCCGCCTTGTCCTTCTATATAAAATGCGGTTTTCGTCCCTATAAGCAGGCGATCGAAGTAGCGGACGACCCGCGCGTCCGTGGGGTTTTGCCCGAAGACACGGCACCGCATGTTCCGATTATCCGTTAGTCTAAAATTTAAGCTTGACGACCAACGACTGACGACCAACGACTAACGACCGACGACTAAGAAACGACGAATTCATGATTGAAACTCTGCAATGGACCGACCGCGGCGTCGTCTTCATCGACCAGACGAAGCTGCCCACCGAAGAAGTGTACGTAACCTGCACAACACATGAGCAGGTCGCCGACGTCATCCGCAATATGGTTGTGCGCGGAGCGCCCGCCATCGGCGTGGCCGCCGCCATGGGTATCGCGCTCGGCGTGAAAAATTCGAAGGCCGAAAACGGCGGCGAACTCAAAAGAGAATTCGACCAGATCTGCGAGTCGATCCGCCAGACGCGCCCTACCGCCGTAAATCTGTTCTGGGCAATCCGCCGCATGCAGGAAAAATTCGAAACCCTCCGCGTCCGTCCAATCCCGCAAATCAAACAGGCTTTAGTCGAAGAAGCGCAGCGTATGCATGCCGAAGATATCGCGGCCAATCAAGCGATGGGCCGGCACGGCGCCGCTCTAATGCCCGCGAGCGGCGGCGTGCTAACCCACTGCAACGCGGGAGCACTGGCAACCGCCGGTTACGGCACCGCGCTCGGAGTAATTCGCGCAGCCGTCGAGCAAGGCAAAAAAATCCACGTCTACGCCGATGAAACGCGCCCGTTTCTGCAAGGCTCGCGGCTAACCGCATGGGAATTAATGAAAGACGGAATTCCCACCACCGTCATCTCCGACAACATGTCGGGCGCGATGATGAGCCAGGGCAAGATCGGAGCCATCGTAGTAGGCGCCGACCGGATCGCGGCCAACGGCGATGTAGCCAACAAAATCGGAACCTACACGGTTGCCGTACTGGCGAAAGAGCACGGCATTCCGTTCTACGTTGCCGCGCCGATTTCAACGGTCGATCTCGAAACTCCCGACGGCAGCAAGATTCCCATCGAGCAGCGCAACACGCGAGAAGTTACGCACATTGCCGGAAAACAGATGGTCCCCGACGGAGTCGAAATCGAGAATCCCGCCTTCGATGTAACGCCGGCAAAATATGTATCGGCGATCATCACCGAGCGCGGCATTGCCCGCGCCCCATACGAAAAGGCTCTGCGGGAACTATCCGAAAAAGTGTCGTAGAGACGCGGCCTGCCGCGTCTCTCTCACTTGCGCCTCAGGTCATGAAGTGGTGCAAGCAACCAAAGATCGCATCCAATCTCCAAATGCCAACCATCACGCAGTCCCAACTCACGTTCGAGAGCGGCAGCAAGCCGATCCGCATCGACGCCTACATTCCCGGCTCGAACGGAACTTCCCTGCCCGCAGTTATCGCTCTGCACGGCGCGGGCGGCGATGTTGCGGGAACGGAAAAATTCGCCGCGCAGCTGGCCGAACAGGGCTTTGCTGTTTACGTTCTCCACTACTTCGACCGCACCGATACGCAATCCGCAGACAAGCCCACCATCCTCCGCAATTTTCCGGTCTGGATGAAGACACTCTGGGACGCAATCAGCTTCGTCGAAAAACAGCCCGCCGTGGATCGCGAGCGCATCGCGCTCCTCGGCTTCTCGCTGGGCGCATATCTTTCGCTCGCCAATTCCACCATCGATGGCCGAGTTAAAGCGGTCGTCGAATTCTTCGGCGGGCTGCCGCGCGAGATGAGGCTCTTCATGCGCCGCCTGTGTCCGACTCTAATTCTCCACGGCGAGGCCGACGCGACAGTCCCAGTCGCCGAAGCGTATAACCTTCAGCAACTGCTCGAGCAAAAAAGCATTCCCTACGAAATCAAAATCTATCCGGGCGCAGGCCATGGTTTTGAAAGCGAAGTCTGGCGGGACGCCGGTCAGCGCGCGTTACATTTCCTGCAAAAGTACCTGGCCGCGTCTTAGAGAGAGCAATTGTGATAGGTAGACCAGATCTCGCCCTCGGCAATCGTTGTCGAACATGTTAAATTCTTCATCACGATGCGCTTTCCTCAAATTTTAGCGGGTTTCATTCTTGCCGGATCTTTGCAGCTTGCCGCTCAGTCCGGCTCATCACCGCCGACGCAGGGCGGTCCGGGCGCGCCGCCGAGTTCGGCAGCAGAAGCTGCAAAAACGCAGGAAAGTTCCCCAGTTCCACCGGCTTCTGCATCGCCTGCAAAAGTCCCCGACTCCACCCAACTTGAGCCACTGAACACGCCCAAGGCAGACTATCCGATTCGTGCTGCTAGTGAGGGAATCCAAGGTCAGGTCTGGCTGCAAATCTCTATCAACGAGGAGGGCAGCGTGGATGGAGTCGAAGTAATCAGCGGCCACGAGCTGCTCACCGAAGGGGCAGTCTCCGCCGTCAAGAAATGGAAATTCCACCCTTCATTAAAGATGGCAAACCGATTCGAGTCACTTCCAAAATCCCATTTAGTTTCGCTTTTAAAGACAAAGTAACTGACATCACTCCCGCCATAGCCAACGACAAAACAGTAGGCGGAGTGGCTCTCGACGCAAATAAGAATCCCGCCAAAATACCGCAGGGCATCGCGGTGGGACTGCTGATCCACAAGGTCGCTCCGGTGTATCCCGAATCGGCTCGAATGAACCGGGTCCAGGGAACGGTTGTGTTGCAGGCTGAAATCGACAAAGATGGGCGGATCGCCGAACTAAAGCCGATCTCGGGACCAAAGGAACTGTTGCCGGCAGCAGTCGGCGCCGTTCAACAGTGGCGATACCGGCCGTACCTCTTAAATGGTCAGCCTGTTGCCGTCGCGACTCAAGTCGTCGTCAATTTCATGCTGCGGTGATCGGCTCTTGCAAGTCATTGTGGCTAACGGCCTTTAACAGCCTTCTGCATTCTCGACCTTGCATGATTGTTTGTGAGTCGCATAGCTAGGGCAACGGTCCAGTATGAACTTCTTTCGCCCGCCTTCCGTATTATTCTCCAAGGGAGGTATCCCCATGTTCGCGTTTCTGCTCTGGTGCGTGCTGTTCGTTATGTGCTGGCCGCTGGCGCTATTCGCGCTAATCATCTATCCGTTCGTGTGGCTTTTACTGCTGCCGTTTCGCATCCTCGGAATCGCTGTTCATGGAGTATTAGAGTTGGTGCGGGAGATTTTCCTACTTCCGGTGCGGTTAATGAGAGCGCCGTTTCGCGTCTGAGGCGTCTACGCAAAGCTCGAATCACCTATCTCTCTAGCTCTCCATCGCTTTCAGTGTACGACTGACGCGCAGCTTCGCCTCGGTGGCGCGCTGAACATCTTCAACGGTCAATCCGGGCGCAATCTCTTCCAGCAGCAGGCCCTCCGGCGTAACTCGGATATAAGCCATCTCCGTCACGATCGTATCGACGACCTTCACGCCCGTCAGAGGGAGTGTGCACTTCTTCAAAATCTTGGGCTGTCCATCTCGTGTAGCGTGCTCCATGGCGACCACAACGCGGCGCGCGCCGGCGACCAGGTCCATCGCGCCGCCCATGCCCTTGACCATTTTCCCCGGGATCATCCAGTTGGCAAGATTGCCGCCTTCGTCAACTTCCATCGCACCCAGCACGCTCAGGTCAACATGCCCGCCGCGAATCATGGCGAAGGAATCGGCGCTCGAGAAGTAGGCTGTGCCAGGAAGTTCGCTGACGGTCTCCTTCCCCGCGTTGATCAGGTCGGCGTCTTCGCAGCCCTCGACTGGATAGGGGCCAATGCCCAGCATTCCGTTCTCGCTCTGGAGAATCACATCCATGCCAGCGGGAACGTGGTTGGCGATCAACGTCGGCATGCCGATGCCGAGGTTGACGTAGAATCCGTCGCGCAATTCGCGCGCGATGCGCTTTACGATGCGGTCGCGTTTTTCGTGGTCTTTGGAGGGCTTATCAGCTGGCATAAGTTTCTTGTTTTACAGATGTCGTCGGTCGCTAGTCGTTGGTCGTTCGGAGAGGTGTGGCGACCACTGCTGCTCGGAATTCCGAACGACTGACGACCAACGACGAACGACTTGCGTCTAGCTACTCGCAACTGTTTTTTTTACCGTCCGCTTTTCAATTTTCTTCTCAAACAGCTTGCCCTGGAAAATTCTTTTCACATACACGCTCGGCGTGTGCACCATGTCGGGCTCCAACTCGCCGGGCTGCACCAGATGCTCAACCTCCGCGATCGTCACCTTCGCCGCGGTCGCCATCATGGGATTAAAATTGCGCGCGGTCTTACGATAGACGAGGTTGCCCCAGGTATCACCCTTCCAGGCTTTGACGAAGGCGAAGTCGGCTTTGAGAGCGCGTTCCATGATGTAAGTGCGGCCATCGAATTCGCGCGCCTCTTTGCCGTCGGCGACGACCGTGCCGACACCTGTGGGAGTGAAAAACGCCGGAATGCCCGCGCCGCCCGCGCGGATGCGCTCGGAAAAAGTTCCTTGCGGAACGAGGTCGAGCTGCACGCGGCCGTCAAGTACCATGGCTTCCAGCAACTTGTTTTCGCCGACGTAAGTTCCGATGTGGCGCTGGATCTGGCGGTTTGCGAGCAGCACGCCCACCCCTGCTCCATCAACGCCGGCGTTGTTGCTGATGGTGGTGAGGTTCTTGACACCTTTCGCGGCGAGCGCGCGGAGCAAATTCTCAGGATTCCCGCAGAGACCGAAACCGCCGATCATGATGCTGGCTCCATCGAAAACGTCTTGAATGGCCTCTTCGGCGCTGGCGACGACCTTGTGCATGGCGGTTGTGATTCTAAATGAAATGGTGGCAGTCGGGCGAGAACGCAGTTACGAGCCGCGAGTCTTGAGCCGCGAGCAAGCCGACCGGTTGTTTAGCTCGACGCCTGAGGCTCGGTGCTCGAAGGCCTACTTCTTCAATCTGACTTCTGACTTTTGACTTTCCTCAGCTCATGCGCCCTTTCAAATTCCGCCGCCAGCTCTCGGCTATCCAGGTTCTCGCGGATGTGAGCCAGTCGCTGTTCGAGTTTGTGCAGGGCGTCGGCAAGATTTTTCTTGTTGGTGACGGCTATGTCACGCCACATCGAATACGGCGAGCCCGAAATGCGCGTGAGATCACGCAAAGCACGCCCGCCGATATCGAGAAGTGGAGCATCGGGGCCGAATTCATCAACCAGCGTGGCCGCCAGCGCCGTTGAAATCATCTGCGGCAGGTGGCTGATCCAGGCACAGAAGCGGTCGTGCTCGACGGGATCAAGAAACGCAACGCGCGCGCCGATTTTCTCAACGCAGTGGACGAATTCTCCGCAAAGTCCGGCCTGCGGATTCTGTCGCGGCAACGGGGTAAAAAGCCACGCTGCGCCTTCAAACAGATCGGCGTCTGCGAATTCCACTCCAGCGCTTTCTTTGCCAGCCATTGGATGTCCGGCGAGAAAACGCTGACCGGCAGCACGGCCGAAAGACTTCGCAGCACGCTGGACGATCGCGGTCTTTGTGCTGCCAACGTCGGTGACGAGCGTACGCGCAGGAAGCGACGGCCCGAGACGCTCGATGAGATCGATGATGGTAATCACGGGGGTCGCGAGGACGATAAGATCGCTGCCGCGCACAGCCTCGGCAACACTAGTGGCGCCTTTTTCGATAGCGCCGCAATCCTTGGCGCGTTTGAGAACGGGAGCGCGATCGCAGCCGACAATGCGGCCCGCAAGGTGGCACTTGCGGAGAGCAAGTCCGAGCGACCCTCCTATAAGGCCTGTGCCGATGATGGTGACTTGCTTGAAGGGCATCACTCTGGGGACATCACTCTGATGAGTGCTTATACTCGAAGACTTCCGGCTTCTTACCCGCTTCTTCGAGCGTGGCTTCAAGAATACCGGAGCCTGCCATGCGGTAGCCGATGCGAATGCTCTTGTCGGCAGTTTCGAAAACCGCGTCGTGAGGCGAGAATCTGACGAGCGGGAAATCCCACACTTTGTTCTTTTCCTCCCACGCTTGCAAACCCGCATTATAGTGTTTCAGCCGTAGCACAGGGCCGTTTGCCGTCTGCTCGATCGCCATCATCTCGTACATCTTGACGCGGCCGTCTTTTACGTAGCAATAGATTCCCATCATTGTGTCGCCGATCGGCCGACTCCATTCTTCGTCAGCAATGCCGCCCTCGAGTTCGCCGCGACTATGGCCGGATATGAAAGCCAGATCCTGCAGTGTCACGCTTTGGGGAGACTTGACCACATTTACTCTTGGCTGGCTGAATGATGCCGTCGTGATTAGGAACACCAACGCGAGGAAAGCGAGCATTGCAGAGATCGTCTTCATGATCCACTCCAGAATCGGGAGATGATCCGCAGTTTACGCGATTGTCCGTCCGACCGCCGGGGCGATCATCCGAATCTCTTCCATCAGCTTGGCGAACTGATCGGGATAGAGCGACTGCGCGCCATCCGACAAAGCCTTGTCAGGCTGAGGATGGACTTCAATCAGCAGCGCATCAGCCCCAGCAGCCACCGAAGCCCGCGCCATGGGAGCAACTTTGTCGCGTCGGCCCGTGCCGTGCGAAGGGTCCGCTGTCATCGGAAGATGCGAGAGCTTGTGGATGATCGGAATCGCCGAGATATCCATGGTATTGCGCGTGTAGGTTTCAAAGGTGCGAATACCGCGCTCACAAAGAATCACTTCGTAGTTGCCACCCGCCAGCAGGTATTCGGCGGAACATAACAGCTCTTCAAAGGTCGCAGCAATGCCCCGCTTGAGCAGCACGGGCTTGCGAACCTTGCCGAGTTCCCGCAGCAGATTGAAGTTCTGCATATTCCGCGCGCCCACCTGGAAAATATCGATGTAAGGGAGCATCAGCTCAATCTGCGAAATCTCCATGACCTCGCTGATGACAAGCAGGTTGAAGCGGTCGCCGGCTTCGCGTAGGAGCTTGAGACCTTCGAGGCCGAGCCCCTGAAACGAATAAGGAGACGATCGCGGCTTGAACGCGCCGCCGCGAAGGACGCGCGCTCCCGCCTGCGAAATCTGCTCCGAAACTTTGAAGAGTTGCTCGCGCGACTCAACCGAACACGGGCCAGCCATGACGATGATATTCTTGCCGCCAATCTCTACGCCGTTCGAGAACTTGACGACCGTGCCTTCAGGACGGAAGTTGCGACCGGCGAGCCGGTAGGGCGACGTGATCCGGTGCACTTCCTGCACGCCGGGCAGCATTTCGACTTCGCGCGTATCAAAGTCGGTGCGCGTGCCAACGCCGCCGAGTACGGTCTTGAGCGCTCCCGTCGAGCGGTGCACTTCAAAACCCATCTGGACCAGCTGATCGATCACATGCTGGATCTGATCTTCACTGGCGGAATCTAGCATTGCTACAATCATGTTTGCTCGCTTAATCCCACACTTCAGTCGTTCGTCGTTAGCCGTTGGTCGTGAGTCTTCGGCCGTCAATCTTCGGTCAGCAAATCCAGTTCGGTTTCGCGCCCGCTGCGCTCCGGATTGGGAACGATCTCATGCCCCTGGATACTGCGCATCACGTCCAGCAAGCGCTCGTATATCTTCGCAAGATCGCGTTCCCCTAGCGGTCCGGTGCTGTTGCGTTGCACGTTCGCGATGACATCTTTCTCGCGATCGGGCTCGTAAATCGGCATACGCGCATCCCGTTTGAGGCGTCCGATCTCGATCACGGCGGCTGCGCGCTCATTGAGTAGCGCCGCCATTCTGCGGTCGACGTCGTCGATTTTCTTGCGCCAATCGGAGATATCCATAGAGCCGTCAGCAATCAGCCTTCAGCAATCAGTAAAACACGTCCGCAGTCTGGTTCCGCGAAAAAGACACCTGCGCCACCACGCATAATCATCACTGTTTGCTTGCGGAACTGATAGCTGATGGCTGACGACTGACGGCTGTAAGCTGCTTTATAAATTCTGCCACAGACGCCGCTTCCCTTGCGCAATTTTGTTCAATGACGTGCACGATGGCGCTTCCGACAACGGCCGCGTCAGCGAATTTGCCGACGGCGGCGAATTGCTCAGGCGTAGAGATTCCAAAACCAACAGCGACCGGCAGCTTGGAGAATTGGCGAATACGCTTGACCAGACCGCGCGCATCAGAGGACATCTGCTGACGCTCGCCGGTAACACCGGTGCGCGAGACGGCATAGATG